>NZ_AP019536.1:964726-1286301 GCF_018324385.1 Ferrigenium kumadai | reverse complement strand
TCGGCATCGGTGATGGAAAAACGCTGGCGCTCCGCTTCGGGTACATCGACCGTGCGCACCGAACGCCCCGCTTCCTGTCCCTCGCCGAAGATCATGCGGATCGCCTTGCCGCCGAGGTTGCGTCTGATCACTGCCTTCCTTCCCAGCTTCAGCGCAGGCTTGTATACGTAGAACTCGTCCGGGTTCACCGCACCTTGCACCACCGTCTCGCCCAGACCGTAGGCCGAGGTAATGAACACCACCTGATCGAAGCCGGATTCGGTGTCCAGCGTGAACATCACGCCGGAAGCGCCGATGTCGCTGCGTACCATGCGCTGGATGCCCGCGGAGAGCGCCACATCGTGATGCGCAAATCCCTGGTGCACGCGGTAGGCGATGGCGCGGTCGTTGTACAGGGAGGCGAACACCAGACGGACGGCGGATAGCACGTTGCCCGCGCCGCTGATATTGAGGAAGGTTTCCTGCTGTCCGGCGAACGAGGCGTCGGGCAGGTCTTCCGCCGTGGCGGAGGATCGCACCGCCAGCAGGGGTTCGCCGCCGGCCTCTTGTACCATCCGCGCATGGGCCGCGCGGACGGCCTGTTCCAGCGGCGGCGGCAAGGGCGTATCCACGATCCACTGGCGGATCTGACTTCCTGCCTTGGCCAGTGCCACGGTATCGGCCACGTCGAGCTTGTCGAGCAGTACGCGGATGCGTTGGTCCAGCCCGCCCTGCGCGAGGAATTCGCGGAAGGCTTCGGCCGTCGTGGCAAAGCCACCGGGCACGCGCACTCCCAGGTGCGAGAGCTGGCCGATCATTTCCCCCAGAGAGGCGTTCTTGCCGCCCACCCTGCCCACGTCGCTCATGCGCAACGCATCGAACCACACGATATACTGCCGATCCATGATCGTCCCCACGCTGGTTGGTAACACCCGCATGATAGGCGAATTATTCAAGGGCTGGAAAGCATGACCCCTGTACGCAGCGTCTTCTTCGTTTCCGACCACACCGGCCTGACCACCGAGATGCTGGGGCGCAGCCTGCTCGCGCAATTCGAGGGTGTCGAGTTCAAGCGCATCACCCTCCCCTATGTCGACACGCCTGAAAAAGCTCGGGCAGCGGTGGAACGCATCCGCGCAGCGATCGGGACCGACGGCCAGCGCCCGTTGGTGTTCAGCACCCTGATCCTGCCCGAGGTGCGCGACATCATCGCCCGGAGCGGCGCGCTGTTCCTCGATCTGTTCGAGATGTTCATCGCCCCGATACAAACGGAATTGGGCGTCGCGCCATCGCATGCCATCGGCCGCTCGCACGCCCCCGGCAGCAACTACACAGCACGCATGGATGCGGTGAACTATGCGCTCGACCACGACGACGGCGGCATCACGCGCGAACTGCACCGCGCCGACATCGTGCTGATCGGCGTGTCGCGATGCGGCAAGACGCCGACCTCGCTCTACCTAGCCCTGCAGTTCGGCATCTATGCGGCCAACTATCCGCTGGTGCCGGAGGACTTCGGGGCGGACGAACTGCCGGCAGCGCTCAAGCCGCTGCACAACAAGCTGCACGGCCTGACCATACGCCCCGAACGGTTGCAGCAGATCCGCACCGAGCGCGCGCCGAACAGCAGCTATGCCTCATTGGAGAATTGCCGTCTTGAAGTGAAGCAGGCGGAGAACCTGATGCGCCGTTTCGACATCCCGTTCCTGGATGTCACCAGCATGTCGGTGGAAGAGATCGCCACTACGCTGGTGCAACAGAAATCGTTACATCGCTAGCGGCGCTGGCGCACCGCCTCGAACAAGCAGACTGCAGCAGCCGCAGCCGCATTCAGCGACTCGACTTTTCCGGGCATGGGGATCGTGAAACGCCGCGAGGCCGCAGCTTGCAAGGCCTGAGACAGCCCCGCTCCCTCGTTGCCTATCGCGAAGGCGATATCGCCTTCGAGGTCGCAGTCGTACAGACCGGCATCGCCGTTCAGCGAAGCCGCAAAGACGGTTCCCGGCAGCGTTGCCGCGACCGAAATCAAGTCTGCCGACTCGTAAATGGACAGCGCAAAATGCCCGCCCATCGCCGCGCGCAACACCCGTGGCGACCATGCGTCGGCGCAGCCCTTGGACAGGTACACCGCATCGCAGCCCGCCGCCGCCGCCGAGCGCAGCATCGAACCGAGGTTGCCCGGGTCCTGGATGTCTTCCAGCAACAGCGCAAAACGACTGTCGGCGGGTAGCGGCTGCGGAATCTCGACCAGCGCGAGCAGGCCGGTCGGCGTCTTCAGCTCGGTGAGTTCGGCGAACAGCTTGTCGTCGAGTTGGGTCATCGGCACGCCAACGGCACGCTTGAGCAAGGCCTCGACCTCGTCATCTTTCAGCGCCACGCTGTTCAGCAGGATGTGCAACGGCTGTTTGCCGGCATCCAGATAAGCCGAGAGCAGATGCGTACCATCGAGCAGCGTCTGCCCCGCCTTGGCACGCTGCCGCGCCGAACCGGCGAGCTTGACGATGTCTTTGAAAAACGGGTTGTCGCGGGACTGGATCAGTTTCATTTCTCGATATTTTTCTGTGTAGGGTTGCGATGAATCGCGCCCTACGAATTACGCCCCGGCATCAGCCGCATCACTGGGCGCAAACGGCCACCCCTCAGGAGCGCCATCAGATCGGGACGGTTTGGATTCTGGCGGTGGCGCCAGCTTGGGCGCAGGCGCTGGCGCAGACATGGTTTCCGCCGCCGTTTCCTGTTCCAGCAGCGCGCCGATCTCCTGCAGGGACGGCAGATCACTCAGCGTGCGCAGGTTGAGGTCGTCGAGCATCTGCCTAGTGGTGGCGAACAGTTCCGGCTTACCCGGCGCATCGCGCGTGCCGACTACCTCCACCCAGCCGCGCGCCTCCAGCGTCTTCAGAATCTGGGATGACACGGCCACGCCGCGGATCTCCTCGATGTCGCCGCGCGTAACGGGCTGGTGATAGGCGACGATGGCAAGTGTCTCCAGCACGGCGCGCGAGTAGCGCGGCGGCTTCTGCGGGTTCAGCCGGTCGAGGTATTGCTGCATCTCCGGTCTTGCGCGGAAACGCCAGCCGCTCGCCACTCGAGTCAGCTCCACGCCGCGGCCCTGCCAGTCCTGCGCGAGTTCCTCGAGCAGCGCTTCCATCTGTTTGTTATCCAGCGACACCTCGCTGAGCTTCTTCAATTCCGAGACCGGCAGCGGCTCCGTGCTGGTCAGCAGCGCCGTTTCGAGGATGCGCTTGAACTGTTCCTTGTCCATCCTTCCGCCGAACAGATCAACACGGATATCCCCGGCATCGGCGACGGCCTCCACGGAGGAGGCGGTTTCACTCTTCGGTAACGGCTCGGCTTGTCCGGACATAGATGCTCCCAAATGTTTCGCTTTGCTGGATCTCGACCAGGTATTCCTTCGCCAGTTCGAGGATGGCAATGAAGGTGACGACCAGTTTCGGTATGCCGCCTTCGAAATCGAAAAGCTGATCGAACGGAACGTACTCTCCGCCCTGCAGGCAACGCAGCACATGCGTCATCTGCTCGCGCACAGAGAGTTGTTCGCGGCGCACCTTGTGGTGCTTGTTGAGTTTGGCGCGCGCCAGCATCGTCAGCCATGCCTGGCGCAGATCTTCCACGCCGACTTGCGGCAAGCGTTCCTGAACGGTGCGCTCGATCAGTACCTGCACGATCTCGAAGTCGCGCCCGACCTGCGGCAGCTCGTTGAGCTTCTGCGCGGCCAGTTTCATCTGTTCGTATTCGAGCAGGCGGCGCATCAGTTCTGCGCGCGGGTCTTCGCCGCCCTCTTCCTCGCCGATCTTCGGCGGGCGAGGCAGCAGCATGCGCGACTTGATCTCGATCAGCACCGCAGCCATCAACAGGTATTCGGCGGCCAGCTCCAGTCGGTGCTGTTGCATCATCTCGATGTAGCCCATGTACTGCCGGGTCAGTTCCGCCATCGGGATGTCCAGCACGTCGAGGTTGTGCCTGCGGATCAGGTACAGCAGCAGATCGAGCGGCCCCTGAAAGCTTTCCAGCACCAGCTCCAGAGCATCCGGCGGGATGTACAGATCCTGCGGCAGCTCCAGCAGTGGCTCGCCGTGGATGCGTGCGACGGGATGCAAAGGGAGCTGTTCGCCGGCCATCATTTTTTTAACTGTAGCTCAGTCCCATCGCCTCGCGCACGTCGCGCATGGTCTCGCCAGCCAGCTTGCGCGCCTTCTCGCAGCCGTCGGCGATGATGTTCTTCACCAGCGCCGGATCGTCCAGATACAGCTGCGCGCGTTCGCGCATCGGGCGCTGTTCCGCCAGCACGCCTTCGATCACCGGCTGCTTGCACTCGATGCAACCGATACCCGCGCTGGTGCAGCCCTTCTGCACCCATTGCTTGGTGTCCTCGCTGGAATACACCTGATGCAGCGACCACACCGGGCACTTTTCCGGCGTGCCGGGATCGGTGCGGCGGATGCGTGCCGGATCGGTGGGCATGGTGCGGATCTTCTTGGTCACGCTGGCTTCGTCCTCGCGCAACGTGATGGTGTTGTTGTAGGACTTGGACATCTTCTGCCCGTCCAGCCCCGGCATGCGCGAGGCGGCGGTGAGTATCGCCTGCGGCTCGGACAGGATCATCTTGCCGCCGCCCTCGAGGTAACCGAACAGCCGTTCGCGATCCCCCAGGCTCAGGCTTTGCTGCTCGTCCAGCAGCGCCTTGGCGGACAGCAGCGCCTCATCGTCGCCCTGTTCCTGGAAGCGCACGCGCAGCTCGGCATAGAGCTTGGCCTTCTTGCTGCCGAGCTTCTTGACCGCGGCCTCCGCCTTCTCCTCGAAGCCGGGCTCGCGCCCGTACATGTGGTTGAAACGCCGCGCCAGTTCCCGGGTGAATTCGAGATGGGGGATCTGGTCCTCGCCGACCGGCACATGGGTGGCGCGGTAGATCAGGATATCGGAGCTCATCAGCAGCGGATAGCCGAGGAAGCCGTATGTGGAAAGGTCCTTCTCGGTGAGCTTTTCCTGCTGGTCCTTGTAGGTCGGCACGCGCTCCAGCCAGCCCAGCGGCGTGATCATAGACAGAAGCAGGTGCAGCTCGGCATGCTCGGGCACCTTGCTCTGGATGAACAGCGTGGCGTGCGCGGGATCGACACCCGCCGCGAGCCAGTCGACCACCATGTCCCACACGCTCTGCTCGATGATCTGGGGGTTGTCGTAATGCGTGGTCAGCGCGTGCCAATCGGCCACGAAGAACAGGCATTCGTATTCGTGCTGCATCTGCACCCAATTCTTCAACACCCCGTGGTAATGCCCCAGATGCAAACTTCCGGTGGGACGCATACCCGATAACACACGATCAGCAAACATAGTTCCTCAAAGTCCAAACAACAACGAAATCAACTTGTACATCAACTGCACCAGCGGCATCAATATCATGCTCAGCACCGGCGTGATCGCCAGGAAGATCAGGATGAACATGCCGTAGGGCTCGATCTTCGCCAGCTGGAAAGCCTGGCGGTGCGGCAGCAGGCTGACCGCGACACGCCCGCCGTCCAGCGGCGGCAGCGGCAGCATGTTCAGCACCATCAGCACGACGTTGATCTTGATCCCCCACTCGGCCATCCCCATCAACGGCTCGGCGAAATAATTGTCGGGGAATGTCCACGCCAGCTTGTAGAGCAGCGCCCAGCCCAGTGCCATCACCAGATTGGACGCAGGCCCGGCGATCGCCACCCAAAGCATGTCCTTCTTGGGATGGCGCAGCGCGGCGAAATTCACCGGCACCGGCTTGGCCCAGCCGAACAGGAAGCCCCCCGGCAGCAACAATGTGATCAGCGGCACCAGCACCGTGCCGATAGGGTCGATGTGGCGCATCGGGTTCAGGCTGATGCGTCCCTGCTGGTACGCGGTCATGTCGCCGAAATGTCGCGCCACATAGCCGTGCGCCGCCTCGTGCAACGTGATGGCGAACAGCACCGGGATCGCCGCAAGACTGATGGTCAGGATGATCTGGTCCATTTATTCCTCGATTCCGAATGGCGCGACGTCGCCCTTGCCGCGGCGCACCAGCACCGGCGCGTCTCCGGTCAGGTCGATGACCGTGGTCGATTCCAGCCCGACCGCACCGCCCTCGATGATCAGGTCTACGCGCCGCTCGAGCAGTTCGCGTATCTCATCCACGTCGGTCAGCGGATGGTGTTCGTCCGGCAGGATCAGCGTGGAACTCAGCAAGGGCTCGTCCAGCTCTTCCAGCAGCGCCAGCGCCACCGGATGATCCGGGATGCGGATGCCTATGGTGCTTCGCTTGGGATGCTGCAAACGGCGCGGCACTTCCTTGGTCGCCTCCAGGATGAAAGTATAGCTGCCCGGCGTGTTGCCTTTAAGCATCTTGAACTTGCTGTTGTCCACCCGCGCATAGCGCGATATCTCCGAGAGGTCGCGGCACACCAGCGTCATGTGGTGCTTGTCGTCCACCCCGCGTATCTCGCGGATGCGGGCCACGGCGTCCTTGTCGTCGAGATGGCAGCCCAGCGCATAGCCGGAGTCGGTGGGATAGACGATCACCGCACCTTCGCGCAGCATCGCCGCCGCCTGGCGGATCAGGCGCGCGTTGGGATTGTCCGGATGTATGGTGAAGAACTGCGACATCAGGCCACCTTCAGGGCGGAAGCATGCTCCCAGCGTTCCCACACCGGCCGGCAGCCCAGCGGCAGGTCCGGCAGCCGCCCCATGTCGCGCCAGCTCTCGCCCGGCCCGTGGAAATCCGATCCGCATGAACACAGCAGCTTGAACTCTTCGGCATAACGCGCGAACTCGGCGTATTGCTCCGGCGTGTGGCTGCCGGTCACCACCTCGAGCGCCTGCCCGCCGCACTCGACGAACTCGTTCAGCAACTCGCGCATGGTCTTCTTGCCCATGCTGTTGCGCCCGACCATGTATCGGCCAGGATGCGCCAACACCGCGATGCCGCCGCTGCCGCGTATCCAGCTCACCGCATCCGCCAGGTTCGCCCACTGGTGCGGCACATAGCCGGGCTTGCCCTTCACCAGGTAGCGATTGAACACGCTCTTCACGTCCTTGCAATGCCCGGCCTCGACCAGGTAGCGCGCAAAATGGGTGCGGCCGATGATGTTGGGATTGGCCGCATAACGGTAGGCACCCTGCAGCGTGCCGCCGATGCCGGCCTTGGCCAGCGAGTCAGCCATCTGTTGCGCTCGTTCGCCGCGCCCGCTGCGAACGCTGGCGAGTCCCGCCGCCAGCGGCGGATACGCGGGATCGATGTCCAGGCCGACGATGTGCAAGGTATGGCTGCGCCACGACACGGAGATCTCCACGCCGTTGATGAAGCCCATGCCGCGCTGAGCGGCGGCGGCGCGCGCCTCGTCCAGCCCGTCCGTGTCGTCGTGATCGGTCAATGCAAGCACCTTCACGCCGCGTTCGGCGGCGCGTTCCACCACTTGGGCCGGAGTCAGCGTGCCGTCGGAAATGCTGGAATGGCAGTGCAGGTCGTAATCCAGCATCACGCCTCGGCGGCGTCGCCGCCACCCTTCTTCATGACCTTCCCCTCTTCCGCGCGCTTGCGGCGCACTTCCTTGGGATCGGCAATCAGAGGGCGGTAGATTTCGATGCGGTCCTTCTCGCGCAACACGGTGTCGGCCTTGGTCAGCTTGCCGAAGATGCCCAGCTTGCTGGTAGCCAGGTCGATCTCGGGATACTTCTGCAACAGGCCGCTGGCCAGGATCGCCTCTTTTACTGTCGTACCCGGCAGAACCTGCTGCCGGAGCAGCGCCTGCTCGTGCGGCAGGGCATACACCACTTCGATATTGATCTTTTCGCTCATAAGTCCGTATAAATCTTCTCTGCACGGTGGATGAAAGCATCCACGAAACTGTTGGCTATGAAATGGAACACCGGCCCCACCAGCTTTTCCAGCAGCTTGCTGGAGAATTCGTAGTGCAACCGGAACTCTATTTTACAGGCTTCGTCGCTCAATGGGATGAACTGCCAGCTGCCGTCCAGATGCTGGAACGGCCCATCCAGCAGGGTCATCTCGATCCGGTACGGCGGCGTGCGCACGTTTTCGGTGGTGAAATGCTGCTTGAGATGGTGGTAATCGATGTGCACCGTGGCATGCACCGTCGTCCCATCCTGCTCGACGACGCTCGCCCCTCCACACCAGGGCAGGAACTGCGGGTATTCCTCCACACGATCCACCAGGTTGAACATCTGCTCCGCGCTGTGCGCGACCAGTACCGTTTTCTCAACTAAAGCCATTGCTTGTTAAAGCCGCAAATCCAAAGGCTGGTAGAATAGCCGAACACACTATAAAACTCATCTGTTTCATGAGCATCATCCAGAACAAGAAGGCCTTCCACGATTTCTTCATCGAGGACAAATACGAAGCCGGCCTCATGCTCGAAGGCTGGGAGGTCAAAGCCATCCGCGCCGGGCGCGTGCAAGTGAAGGAAGCCTACGTCGTCGTCAAGGACGGCGAACTCTGGCTGATCGGCTCGCACATCAGCCCCTTGCAGAACGCCTCCACCCACATCCACCCCGACCCCACCCGCAGC
Organism: Ferrigenium kumadai; assembly: GCF_018324385.1. NCBI lineage: Bacteria > Pseudomonadati > Pseudomonadota > Betaproteobacteria > Nitrosomonadales > Gallionellaceae > Ferrigenium > Ferrigenium kumadai. The sequence continues at coordinate 1,277,770 of NZ_AP019536.1, read as the reverse complement.
CGCAAGCTGCTGCTGCACGCCCACGAGATCGACAAGATCATCGGCAAGGTGCAGCGCGCCGGCTACACCCTGATGCCGCTGGACATGCACTACAAGGGCGGCCGCGTCAAACTCGAGATCGGCCTGGCCAAGGGCAAGAAGCAGCATGATAAAAGGGCCACTGAACGTGATCGGGATGCGAAACGTGAAGCTGCTCAGGCCATGAAAAAGGAACGCCGCTAAGCGGTGGCCCTTTTACGGCGCAGGCTAACCTGTGCCTGCACAGGTTAAGCTCGCAACGCGAGCGGCCGGAGCCACAAGCTTCTATGCGCGCCGCAAAGCCGCTTTCGTGGGCAGCCTGTGCCATGTTATGTTTTGCCCGGTCAAAGCAATTAACGGGACGCAAATCATGAAGCAGTTTATACGTACAGTGGTTTCCCTAATTTACGTTAGCCATCTGACATGACGCCTCCAACCGCCCTAAATATCCGCGAAACGCTCCTTAGAGCCATTGAGGAACAGAGTCCACGTAGTCCCATTGATAGCAGCTTGCAGTCTGGCTCAATTTTGCAGGCGGCGGCTCGCGCACTTGGTGCCGCATTCAATACAGAGTTGGAGCAAGCCCTTCTTACCCAGTGGCACGAGTTGTTCCGTACAGGGTATCTTGCTTGGGGCTTCAATATAGCGAACCCCAATCCGCCTTTCTGCCATGTAACAGATCGTGGCCGCGCCGCACTTGAACGGCTCAGTCACGACCCAGCCAATCCAAGCGGATACCTTAGGCACCTGAATTCAGCGGCACACCTAAATCCAGTAGCAACCTCCTACATCTCTGAAGCGCTTGATTGTTACGTATCTTCGTCCCACAAAGCAGCTGCTGTGATGGTTGGAGCAGCGGCTGAAAGCCTTGTGATTGAATTGCGCGATTTACTTCTTGAACGCCTACGTTCGGCGGACCAAACACTTCCGCGGAATCTCGATGATTGGCGGGTAAAGACCATCCTAAACTCCTTGCGTTCCTACTTTGATAGCGTGCAACGGCAATTTCCCGAAAAGCTGCGAGAAGAATACGAGTCCTACTGGTCTGCGTTTACCCAGCAGATTCGAGCTACACGTAACGAGGCGGGTCATCCGACGAGTGTTCAACCGATTGAGCCGGAAGCAGTTCATGCGTCATTGCTTATTTTCCCCGAGCTTGCCAAGCTGGCTAACAAGCTTCGTGACTGGGTTGCCACAAATGTTCGCTAGATGGCTAATCCGGCATTTTCAGGGAGGGCTCCACCTACCGCGGCTCGCCCTGAACTAGGACGCTAATACCAATGCCCCTCCGCCTCCTCCCTCTCCTCATCCTGCTATTCTCAACCGCCGCACTAGCGAAAGGAGTCCCCATGACCAACGAATCAAACCAAACCGCCTACCTCTCCGGCGGCTGCTTCTGGGGGATGGAGGAACTTGTGCGCCAGATACCCGGCGTGCTGGAGACCGAAGTCGGCTACACCGGCGGCGAGATTCCGAATGCGACCTATGACATCGTGAAGACCGGGCGCACGGGCCATGCCGAATCGCTGAAGATCGTGTTCGATCCCAGGCAGCTGACCTACCGCCACCTGCTGTTCGAATTCTTCCGCATGCACAACCCGACGACGCGCAACCAGCAAGGCAACGATACGGGCACACAATACCGATCGGCGATCTTCTACGTGAGCGAAGAACAGAGGCGCACGGCGGAGGAAGTCATCAGGACCGTGGATGACTCAGGCGACTGGAAGGCAAAGGTGGTGACCGAGGTCGTGCCGTTCAAAAAGTTCTACCGCGCCGAGGAATACCACCAGAAATATCTGGTCAAGCATCCCTTGGGCTACACCTGCCATTACATCAGGCGGATGGAGTTAGGAGAATAGAGCCGTTCGCCCTGAGCTTGTCGAAGGGTGAGTTTCCGAAATCCTCCGTTCATGGTTCGACAAGCTCACCACGAACGGAGGATTTATCAGTATTTTCTAACCCCAGACCCCGTACACCGCGACGCCCGTCGTTATCACTCCCAGCGTCAGGTTCACCGCGACCAGCTTGCGTATCTTGCCCAGTATCTCGCCCGCCTCCTTCCAGCGCTGTTTGGAGACATGCAGGCTGAGTGGCACATAGCAGGCGAAGAACACATAGCCGTAGATCCCCATCATCACCAGTCCCAGCGCCAGCATGGGATGCACGTGGCGAGGTGCATGGGCAATGCCGCCATACTGGTAGATCATGTACAGGCCGCTGACGAGGATGACACCGATAGCGCCCCATACCCAGTTGAAGAAGCGGCGGAACACGCAATCCCACAGGCGCAGGCGTTCCGGCGGCTGGAGTGTCTCGACGGCGGCAGGACGCAACACCATGTAGGCGAAAAACATGCCGCCGACCCAGACCAGCACGGCGATCAGATGGATGAGCTTGAAGAATGCCATGGTCGCCTCAGAAGATATTTTGCTGGGAGTGCTGCAACAGCTCGCGTACCGGTTTGAAGCTCCTGCGGTGCACGTCGCTGACACCGTGCTCGCGCAACGCGGCCAGGTGTACTGCGGTCGGGTAGCCCTTGTGCACGGCGAAGCCGTAGTGCGGATACTGATCGTGCAGTTGCAGCATCAGTTCGTCGCGCGCGGTCTTCGCGAGGATAGAGGCAGCCGAGATGGCCGCGACCTTACTGTCGCCCTTGACGATGGCCTCACTGGGAATGCCGGTCTTTGGGCAATACAGGCCGTCCACCAGCACCTGATGCGGCTGCACGGGCAAAGCCAGCACGGCGCGCTTCATCGCCAGCAGCGTGGCTTGCAGGATGTTGAGGCTGTCGATCTCGCCGACCTCGGCATAGGCCACCGCCCAGGCCAGCGCGCGTTCGCGGATGACGGGGGCGAGCAGGTCGCGCTGTTTTTCCGATAGCTTCTTGGAATCGGCCAGCCCTTCGATGGGATTCGCCTCGTCGAGGATCACCGCCGCCGCGCTCACCGGCCCGGCCAGCGGGCCCCTGCCCGCTTCGTCCACGCCGCAGATGAGGATGGTCCCCGTCATGCGGGAAGGTAAGGCAGGATGGCCGCCGCCGCTTTCTGCGCGGTGTTCTGGCGCAGCGTGCGGTGCAATTCGTGGAAGGTTTCTTCGAGTTGGGCCACGGCTTCCTTGTCGTTGACAAGGTTAAGCAAGGCCTGCGTCAGGTTTTCCGGCGTGGCGTCCTCCTGCATCAACTCGGGCACGATGAAACGCTCACACAGGATGTTGGGCAGACCGTAGTAAGGCTGGTAGCTCTTGCGCTTCATCAGCCACCAGGAGAGCGCGGGCATGCGATAGGTGATGACCATCGGGCGCTTGAGCAAGGCGCATTCCAGCGTGGCCGTGCCCGACGCGACCAGCACGCCGTCGGCGGCGACCATCGCGTCCTGCGCGTGGCCGAACAACAGCGTGATCGGCAATTGTTCGGCATCGCAATCGTAGAGGGCTTGCTCGAAGATGCCTCGCGTCTCGCGGCTGACCAGCGGCACGAGGAAACGCGCATCGGGTATCTGCTGCAGCACCAGCTTCGCGGTCTCGATATAGGTATGCGCGAGTTGCTTCACCTCGCTCTGGCGGCTGCCCGGCAGGAAGGCGAATACCTTTGCCGACAGCGGGATACGCATGGTCTCGCGCATCTCGGCACGCTTGGGATAGTCCGGCAGCATGTCGGCGAGCGGATGGCCGACGTAATCCACCGGCACGCCGGCCTCCCGGTACAGCTTGGGTTCGTGCGGGAACAACGCCAGCATGTGCGTCACGGCGCGCTTGATCTTGTTGATGCGCTCGCCGCGCCACGCCCATATCGACGGGCTGACATAGTGGACGGTGGGAATGCCGCGCTGCTTGAGCGCGAGCTCGAGATCGAGGTTGAAGTCCGGCGCATCCACTCCGATGAACAGGTCCGGGCGGTTGTCCAGAAAGTACGTGCGCAGTTTGCGGCGGATGCCGACGATCTCGCGGTAATGGCGCAGCACTTCGACGTAGCCGCGGACGGCGAGCTTCTCCATCGGGAACAGCACATTCATCCCCGCGGATTGCATCCTGGGGCCGCCGATGCCGACGAAGTGGATATCCGGCCGCGCATCCTTCAGCGCCTCGATCAGGTGACTGCCGAGCAGGTCGCCGGACGCTTCGCCCGCGACGATGCCGATTACGATTTTTTTCTGCTGCATGGAAAAATCCTGAAACGATCCGTTAACGGACTATGCCCCGTTCCGATGTGGCGAGGAACTCTGCCAGCGGCTGCAGCTCGGCATGTTCCGCGACCTGCGATTCGATCTCGGCCCTTGCCTCTTCGAGGCTGAGGCCCGACTTGTACAGCGTCTTGTAGGCGCGCTTGATCGCCATGATCGCCTCGCTGGAGAAGCCGCGCCGCTTCAAGCCCTCGGAGTTGATGCCGTGCGGCGCGCTGGGGTTGCCGGAAGCCAGCACGTAGGTCGGCACATCCTTGAACAGGATGGTGCCCATACCGGTGATGATGTGCGCGCCTATCCTGACGAACTGGTGCACCACAGTGAAACCGCCGAGGATCGCGTAGTCATCGACATGGACGTGCCCGGCCAGCTGCGCATTGTTGGCGAAGATGGTGTGGTTGCCGACCTGGCAATCGTGCGCCAGATGCACGTAGGCCATGATCCAGTTGTGGTTTCCGACACGCGTAACGCCGACATCCTGCGCCGTACCGAGGTTGAAGGTGCAGAACTCGCGGATGGTATTGTGGTCGCCGATTTCCAGCCGCGTCGGTTCATTGGCGTACTTCTTGTCCTGCGGAATCTCGCCCAGCGAGCAGAACTGGAAGATGCGGTTGTGCTTGCCGATACGGGTGTGGCCGTTGATCACCACATGCGGACCGACGACCGTACCTGCGCCGATCTCGACATGCTCGCCGATGATCGAATACGCGCCCACCTCGACATCGTCGGCAAGTTTGGCGTTCGGATGGACGATAGCGGTCGGATGGATCATCACGCCACCGATTTGACCGTGCACATCAGTTCAGCCTCGGCGGCCAGTTGCCCGTCCACTTCGGCAGTGGCGGCGAACTTGAACACGCCGCGCATGCTGCGAGTCAGCGAGACCTTGAAGATCAACTGGTCGCCGGGGCTGACCGGGCGCTTGAAGCGCGCGTTGTCGATGCCCGCGAAGTAATAAACCGATTTCTCGTCCGGCTTGCTGTCCATGGACTTGAACGACAGCAGCGCCGCGACCTGCGCCATCGCCTCGATGATCAGCACGCCGGGCATCACCGGATGATGAGGGTAATGGCCGGGGAAGAACGGTTCGTTGATGGTGACGTTCTTCAGCGCAACGATCTCCTTGCCCGGTTCGACCGACAGCACTCGATCCACCAGCAGGAAGGGGTAACGGTGCGGCAGGCTCTCGAGAATGGCGTGGATGTCCATGGTGGTGCTCATGCGTTCTTTCCTTTCAATGATTCGATTTCTTTTTCAAGCTTCTTAAGGCGTTTCGCCATGTCGTCCAGATGGCGCATGTGCACGGCGTTCTTGCGCCACTCGTCGTTCCTGCTGAAGGGCATGATCCCGGCATAACTGCCCGGCTCTGGAATGGACTTTCCTATCAGGGTGAACGAGGCGATCTCGACGTGGTCCGCGATCTGCAGATGCCCCAGGATGCCGGCGCTGCCGCCGATGCGGCAATACTTGCCGATGGTGGCGCTGCCGGCGATGCCGACGCAGCCGGCGATGGCGGTATGCGCGCCGATGCGCACGTTATGCGCGACCTGGATCTGGTTGTCCAGCTTCACGCCGTCCTCGATCACGGTGTCGTCCAGCGCACCGCGGTCGATGGTGGTGTTCGCGCCGATCTCGACGTCGTTGCCGATCACCACACGTCCGATCTGCTGGATCTTGATCCAGCGTCCCTCTTCCATCGCAAAGCCGAAACCGTCCGAACCGATCACCGCGCCGGAATGCGCGATCAGGTCGTCACCGATCACGCAATCGCGATAGATCGTCACGCGTGGGTACAGGCGCGCACGGTGACCGATCACCACATTCGCGCCGATGCAGCAACCTTCGCCGATCACCGAATTTGCACCGATCACCGCGCCTTCGCCGATCACCGCGGTCGCAGCGATACTTGCCGTCGGGTCGATAAGCGCACCTTCGCCGATCACCGCTGCCGGATGCACGCCCGGCTTGCTTTGCGGCAACGGATTGAGCAGGGCCGAGACCTTGGCGAAATAGGCATAGGGATTGTTCGAAACGATACGCGGCAACTCGGTCGCATCGGCATCCGCCTCGCCGACGATGACAGCGCCCGCTTTCGTCGTGGCGAGTTGCGAGCGGTACTTGCTGTTGGTCAGGAAGCTGATGTGCTGAGATTGCGCGTTATCCAGCGTCGCGACCTGGGCGACGCGCAGCTCGCCGTCGCCCAGCACGCGCCCGCCAAGTTGCGCCGCGATGTCAGCCAACCGATAGGAAACTTTCATCCTGCTGGCTGCTTACTTGGCGTCGGTCTTTTCGACGGCGAGATGCTTGATCACCTTGTCGGTGATGTCGATCTTGGGATTGCGGTACACCGCTTCCTGCAGGATAAGGTCGTATTTTTCCGCTTCTGCGATGGACTGGATCGCCTTGTTGGCCAGTTCCAGCACGACAGCCAGCTCCTCGTTCTTGCGCAGGTTCAGGTCTTCACGGAACTCGCGCTGCATGCGCTGCAGGTTCACGTTCATGGCAGTCAGCTCGCGCTCCTTGTTGCGATGATCGGCGTCCGACAGCGTGCCGCTTTCCTTCTCCAACAGGGCTTGCGTCTCCTTCGCTTGCTTCATCAGCTTCTTGATTTCCTGGTCGCGCCCGGAAAATTCCTTCTCGATCTTCTTTTCCGCCTTCATCGCTGGTGCAGACTCACGCAACACGCGCTCTGTGTCCACCACCCCCACCTTGAAGTCCGCGGCCTGTGCTGCCATTCCCATGCCCAGCAGGATGGACAAAAGCCCTGCATTGATCACTGTTTTCATCATTAACTCCTTAAACATCAGAATATCTGCCCCAGACTAAACTGGAACTTTTGCAGTCTATCCACTTGCTGCTGGTTGAGCGGCACGGCATAACTGAACTTGATCGGCCCTACCGGCGAAATCCAGGTAACAGCTGCACCCGCGGAATAGCGCAAACCCGCACTGCCGGGCAGATCGCCCGGACCATATACTGCACCACCGTCGACGAACCCGCTCAGGCGTACGGACTTTTCCTTGATTCCGGGGAACGGAATCAGCAGTTCCGCATTACCGACCACGCGACGCGTACCTCCCAGCACGGCATTAGTCGCATCGCGCGGCCCCAGCGAATTGGAATCATAGCCGCGCACCGAACCGATACCGCCTCCGTAGAAGTTCTTGAAGAACGGCAGCGGTTTGCCGCCATAACCGCCCGCGATGCCGGCCTCGCCGTTCAGCATCAGGGTAACATCGGTGCTCACCGGATAGAACCACTGGTGTTGGTAGTTCAATTTGTAATAACGCATATCCAGCACCGGCAGGGCAACCTCGGCGAATGCGCGCTGCACCGTCCCGTCGGTCGTATAGATCGCGCTGTCGCGGCTGTCACGGCCCCAGCCTATCGTACCCAGGAGATTGCTGTTAGTTGCGCCGAAGGTATTGACGTATTGGGTCAGGCGCGCCGGAGCGTTTTGCTGCAAGCCCAGTTGCGTCCGTTCGAACGACAGGCCGTAACTAATCGTCTCTTCGTCGGCAATCGGCACGCCAAAGCGCACACCGCCACCCAAGGTATGAGAGGAATACTGACTCACTGCCGTGCTGGTCGAATCGGTGTTGCGTTTATAAAGATCAAAGCCACGGCTCACGCCGTCGTCGGTGAAATAAGGATTGGTATAGGAAAACGAATAGACCTGGTTGACCTTGCCGGTATTGAGCTGCACCGCAGCATGGTTGCCGCTACCGAACAGATTGGCCTGGCTGATCCCGGCGTTCAGCGACAACCCCTCGCCCTGAGCAAAACCCGCCCCCACCGAAAGATTGCCGGTGTTTTTTTCCTTGATCGAGACATTCACATCCATCTGATCGCTCGCACCCTGCACCGGCGGCGTTTCCACGTTCACCTCGGAAAAGAAGTCCAGCTTGTCCACGCGCTGCTTGGATTTCTTGATCTTCTCCATGTCAAACCACGCGCCCTCGACCTGGCGGAACTCTCGGCGGATCACCTCGTCGCGCGTCTTATCGTTGCCGGCGATGTTGATGCGGCGGATATACACCCGCTGCCCCGGATCGACCACGAAGTTGAATGCCACCTCATGCTTTTCCTTGTCCATTTCGGGAACCGCATTCACATTGGCGAAGGCATAACCCTCCTGTCCCAGACGTTCTCCGACCTTCTTGCTGGTCTCGGTCAGCGCCTTGCGCGAGAATGTGTCTCCCGCCTTCACCTGGATCAGGCTCTCGATCTCTTCTTTGGGAACGATGGTGTTGCCCGACACGCCGACTTTCGAAACGGTATATTTCGGCCCCTCGGTAAGATTGATGGTGATGTAGATATCTTTCTTGTCGGGCGTGATCGAAACTTGCGTGGAATCGATGTTGAATTCCAGATATCCGCTGTCCATGTAGAACGAGCGCATCGCCTCCATGTCGGCCGACAGCTTCTGCTTGGAATACTGGTCGTTTTTGCTGAACCAGCTCATCCAGTCGGACGTATTGAGCTTCATCAAATCGAGCAGTTCTTTTTCCGTATATGCCTGGTTGCCGACGAGGTTGATCTGCTTGATCTTGGAGACCTCGCCTTCCACCACGTTGAACGCGATGGCCACGCGATTGCGCTCCAGTTCGGTGACGGTGGTGTTCACGCTTACGCCGTACTTGCCGCGCGCCACATACTGGCGCTTCAGTTCCTGGACCGCCTTATCGAGTGCTCCCTTGTCGAAGATGCGTGCCTCGGCCAGCCCCACGTACTTCATGTTGTCCTTGAGCTGGTCCTTGGGGAAATCCTTGATGCCGTTGAGTTCGATACTGGCGATCGACGGACGCTCGCGCACCAGCACGATCAGCACGCCCTGCTCGACCTCCAGGCGCACATCCTTGAAGAATCCGGTGGCATACAGGGCGCGGATCGCCGCCGCCGCCTGCTGGTCGTCCATGGTGTCGCCGACCTTGACCGGCAGATAGCTGAACACCGTACCGGCCTCGGTACGCTGGATGCCTTCGACGCGGATGTCTGTGACAGTGAATGGTTCGATTGCCCAAGCAGGAGACATGCAAAGCAGGGAGATCAATCCCGCCAGTTTTTTCAATTTCATTTTCTACCCTGAAATAAGGCGATTTATATCGTTATATATGGCAAAAACCATCAGCGTGCCGAGCAACGCAATGCCGATCCTCTGACCGATCTCCCAAGCCTGCTCGGAGACCGGACTCCCCTTTACCAACTCGGCGACATAATACAGCAAGTGACCGCCGTCCAATAAGGGGATGGGCAACAGATTCAGCACGCCCAGGCTGATGCTGATCAGTGCCAGGAAGCCAAGGTAAGCCACGATGCCCATTCCGGCCGACTGCCCCGCATAGTCGGCAATGGTGATCGGCCCGCTCAGGTTCTTCATCGACACTTCGCCCAGCACCATCTTGCCCAGCATCTTCAGGCTGATGACGGAAGTCTCCCAGGTCTTGCGCAGAGCTTGCCCGGCGGCATCAAGCGGGCCATAGCTCACCTCGGTCAGCATCGCCTTCCACGCCGCCTTGTCGACCTGCGGGGCCGCGCCGATCTTGCCGATCCGCTTGCCCCCCTCCTCCACAGCCTGCGGCACGAGTGCTACGCTCAAGGTCGCTTCGCCGCGCCGGATGTCGAACTGTACCGCCTGTTCCGGATGGGCGCGTACCACTGCGACCACATCGTTCCAGCGCTGCACCGCAGCGCCGTTGGCCCGAAAAATTTCATCGCCCTGCCGCAGCCCGGCGCGCTGCGCCACGCTGTCTTCGGCGACCTGGCCGATCACGGGCGGGATGACCGGCTGGTACAAGTGCAGCCCCAGCTTGTCGAGGAACTCGCCGTCGAGGTCCTTGGCCTCCAGTCCGTGCATATCGAGCACATGGGATAGGCGTTCGCCCTGCGCGCCGCGCCCCTCGATCTGCACCTCAGACTGTTGCAAAGCAAGGTCCAGCAGCAGCCAGCGTGCATCCTGCCAGCTTGGGACTGCTTCGCCATTGATGTGCGTGATGGTTTCACCCGCCTGCATCTGCGCGCTGGCCGCCGGAGTGCCCTGCGGAACCTCGCCAAGCACGGGCTTCACGCCGGGCACGCCGTGCACGAACAACGCCCAGTACAGCACGATGGCGAGCAGGAAGTTCGCCAGCGGCCCGGACACCACGATGGCCATGCGCTGCAGCACCGGCTTTCTGTTGAAGGTGCGGTGCAGCTCACCGGGGGAGACGGCGCCTTCGCGCTCGTCCAGCATCTTGACGTAGCCGCCCAGCGGGATCGCCGAGATCGCCCACTCGGTCTCGCTGTCGGCAAAACGCTTGCGATAGATGACCTTGCCGAAGCCGATGGAAAAGCGCAGCACTTTCACGTCGCAAAGGCGCGCCACCAGGTAGTGACCCAATTCGTGGAACACCACCAGCAGCGCGATCGCGCCGACAAAGGCCAGCAGCGTCGTCATGTCACCTGCCGGATCTGCAGTTCCGCAACGCGGCGAGCCTCGGCATCGGCGCCGAGCACGTCATCCAAGCTATGCACCGGATAGACCGGCAAGGCATCGAGCACCGCCGCGATGACGCGAGGGATGTAGAGGAAGGGGATCTGCCGGTCGAGGAATGCGGCCACGGCCACTTCGTTCGCGGCGTTGAGCATGGCCGGTGCCGTACCCGCGGCGCGCAGCGCCTGATAGGCCAGCGCCAGGCAGGGGAAACGCTCGAAATCGGGTGCTTCGAAATTCATCGTCGCCACCTTGAACAGGTCCAGCGGCGCCACACCCGCATCGATGCGCTCCGGCCAGGAAAGGCCGTACGCGATGGGCGTGCGCATGTCGGGATTGCCCAGTTGCGCCAGCACCGAACCGTCGATGTACTGCACCAGCGAATGGATCATGCTCTGCGGATGCACCACGACCTGGATGTCGTCCGCACCCGCATTGAAAAGCCAGCGCGCCTCGATGACCTCCAGCCCCTTGTTCATCATGGTGGCGGAGTCCACCGAGATCTTGCGGCCCATGCTCCAGTTCGGGTGTGCGCAGGCCTGCTCCGGCGTGACGTTCTGCAAGTCGGCAAGCGGGGTCTTGCGGAACGGCCCGCCCGACGCGGTCAACAGTATCTTGCTCACCCCGCTGCGTTGCATGTCGCCGCGATAGTTGTGCGGCAGGGACTGGAAGATCGCATTGTGTTCGCTGTCGATGGGCAGCAGCGCCGAACCGCTGGCATGCACCGCGTCCATGAACACGTTGCCCGCCATCACCAGTGTTTCCTTGTTCGCCAGCAGGATCTTCTTGCCCGCTTTTGCCGCCGCCAGCGTGGGCCGCAGCCCCGCGGCACCGACGATGGCCGCCATCACGGCATCCACCTCGGGCAGCACCGACACCTGCTCCAGCGCCTCGACGCCGCACAGCACCTCGGTGTCCACGCCGGCCTCGCGCAGCGACTGGCGCAACTGCGAGGCGGAGTCCTCATCCAGCAGCACGGCATAACGCGGCTTGAATTGCACGCACTGGCGGAACAACAGGCCGACCTGGCTGTTCCCCGTCAGGGCGATGACCTGGAAACGGTCGGGATGGCGCGCCACCACGTCCAGCGTGCTGGTGCCGATGCTGCCGGTGGAACCCAATACGGTCAGTCTCTGCATTAACTAATCCTCTGGAGCAACATCGCCAGCGCGGCCAGTGGCAGGGTCGAGGTCAGCGCGTCGATACGGTCCAGCAGGCCGCCGTGTCCCGGCAGCAGCGCGCCGCTGTCCTTCACGCCCGCTTGGCGCTTGACCGCCGACTCGAACAGGTCGCCGATCACCGCCAGCGCCACCCACCACCATGAGGCCAGCAGCAACGGCGGCAATATCTCGCGGGTGGAAAAATACGGGCTGAAGCTCCATACCAGCACCACATAGGCCGATACGCCGAACACCGCGCCCGCCACACCTTCCCAAGTCTTGCCCGGGCTGATGTCGGGCGCGAGCTTGTTCTTGCCGAAGCGACGGCCGGCGAAATAGGCTGAGATATCCGCGACCCACACCAGGCACATGACGAACAGCAGCATCCACGGACTGGGATCGGCCTCGCGCAAGTCCAGCATCGCCAGACCGGTCGGCAACAGCACCGCCCAGCCGGTCAGCGCCATCAGCAGCGGTCGCCTGACTTTCCAGCCGGCCATCAGCCAGCTCGGCACGATGACCAGCCACAGCAAGGCGGACACCAGATACACCCCGAGATGGGTATAGTCCTGCTGCGCCGGCGTCGTGTAGGAATCCAGTACCAACATGCCTCCCATCAGCGCCAGCGTCAACGCCCAGTAGACGTTCGCCTTCCTGCCGCTCAGGCCGGACAGGCGCGCCCACTCGACAGCCCCCTGCATCACCATTACCAGAACCAGCAGTGCCCAAGCTGCCGCCGGCAACAGGAACAGTGCCGCCAGAAACAGCACCAGCAGCACCACGGCGGTGATCACGCGCGATTTAAGCATCGAAGCCCCCTTTCGGCTGCTCGCTCGCCAACTGTTCGCTGGTCCGCCCGAAACGGCGCTCCCGCTTCTGGTAGGAGGCAATCGCCGCTTCCAGCTCCTCGCGGCCGAACGCCGGCCACAGCACATCGGTGAAATAAAGCTCGGTATAGGCCAGCTGCCACAGCATGAAGTTGCTGATGCGCTGCTCGCCGCCGGTGCGGATGAACAAGTCCGGCTCTGGCGCCTCGCTCAGGCAAAGATAGGGGGACAGGTCTTCTTCCTTGAAGCCCTGAGCGAATTCCGGATGCTCCTTGAGCATCGTCTGCACAGCGTTCATCACGTCCCAGCGTCCGCCGTAGTTGGCGGCGATGGTCAGGGTCAGGCCGACGTTATTCGCGGTCAGTGTTTCGGCATCCTGCATGGCCTGATTGAGCTTATCGTCGAAACGGCTGCGGTCGCCGATGATCTTCACTCGGATGTTTTTCTCGTGCAGCCTGACGACCTCACGTTCCAGCATCTTCATGAACAGCGACATCAGGAAGGAAACTTCGTCGGCAGGACGCCGCCAGTTCTCGCTGCTGAAGGCGAATACCGTCAGGTATTCCACGCCCAGGTCGCGACAGGCTTTGACCACCTCGCGCAGTGCCTCCACTCCGCGCTGGTGCCCTGCCACGCGCGGCATGAAGCGCTGCTTGGCCCAGCGCCCGTTGCCGTCCATGATGACGGCGATATGGCGCGGGACGGGAGGGGCGTCGGGAATGTTGCGGGTAGAACTTTTGAAGAGAGCCATATCAGGATCCAGGATACGGGATTCAGGATTCAGTCGAGGCGGCCGGTAGCCGTATCCTGCATCCCGAATCCTGTCTCCTTTTAGACTGCCATCAGATCGGCTTCTTTGGCAACCAGCGTCTTGTCGATCTCGGCGACGTAGCGGTCAGTCAGCTTCTGGATATCGTCCTGGGTGCGGCGCTCTTCGTCTTCGGCGATCTCTTTTTTCTTGAGCGCGTCTTTCAGGTGATTATTGGCGTCGCGGCGGATGTTGCGCACCGCGATCTTGGCGTTCTCGCCCTCGGCCTTGACCACCTTGATCAGGTCGCGGCGACGCTCCTCGGTCAACATGGGCATCGGCACGCGGATCAGTTCGCCCTGGCTTGCCGGGTTCAGCCCAAGATCGGAATCGCGGATAGCCTTTTCCACCGGGCCGACCATGTTCCGTTCGTAAGGCTGGACGCCGATGGTGCGCGCGTCGACCAGGGTGATGTTCGCCACCTGGTTCACATGGGTCGGGCTACCGTAGTAATCCACCATCACGTGATCCAGCAGGCCGGTGTGGGCACGTCCGGTACGCACCTTGCCCAGGTCCGTCTTCAGCGCCTCCAGCGACTTCTGCATCTTCTGTTCGGTTGTTTTTCTCAGATCAGCAATCACAGTTCCCTCCTGAATCAATCGATACGCACCAGCGTGCCTTCGCCTTCGCCGAATACCACACGCTTCAGCGCACCTATCTTGAAAATACTGAACACGATGATGGGCAGCTTCTGGTCGCGGCACAGCGTCAGCGCGGTCGCATCCATCACCTTGAGATTCTTGCTGATGGCCTCGTCGAAGCTCAGGCTCTGGTAGCGGATCGCGTTGGGATCCTTCTTCGGATCGGCGGTGTAGATACCGTCCACCTTAGTGGCCTTGATCACCACGTCGGCGGACATCTCCACGCCGCGCAGCGCGGCGGCGGTGTCGGTGGTGAAGAACGGGCTGCCGATGCCGGCCGCGAAGATCACCACCTTGCCGTCTTCCAGATAGCGCAGCGCCTTGCCGCGAATGAACGGCTCGGCCACCTGCTCCAGGCTCAGCGCGGACTGCACGCGGCAATCCACCCCGGTGCGCTTCATCGCGTCCTGCAGGGCCATCGAGTTCATCACCGTGGCCAGCATGCCCATGTAATCGGCGGTGGCGCGATCCATCCCCGCCGCGGCCGGAGCCACGCCGCGGAAGATGTTGCCGCCGCCGATCACGATCGCCACCTCCACACCCAGATCGACCACTTCCTTGATCTCGGCGACGATGCGCTCGATCACCTCGCGGTTGATGCCGTAGCTGTCGTCGCCCATCAGGGCTTCGCCGGACAGCTTGAGCAGGATGCGTTTGTAGGCCGGCTTCATGACCTTAACCCTGGGCAGCAGCAGCAGCGGCAGCGACTTCAGCCGCGTAGTCTTCCACCTTCTTCTCGATGCCTTCGCCCACCACGAACATCTGGAACGCGGTCACGGTAGCGCCCTTGGCCTTCAGCAGTTGCTCGATGGTCTGCTTGCCGTCTTCCGCCTTAACGAACACCTGGCCCAGCAGGGTGACTTCCTTGAGGAACTTCTGCACGGTACCTTCGGCGATCTTCTCCAGGATCGCTTCTGGCTTGCCGGATTCCTTGGCCTTCTCGATGGCGATGCGGCGCTCGGTCTCGATGTCTTCCGGCTTCACGCCGGATGCATCGAGCGACTTCGGCTTGCTCGCTGCGATGTGCATCGCGATGTCGCGACCCAGCACGTCGTCGCCGCCGGTGTAGCTCACCAGCACACCGATCTTGCTACCGTGCAGATAGGTTGCCAGTTTGCCGGTGGAGGTCTCGTAGCGCGCGATGCGGCGGATCGTGAGGTTCTCGCCGATCTTCATCACCAGAGCCTTGCGCACTTCGTCGACGGTGCCGGAGCCGTTGGCCAGCGCCATGCCGGACAATGCCTCGACATCGGCCGGATTGTTCTTCGCCACGGTTTCGGCGACATTCTTCGCGAACGCGATGAAGTCGTCATTCTTCGCAACGAAGTCGGTCTCGCAGTTCACTTCCACCACGGCGGCAGCCTTGCCGTCGGCGGCGATGAACGCGCTGACGATACCTTCCGCGGTCACGCGGGATGCAGCCTTGCTGGCCTTCGCGCCGCTCTTGATGCGCAGCTGCTCTTCAGCCACCTTGAAATCGCCGTTGGATTCGACCAACGCCTTCTTGCATTCCATCATGCCGAGACCGGTGGCCTCACGCAGTTCCTTGACCATTGCTGCGGTAATTTCTGCCATTTTCAAACTCCATCGAAACTTAAAAAAACTTACAAAAAAAGGGGCTGACGCCCCTTCTCACGTCGGCGCTAAACCTTAAGCGGCTTGTTCCGAAACTTGCTCGACCAACTCGTTCAGTGCCTGAGCACGGCCTTCGAGGATCGCGTCGGCGATGCCGCGGGCGTACAGACGGATAGCCTGAGTCGAGTCGTCGTTGCCGGGAACCACATAGTCCACGCCCAGCGGGGAGTTGTTGGTATCGACGATGCCGATGACGGGGATGCCCAGCTTCTGAGCTTCGACGATGGTGCCCTTCTGATAACCGACGTCGATCACGAAGATCGCGGCCGGCAGACCTTGCATGTCCTTGATGCCGCCCAGGCTGCGGTTCAGTTTTTCCAGCTCGCGCTTCATCATCAGCGCTTCCTTCTTGGAAACCTTCTCGGATGCGCCTTCGGCGGTCAGCTCTTCCAGCTCGCGCAAGCGCTTGATCGACAGCTGCACGGTCTTGTGGTTGGTCAGCATGCCGCCCAGCCAACGGTAGTTAACGAACGGGGAATCCGCGCGCACGGCTTCTTCCTGGATGATGTCGCGAGCCTGGCGCTTGGTCGCCACGAACAGGACGGTGCCCTTCTTAGCTGCCAGCTTGCGCACGAAAGCTTCCGCTTCGGCGAACTTCGCGACGGTCTTTTCCAGGTTGATGATGTGAATCTTGTTGCGGTGACCGAAGATGTACGGTGCCATCTTGGGATTCCAGAAACGGGTCTGGTGACCGAAATGAACACCAGCCTCCAGCATTTGACGCATAGTTACAGCCATGATTGCTCCTAACGTAAGGGTTATCAACTACCACTCGCCAGCCTGACCCACGGCACTTTCCGTGAGCACCCCAACTTGCGCGAGCGGGAAATTTGCTCCGGCCTATTCCGGAGCGGCGCGCATTCTACCACCAATGCCGCGGTTCGCTCAACCCGCGCTATTCGCGCAGGATCACCAGCGGCGGCAATGAAGTCAGCCTCCGCGTGCCCAGCCAGCCCGCCAGCGCCACCGCGACCGCGCCTCCCGTCACGCCGATCAGCCAGATGGCGGGACTGGCCTGATAAGGGATATCCAGGACGAAGCGCGCCAGCACCCAGCCCAGCAGCACGGCCCCCGCCGCCGCGAACAGCCCGCTCAGGCCACCCAGCACGGCGAATTCGGACAGATGCAGCCGCCGCAGGTAGCGCCCGTCCGCCCCCAATGTGCGCAGCACCGCCGCCTCGAAGGTGCGCTCATCTTGCGTCGCGAGCAGCGCGGCATACAGCACGGCAAAACCGGACAGCAGCGTGAACAGGAACACCGCGCCCATCACCTGCGTGATCTGGTCCATGATGTGGCGCACCTGCCCGATGATCGCGCCGGTATCGATCACCAGCACATTGGGGAATTCGCGCGCCAGCAGGTCGCCCGCGCGTGCCCTGTCAGGCGGCAGATAGAAACTGGTGAGGTAGCTCGCCGGAAAGTCGCGGAGCAGCTCGGGCGTGGCGATGACGAAGAAATTCACCCGCATCGAGTCCCACTGCACCTTGCGCAGACTGGTCACGCGCGCGCTGAAGCGACTGCCCGCCACGTCGTAGGTCAGCGTATCACCGAGCCGGATGCCCAGCGTCTGGGCGATGCCCTCTTCGACCGACAACTGGCCATTTGCTCCCGGTAGCCACCACTTCCCCTGCACCAGCCCGTTCCACTCCGGCATGCGCTCCATGTAGGACAGGTTGAACTCGCGCTCCACCAAGCCGCGCGCGTGCGGGTCCGGGTAGCTATCGCCGTTGATGGGACGGTCGTTGATCGCGACCAGCCTGCCGCGCACCATCGGCTGCAATTGGGGCGGCGGCAACTTCTGGCGCGCGAAGAAATCCAGCACCGCCTGCTGCTGGTACGGCTGGATGTTCACGACGAAGCGGTTCGGCGTCTCCGGCGGCAGCTTGTCCTGCCAGCCCTGCAGCAGGTCGGCGCGCACCAGCGTCAGCAGCAACAACGCCATGCCACCCAGCGCCAGCGCGACCACCTGAAGCGCGTTGCTGCGCCCGTGCCGCACCAAGTTGTTCACCGCGTGCCGCCAGTGATTACCGAGGTAGGGGAAATAGCGCGCCAGCCCATGCAACATCAGCCAGGCCAACCCGCCGAACACCACCAGCCCGGTGATCAAGCCACCCAGCATCGCCAACCCCAGCTTGGCCGAGCCGGAATGCCACAGGAACAATCCCGCGAGCACCACCACCGCCAGGCCATAGACCAGCACGGTGTTCGGCTGCGGCGCGCCCAGCTCGCGGCGCAGCACGCGCAGCGGCGACACCCTGCGCAGCTGCAGCAGTGGCAGGAAGGCGAAGCCCAGCAGCAGCGCGAAACCACTGGCGGCGGCCTTGACCGCGGGCAGCAAGGAAGGCTGCGGCAGCGCCGCCTGGCGCATGGCCTCGACGAACGAGATCAGTACGGCCTGCGTGGCATAGCCCAACAGGCAGCCCAGCAGCACCGCGACGATACCCAGCAGCATGAACTGGTAGAGGAACAGGCGCAGCACCTGTCCCTGCTGCGCGCCGAGGCAGCGCATCACCGCGCAGCCGTCGAGATGGCGCAGCACGAAGCGCCGCGCCGCCAGCGCCATCGCCGCGCCAGCGAGGATGGCAGCAGTCAATGCTGCAAGCCCGAGGAAGTGCTCGGCGCGCTCCAGCGCGCTGCGTATCTCCGGCCGCGCATCGCGCACGTCCTCCAGCCTCTCGTTGCCGGTCAATTTCGCCTTCAGTTCGCCGCGCAGCGCGGCCGTCTGCTTCGCTTCTCCTGCAACCATCAGGCGGTAGGTGATGCGGCTGCCTTCCTGTTGAAGGCCCGTCGCCTCAAGGTCCTGCGCATTCATCAGCACGCGCGGCGCGAAACTGGAAAAGCCGATGGACTGATCGATGTCCTTCACGATGCGCGCCGAAACCCTGAAGCGCATCGCGCCTATGCCCACCTCGTCGCCCATGCGCAGATCGAGACGCCGCAACAGCCGCTCGTCCGCCCACACCGTGCCGCGCACGGGTATGCCCTGCGCGACATGCTCGCTGCCGTCCTCGATGGTGATTTTCCCTCGCAACGGATAGCCATCCTCCACCGCCTGTATCTCGGAGAGCAGCGCCTGCTCGCGGAAAGAAACCATGCTCGGGAAACTGCGGCTCTCGACGGCGCGCAGGCCGCGCGCCTCGGCGCTCTTGCGATAGGCGGACGGCAGCGGTCGCGTCGAGGTAATGCGCAAGTCCGCCCCGATCAGGCTGGTCGCCTCCTGCTGCAACGCCTGCCGCACGCGGTCGGCGAACATGCCGACCGTCGCCAGGCTACCCACCGCCAGCACCAGCGCCAACAGCAGCACGCGCCACTCCCCGGCCCGCCAGTCGCGGCGAAGAAGGTTAAGGGAGAGGCGGAGGAGATTCATTTGTACCTAAAGTTTCTTAAAGTGATCAGGGGCTTTTTCAAAGTCACTCATGATTCTTTCTGAGTTCAGATTCAATTTCGTCCATGTAAGAAACGTCTTCATGGCTTCGGTATGCTCGCCAGTTAGCGTCTCATAGTCCACTATAGCCTTTAGGATTGCAGCCAATGCGCACTCCTCCGCATCAAATTCGACATGGGCCTCAGTTTTCTTGTCATGATGTTTTAACGCATTCACAAACAGAAGGTTATGAATGTGCGAGATAACGGAGGAACGCTTAGGGGTATCCCCGGGTTTTCGAAAATCGTTAACTTTAATGACATAGTCTACGAACGGTTCCTTCCCTGCATTTAGTACCAGCCCGTGAAGTATTTCGCCAGCTGCTGCCGCAAGAGTAATTGCTGAGAACATATTGCAACCATCTACAAGAAACAGTCGAATGGCTGTCTCCAACTGACCTCGTGCAATATCGACTTTGTGATATCTGTGATTGCCGGAAAACATTCGCTGCGTCTTTGGCTTCATGAAATCACTCACTCAATCTTGAAGTGTTGGCATAGTTCATCATCACGCTACACCACCCTCCCCGCCTCCAGCCGCAACTGTCGACCGCAACGCCTCGCCAGCGCCTCGTCGTGGGTGACCAGGATCAGCGTCGTGCCCTGCGCGCGATTGAGGTCGAGCATGAGTTCGATGACCTGGCTGCCGGTGGCGGCGTCGAGGTTGCCGGTGGGTTCGTCGGCGAACAGGATCTTGGGGCGGGTGACGAAGGCGCGGGCGAGCGCGACGCGCTGCTGTTCGCCGCCGGAGAGGTGTTTGGGCAGGTGGTGCATGCGTTCTCCCAAGCCGACCTTGCGCAACGAGTCGGCGGCGCGTTCGCGCGCGTCGGATGCGCCTTGCAGTTCCAGCGGCAGCATCACGTTCTCCAGCGCGTTCAGCGCGGGCAGCAGCTGGAACGACTGGAACACGAAACCTGCCGCAGCACCGCGCAGCCTTGCGCGCCCGTCTTCATCCAGAGCGAACAGGTCCGCGCCGTCGAGATACACGCTGCCGCTGCTGGGCACGTCCAGCCCGGCCAGCAGGCCAAGCAAGGTGGACTTGCCGGAACCGGAGGCGCCGAGGATGGCTAAGCTCTCTCCCGCATTGACCGCGAAGCTTACTTCGCGCAGGATGGTCAGCATCTGGTCGCCGCTCGGCACCTGCTTTGTCAGACCAATCGCTTGCACTATCGAAACCATGAGAATTCTGTCCCTGAAATTTATCCTGCTGATCGCCGCACTGTGGCTTCCGTTCGACGCCCACGCCGCGAAGAACATCCTCGTATTCGGCGACAGTCTATCAGCCGGCTACGGCCTCGCCGCGGAAGAAAGCTGGCCCAGTCTGCTGCAAAAGGAGCTGAAACGCAAAGGCTCGGCCTACCGTGTAGTGAACGCGAGCATCAGCGGTGAGACCACGCTGGGCGGCCGCCAGCGCATCGACAAGGCACTGCAGCAACATCGCCCGGCAGTGGTGATCCTGGAACTGGGCGCGAACGACGGGCTGCGCGGCTTCGGTACGGCGGATATCGAGGCCAATCTGGATGAACTCATCAAGGACATCAAGCAAGCCCGCGCCAGGGTGCTGCTGATGGGAATGCGCCTGCCGCCGAATTACGGCGAGCCTTACGTCACTCAATTCCAGAACATCTATCCACGATTGGCGGAGAAGCGCCGCGTGCGGCTGATGCCGTTCCTGCTCGAAGGCATCCCTCCCGAACAGTTCCAGGCAGACAACCTGCACCCCACCGCCGAGGCGCAACCTCTGCTGATGAAAAATGTCTTAGAGGAACTGAAACCGCTGTTGCGTTAGCCTCACCAACCCGCAAATTCGTCAGAAATTCGTTTTGCGGGATGAAGCGCAAGGAGCCGCACAGCGAACGACGAGACATATCGAACGGATAAACGAGGAGCGAGCAAGCACGCGACACCGCGATTCGCCCGCAAAACGAATTTATGGGGGCAACCGATGGCTAATGAATTGGCAAAGGAAACAAGTCCCTACCTCCAGCAGCATGCCAATAACCCCGTGGACTGGCATGCATGGAACCCCGAGTCGCTGCGGCTCGCGCGCGAGCAGGACAAGCCCATCCTGCTGTCCGTCGGCTATTCGGCCTGCCACTGGTGCCACGTCATGGCGCACGAGTCGTTCGAGGACGAGGATACCGCGGCGCTGATGAACCAACACTTCATCAACATCAAGGTGGATCGCGAGGAGCGTCCCGATCTCGACCAGGTCTACCAGAACGCACACTACCTGCTGACGCAGCGCAGCGGCGGCTGGCCGCTGAACATGTTCCTCAGCCCGGATGGCACGCCGTTCTTCGGCGGAACCTATTTTCCGAAACAGGCGCGTTACAACCTTCCCTCCTTCACCGACGTGCTGCAACGCGTTGCTCAGGTATATGCAGAGAACCGCGCCGATCTAGCCGCTCAGGGCAGGCAACTGGCGGCCGCACTCGCCGATATCCAGCCGCCCCGCGGCAAGGAGACACCGCTGAACCGCGAACCGATCGAGCAGGCGCTGAGCCGGCTCGGCGACCAGTTCGACAAGGTCAACGGCGGTTTCGGCGATGCACCCAAGTTCCTGCACCCGGCGGAACTCGACCTGCTGCTGCGCAACGGCCACAAGACCGGCGACGAGTTCGTGCTGCACATGGTGCGCTACAGTCTGCAGCACATGGCGCACGGCGGGCTATACGACCAGCTCGGCGGCGGCTTCTGCCGCTACAGCGTCGATGCCGAGTGGAACATCCCGCACTTCGAAAAGATGCTCTACGACAACGGCCTGATGCTGTCCCTGTACAGCGCCGCTTGGCAAGAGTTCGGTGAGCCGCTGTTCGCGCGTGTGGTGGAACAGACCGCGAACTGGGTGCTGCGCGAGATGCAATCCCCCGAGGGCGGCTACTACTCCTCACTGGACGCGGACTCGGAGCATGAGGAAGGCAAGTTCTACCTGTGGCAGATAGTCGAGGTGCGCCAGCTGCTGACCGAGCAGGAATATGAAGTCGCCAAGACCTATTACGGCATCGAATGGCCGCCCAATTTCGAGGAGCGCGCCTGGAACCCGCGCGTCCGTGCAACGCCTGACTTCGTCGCCCGGCACCTGCAGGTTACGCACGAGCAAACCGAGGCGCTGATCGCCAGCGTAAGGGGAAAACTTTTCGCCGCACGCGAGAAGCGCGTGCACCCCGGCCGCGACGAGAAGATCCTCGGCGGATGGAACGGCCTGATGATCGCGGGCATGGCGCGCGCCGCGCGCGCGTTCGGACGCGAAGACTGGCTGCGTTCCGCGCAGCGCGCAATGGATTTCGTGCGCACCGCCCTGTGGCGCGACGGCAAGCTGCTCGCGACCTGCAAGGACGGCAAGGCGCACCTCAACGCCTATCTGGACGACCATGCTTTCCTGCTGAATGCCGCGCTGGAACTGATGCAAACCGAATTCAGGAAGGCCGACCTGGACTTCGCCGTGCAACTCGCGGACGCGCTGCTGGAGCGTTTCGAGGACAAACAAAATGGCGGCTTTTTCTTCACCAGCCACGACCATGAAGCGCTGATCCAGCGCAACAAGACCGCGCAAGACGATGCCACGCCATCGGGCAACGGCATCGCGGCGCAGGCCCTGCTGCGCCTGGCTTTACTGACCGGAGACGAGAGATATCGTGCGGCGGCGGAACGCTGCCTGAAGTTGTTCTTCCCCGCCCTGCAACAGGCCGCAAGCTACCACTGCAGCCTGTGCACCGCACTTGCGGAACTGCTGCAGCCATCCGGCCTGCTGGTGCTGCGCGGCAAAGAGGCCTCCAAGTGGCAGGCCGCATTGCAGCGGCGCCACCTGCCGGACGTGATTACCGTAGTGCTGAGTGACAGGATAGAAGGTTTGCCGGAAACACTCGACAAACCATCAGGTGAGCAAACCACCGCATGGCTGTGCCGCGGCACGCAATGCCTGCCGCCGGTCACCGATATCGACGAGTTATTGAGGATGCTGCAGGTCGGGTAACCCGACGATAATCGAAAATGTCGCGTTACGCCCTTGGCTAACCCGACCTACGGAACTAAAGCTGTTAGCGTAGCGATACGCCGCCCTGTGCCGAATAGCCCAACGCGCTCGCCACACCCGCGCCGAAACGCTTCGCCAGACGTTCGCCGAAGCTTTCCTTCATGGTGAAGTTCACGATCTTCTCGGCCTTGATCACGTCGCGCGCCACCGACTCCACGCTGCCGTAACCGTCCGCCAGCCCCATCTCCACGCCGCGCTGGCCGTTCCACACCAGGCCGCTGAAAGTGTCAGGCGTTTCCTTCAGGCGCTTGCCGCGCCCCTGCTTAACCACGTCGATGAACTGCTGGTGGATCTCTGCGAGCATCTGCTTGGCGTATGCCTGCTGTTTCGGATCGGCAGGCGAGAAAGGATCGAGGAAACCTTTGTTCTCGCCCGCGGTGAGCAGGCGGCGCTCCACGCCCATCTTCTCCATCGTACCGGTGAAGCCGAAACCGTCCATCAGCACCCCGATGGAGCCGATCAGACTGGCCTTGTCCACAAAGATCTTGTCGGCCGCGACTGCCACGTAGTAACCGCCGGAAGCGCAAATGTCCTCGACCACCACATGCAGCGGGATCTGCGGGTACTTCGCGCGCAGGCGGCGGATCTCGTCGTTGATCTGCCCCGCCTGAACCGGGCTGCCGCCGGGGCTGTTGATGCGCAGGATCACACCCTGAGTGCCCTTATCCTCGAAGGCATCCTGCAGGCTCGGGATCAGGAAATCGGCGCTCGCCGCGGAATCCGGTGCGATCACGCCCTGCATGTCGATCAGCGCGGTGTGCTTGCCGGTACTCAATGCGGGCTCCTTCTCGCCGAACCAGCCCATGATGATGAACAGCACCAGGAACAGGTAGCCGAAGGTCAGCGCCTTGAAGAAGATGCCCCAATGGCGAGCACGGCGCTGTTCCTGAACGGCGGACATCGCCAGTTTCTCCAGCACACCGCGTTCCCAATTGTTGTTGTTCTGATCCGACATCGCAATTCCTTTTATCTAAACGTTAAGCATTGTTTCTCAGCCACTCGCGCAGTTCGGCGAAATCCCCAACCAGCGCGAGCGGCGCCAGCTCCTGCAACTGCTCGGGCGGATGCGCGCCGTATGCCACCGCCACCACGTCCACCCCGGCATTCTGCGCCAGCTGGACATCGTGTGTGGTATCGCCGATCATCAGCGTGCGGTCTGCGTCGACCGCCAGTTCGTCCATCAGTTCCAGCAGCATCGCCGGATGCGGCTTGGAAAAGGTCTGGTCCGCCGTGCGCGTGGCGTGAAAATACGACCGCAATCCGCTGGCATCCAGCACGCGCTCCAGCCCCGCGCGACTCTTGCCCGTGGCCACGCCCAGCCAGTATCCAGCGCCGTGCAGTTCCTCTATGGTTTCGCGTGCTCCCTCGAACAACGGGATGGTCTGGTCCTGCGCGAGGAAGTGATGGCGGTAACGTTCCGCCAGCGGTTCGTACATGGATTCCGGCGCCGTCGGCACGGCATGGCGCAGCGCCTGCCCCAGCCCGAGGCCGATCACGTGGCGCGCATCCTCGTCGCTCGGCACAGGCAGATCCAGGTCGCGGCACGCGGCCTGGATCGAGCCCGCGATCACCGCGGTCGAATCCATCACCGTCCCGTCCCAGTCGAACACTATCAAATCGTAACGCTTGCCCATCGCCCTGCCGCCTAAAAATAGGCGCCGATATTACCATGCCACGCGCTCCCGGCCGAATGCGCACGCGGATACCGCCACGCCCCGTATAATGCGCGCCTTCATTCCCGATACCTTCCCATGAATCTGATCTACCTCCTTGACCTTTGTGCCGTCGCCGTCTGCGCCATCACCGCCACGCTGGAAGCGCGCCGCCGCGAACTGGACCTGTTCGGGGTGGTGGTAATCGCGGTGATTTCCGGCATCGGCGGCGGCACGGTCCGCGACCTCCTGCTGGGCCGTCTGCCGGTGTACTGGGTGCACGACCCGATCTACGTCGTGGTGGGCATGGTGGCCGGCACGCTCACGTTTTTCCTGAGCCGCCGCATCAGGCTGCCCAAGAATTTCTTCCTCGTGCCCGATGCGATAGGCTTGGCGCTGTTCACCGTGATCGGCACCAGCGTCGCGCTCCAGCTCGGTGTTCCCTGGCTGATCGCCGCCCTGATGGGCGTGATCACCGGCGTGTTCGGCGGCGTGATCCGCGACATCCTGTGCAACGAAGTCCCGCTGATCTTCCGCACCGACATCTATGCCACCGCCTCGCTGGCGGGCGCCCTGCTGCTGATCGCCCTCGACGACTATGGCATGGGGCACAACCTGGCCATCCTGTTCGCCATGATCTGTACGGTGGCGATACGCCTCGCCGCGATCCGCTGGCACATCCACCTGCCGCGTCTGCGCTCGGACGTTTAAAACCCATATAGAGGCCGCACATGCAAGAACCTTCCACCACCCATTGGCTGCTGTACTGCCGTCCCGGCTTCGAACAGGACTGCGCACAGGAGGCCCTGCGCCAGGCGCGCCAGCAGAAACCGGTGATCGCCGAACAACCGCCGATCCAGGCCGACAGCGGCTATGTCGTGGTCGTGCTCAACGATCAACAGCTGTCCTACCGCGAACTGGTGTTCGCGCGCCAGCTGATCCGGCTGCATTACATCATCGAAGAGCTGTCTGATCGCGACCGCCTCACGCCGCTGGTCGAGGCCATTGCGGAGCTGCCCGAGACCTTCGGCACGCTGTGGCTGGAAGTGCCTGACACCAACGACGGCAAGACGCTGTCCGCGTTCACCCGCCGCTTCCAGCCGCTGCTGGAAGAGCCGCTGCGCTCGCAGGGAAAATTGCCTGAAGACACCCAAGACGCAAACAGAAAACTGCCGCGCCTGCATGTGTTCTTCCCGGACAAGTCCACTGCGCTGATCGGCAGCAGCGATCCATACAACAGCGCGCCCTGGCACATGGGCATCCTGCGCCAGCACATGCCATCGGAAGCACCGAGCCGTTCCACGCTGAAACTGGCCGAGGCCATCGAAGTGTTCATGGACAAAAGCGAACAGACCCGCCTGCTGCGTCAGGGCATGACCGCCGTCGATCTCGGCGCGGCCCCCGGCGGCTGGACCTGGCAACTGGTCAAGCGCGGCATCCGCGTCACCGCGGTCGACAACGGCCCGATGAAGGGCGTGCTGGCGAACCACCCGCTGGTGCAGCACCTGCGTCAGGACGGCTTCAAGTACGCGCCGCGCAAGGCGGTGGACTGGCTGGTGTGCGACATGGTCGAGAAGCCAGCGAAGGTCGGCGCGCTGATCGGCAACTGGTTCGCTGCCGGATACGCAAGACACGCTATCTTCAACCTCAAGCTGCCGATGAAGCAGCGCCTCGCCGCAGTGGACGGCGCACTGAACGGCATCCGCGCGCAACTGGACGAAGAAGGCATCAACTACCGGATGAGCGCCAAGCAGCTCTACCATGACCGCGAAGAAGTGACGGTGTTTCTGGTGCGCACCAAGGGCTAAGCGTATTGGGGGATATCCCTCACGAGAGGGACGACAAGAGATGGGAAATGCGCGTATTCGCGTCATCGAGGCGTTTTACCAATAATCGCAGAAAAGCGCCGTCGATCTTGAAACGGCACTCTGTCGTAGCCCTCTTCAGCATATCCGGATTGATTTCGATCAGGGTGACATTGGAATCTGCGACCACATCCGTGGAGCGGGTAAAGGCCCGCTCGGACAGGTGCGCCATTTCACCGAAGCAATCCCCTTTGTTCAAGACGCTCAACACAAGCCCGTCCTTGAGCACTTTGACCGATCCCTGCCCCAGAATATAGAACTCTCGCCCCCGTTCTCCTTCACGCAAAATGATTTCACCGCTGTTCACCTTGCGCCATTCGCTGATGCGCAGCACCTCCCACAATTCGACATCACTGAAATTCTTGAAGAAAAGCAGTTCGCGCAAGATATCGAATTTCTCCATGTCGAAGATTTCCGTCTGCGTCACCACGTTATTGCTGAAGAAACTCATCAGATCATGTGCAAACTCATCCCATGTCTGGTAGCGCCGGGACCGGTCTTTCTCCATGGCATGCAGCACAATGGCATCCAGTTCCGGAGGGACTTCGGGGCGTAATTTGCTCGGAGCCTGCGGTTCGACATTCATGATCTGGTAAATCATGCTGAACTGGTTGCCTGACTCAAAGGGCAACTTGCCGGTGAGCAATTGAAACATGGTCACGCCGAGGGAATAGATATCGGTCTGGTGGGTCAACTCAAGCTCGCTGAACTGCTCCGGCGACATGTATGCGGGGGAGCCCACACCGGCCACCTGGGTGGTTTGATGGCTCACGATGATCGCCGAGCCGAAATCGGAGATCTTGATGTCGCCCTGAGCATTCAACAGGATGTTGTCCGGCTTGATGTCGCGGTGTATCACGCCTTGATGTTGTGCATATTCCAGCGCCTTGCAGCATTTGTACATGATCTCCGCAATGGTACTGAACGGCAGCAAACGTGATGGGTAGGTATAGTGCGCCAGCGATTTCCCCTCGACATACTCCATCACCATGTAATTGTTCGTGCCTTTCAAGACGGCATCGAAAACCTTCACGATATGCGGATGGGATAATTTTCCGACCAGGGAGGCTTCCGTCAGCAACAGCTTGCGCCGGGCTTTGGCGAGACTTGGATCGCGTAGCGTGTCCACCTGAAACAGCTTGATTGCGACTTGCCGGTTATTGAACGCATCCAGCGCAAGATATACGGTGCTGGTTCCGCCGCTACCTAGTTCCCTGATGATTTCATAATGGTCGATTGTGTCCATTTGGCTGTGGGGAGATTGTTGTCAGCGGTCATTTCGATAATTTCACACGCCACTGTATATGCCTCTATGGACCATCTAGCGGGATTTGGCATAGTCGATCATTCCCTGGAAATCGACAACGACTGCCGGCTCATCGCCCACGACCCAGGCGTCATGTCCTGAGGGAAGATTGGAAACGTCGCCCGGCTTAGCCAACAGCTCGGTCCCGTCATCCATGACGATCTTCAGGATGCCTGATACGTGGTACTGGAAATGTGGGGCCTCGCAGCTTTTTGTCTTGGCTATCGGCTGGAGAGACGTTGACCATCGCCACCCCGGCTCGAAGGTTGCGCGACCGACCGTTGCGCCACCGATCTTGACCAGCTCAAGCCGCCCCTTTGGAAATTCACGAACCTCATCCGCATTCGCAAAATTCTTGAGTTCTGCCTTTTTCATCTGGCACCTCCTGATTGATGAAGGAACATCAATCTAGCCTCTCAACGGACGGTTCTCCATAAGGTAATTGCCTTAATCTGCAGGCACCGGGACAGGCATATCCTGGATCAGGAAAAATGCGCGGGTCAGCGCGAATTTCCGGCACAGAAGGCCGCAAGTCTGGCCAGCAGACGTTCCAACGCCCGATTGGCGGCGAGCACGCCGCCATAGGCATCCTCGGTCTCGCATTTTTCGGTCTCGTCGAACTCCGCCGTGGCTATCACCCGCTGCGTACCGGTGTCGATCAACTGCGCGCCCAGCGTGAAGCGCACTTCACTCGGTTTTACGGTGAAATCCTGCTGCAAGCGGATGAGTTCGGTATCCAGACGCAACGCGACCGATACGCGTGAAGGAGACAGCACCACCGCGTGGAACGCTCCGGATCGCTCCAGCGCCTGAACGAGCTGCGGTGCAAGCATGCGTGCCGGCGTATCCGCCCAGCGGTTGCGCGAATAGACCTCGAGTCCGTGCGCCTGACGCACCCAGATCATCCGGGCGGTATCGAAACCGGCACGGGCACGCGGCATGCTGACCGCGAGCACAAGATCGCGCCTGGTCGCTGAAACAGGATGGACCGGGGCTGGTAGAGAAGTCGTCCTGGCTTCCAGCAGATAGATGTTGTCCGGTGGGGGCGAAGGCGGCAAAACCGAACAGCCACCGAGCACCACCAGCGCAAGGATAGCCACGGTCGGGAACATCGCCGTGAGTCGCGTATACCATATCGTATGGTTGGATTTCATATAGTCGCTTCCGTTATCAGGTGTCATTCGCCCGGTCCGGGTTTCACGTTCTCTCTGCCCTGCAGCAGCATGCCGGGGTTGCGCTCCAGCGCCTCGCTGAAGCGACGCAACGAGGAAGTCAGTTCGCGCAGTTCGGCGATCGCTTGGCGCGCTTCCGGCAAAGCCTCGGCACGCACGCTGTCGGCGGTGTCCGCGGTGCTGGCCCCGGCGCGCGCGGCTTCATTCGCCATCCGGTCGAAGGCATCGGCGCTGCGCTGGAGGCGCTGCAGCAATTGCGGCAATTCGGCGCCGGCAAGTGCGCCGGACAGCCGTTCCAGGTTGGCCAGAGTGTGGCGCAATGCGGTGCGATTTTCCTGATCCAGCAAGGCGTTGATGTTTTCGCTGCTGCGGTTGAGGTTGGTAAGCAACGCGGTAACCGCATTATCCAGGCGCAGCATCAGCGACGGCCCTGTGCGGATCACCGGATATTCCTCATCCGGCCACGGCTTCAGGGGCGGCGAATCGCGGCTACCTCCGGAAAGGTCGACATGGGCGATGCCGGTCAACCCCTGAACCTGCAGCACTGCTACCGTATCCTGCTTCACCGGCGTGCCACGTTCGATATCCAGCGTAAGTTTCACCAGCTCGACATTGTCCGGTGCGAGCGAGATGTGCCTCACCCTGCCGACCTGCACACCGCGATAACGTACCGGTGCGTCCTGGCTCAGGCCGGACACCGATTCGCTCATGTAGACCAGATAGGTGTCGTAGCTCTTGCCGTAGGACTTGCCGCCGGAAAGCCACAGCACGCCTCCGATCAGCAGCGCCCCGAGTATCAAAACGAAGAGTCCGACCACCGCGAATTTCACTTTCGATTCCATGCCTGCTCCAATGCCCCTCTTCCCCGCGGGCCGTGAAAATATTCCCGTATCACCGCATCTTCCGAACGCGCCAATTCCTGCATCGTGCCCACCCCCAGAATGCGCCCGTCCCCCAGCACCGCAACGCGATCCGCCACTCGCCACAACAGGTCAAGGTCGTGAGTGACCATCATGATGGTGAGGCCGAGCGCATCGCGCAGATGGCGCACCAGTTCGTCAATGCCGGTGGCGCTCAGGGGATCGAGGCCGGCAGTCGGCTCGTCCAGAAAAAGCAGTTCCGGATCGAGCGCCAGCGCCCGCGCCAGCGCCGCGCGCTTCCTCATGCCGCCGGAGAGTTCACTCGGGTACTTCTGGCCGGCGTCGGCCGGCAAGCCGGTGAGTGCGATCTTGAGGGTGGCGATCTCATCGGCCAGCGCCGGTTCGAGATCGGTGTGTTCCCTGATCACCATCGCGACATTCTCCATCACGGTTAGCGAACTGAACAGCGCGCCGCGCTCGAACATCACGCCCCAGCGGCGTCTGAACGGCAGCGCCTCTTCGTCGGACAGCCCTATCACCTCCCGGCCGAACACCCGGATCGAACCCGACACCGGCTGCTGCAGCATGATGATCTCGCGCAGCATGGTCGATTTTCCGCAGCCGCTGCCGCCGACCAGCGCGAATATCTCGCCGCGCCGCACCGAAAGGCTCACGTCGCGGTGCACGACCGCATCGCCGAAACGCGTATTCAGATCGCGTATCTCGACGACGGCGGCCTCCGAATCTGGATGCCTGGCGTCGGTCACGGCGGTGTCGACGGCGGCACTCATATATGCAGCCAACTGAACGCGATGGAGAACAGCGCATCTGTCAGGATCACCAGGAAGATGGACTGCACCACGCTTTTCGTGGTCTGTTGTCCTACGCTCTCGGCACTGCCGCTCACCTGGAATCCTTGATAGCAGCCCACCAGCGCGATGATCACCGCGAATACCGGCGCTTTGCCGATGCCGATCATGAACGAAGTCAGACTGACCGCATCTTCGAGACGGTCGATGAAAGTGGTGAATCCGACGTCGAGCTGGGCGCGCGCCATCACCATGCCGCCAAGGATGCCCATGATGTCGGTATAAACAGTCAGCAACGGCAGCGCGATCACCAGCGCGATCACCTTGGGCAGCACCAGGAGGTCGAGCGGCCCGATACCGATGGTACGCAGCGCGTCGACCTCCTCGGTTACCTTCATGGTGCCGATCTGTGCCGCATAAGCTGAACCGGAACGGCCGGCGATGATGATGGCGGTGATCAGCGGAGAGAGCTCGCGCACCATCGACAGACCGACCAGGTCGACGATGTAGATATTGGCGCCGAAGCGGCTCAGCTGCTCCGCCCCCTGATAGGCGATGACGATGCCGAGCAGAAAAGAGAGCAAGCCGGTGATCGGCAACGCCGCAACGCCGGTGGTCTGCAGGTTATACAGGATGGATTTCCAGCGGACGCGGCGCGGCTGCAACAGTTCGCGCATCAACGCTATCGCACTTGCCCCGAGAAAGGACAGCAGCCCGAACGCACCGAACAGATTCTCCAACGCTTTGCCGCCGATGCGGGCAAAAATGCCGGGAACGTGCAATGGCGCGCTGGCGGAAGTCCCTGTGCGCGTGGCGATCAGGCGCAGCAGGGCCTCGAATTCCGGCCGCAGGCCGATGAAACGCACGGCGTTCCCTGCGGCTTCGAGATCGCGCCGTGTGCGATGCAGCAGCCATGCTCCCGAGGTATCCAGCGCGGTGATGCCTTGCGCATCGATCAGCAACTCGCCCCCGGCCGGCAGCGTCGTCGCTTTGAGACAAGCACCGATGCGTTCCTCGATCTGAGCCGCCGAACGCAACAGCCACGCGCCCGTACAGCGCAGTTCGCCCGGTGTCGCACCGGGAGAGATATCCGCAGCCGACAGTGATGCAGATGCAGTGGAGCGTGACATGATCGGTGCGTTCAACATCCTGATGATGATATCGGATTGAGATACGGGATGGCACCACATGGTGAGCGGAGGGTATTCGTATCGCTCGCCATGTATCGTGGCGAATGCTATGTCGCACGGTTCCGAGTGTCAAATAGATGCGCCATTCACGCTCAGAAAGAAGAAACAATTAGCCGAAGGTGAACGCGTAGGCCTCGAGTCCAGGCGTGTCGGCCTGGATCTCGAGCAGGCCGTTCTTGGGCACCTTCTGGTCGATCAGTTCGTAAAGCGTGTTGCGCTGGACGGTGACCGCGCCCGCGGGCGCATCCTTGCCCGCATTGATCCCGACAGCCTCGCCGTTCAACTTCAGCGAGACATGCACCGGATTGCCGCTGGCGGTGCCGAGCACGAGAAAGACCTTTCGCGCCTTGAAGTTGAGGCGCAGCGCGGCGCCCGTTTCAGCACTGACGACCTTCTCGCGCTCTACCTTCCAGCGCCCGTTCAGCGCCCATTCGTCATCCGGCAGGAATGCAGGGAACCGGTAGCTGCCTGATACATCGGGCACAACACGTTCCCTGCCGCCAAAACTGTCCGCCCTCCCGTAGCCCAGGTAGGTCTCCGGCGTCTGTCCCAGCGCGAACGTCGGCCCTTCCACCTTGATGGTCTCGCCCTTCTCCTTCAGGCCGAGCAGGTAGCGGATATTGTTCTCCGTGACGTCGTATTTGCCTTCACCGAAATGCGTGTAGACCACCTGTCCCTGCCTGTCGATGAGGTAGTGCGCAGGCCAGTAGCGGTTGTCGAAATTCACCCATGTGGAAAGCAGGTTGTCCTGTGCAACGGGATAACGGATACCGTATTGCGCGATCGCGGCCTGGACATTGGCGGTCTTCTTCTCGAACTCGAATTCCGGCGAATGCACCCCGACGATCACCAGTCCCTTGTCGCGGTATTTCCTGTCCCAGTCGGTGAGGTAAGGCAGCGTGCGCACACAGTTGACACAGGAATAGGTCCAGAAATCGACCAGCACCACCTTGCCTCTCAGCGATTTCATGGTGAGCGGCGGCGAATTCAGCCAGGTCCCGACCTCAAGGAATTCCGGCGCGGCGTAAGACTGGCGCAATCCCTCCTGCAACACCAGTTCGCCGCGAGGCTGCGCGTCCTTGCTGCCGGAAAGGAACAATGATTCGATGTTCGCGCCGGAAGCGATGTAGACGACTGCCAGCAGGATCAGCACGCCGAACCCCTTGCGCACTGCCTCGGCGTGGTGGGCAAAGAAACTGAGTTTGTTCATCATCTTGCGCCCGGTCAGCGCGATGATGAGCATAGGCACGCCCGCACCGATGCCGAACGACAGTATGACGAGGTTGCCCGCGAGGTCACTCTGCTGGCGGATCACCTGCACCAGCACGGCGGCGAGGATCGGCCCCGCGCAGGGTGTCCATACCAGCCCGATCAGCGCGCCGATGACGATGCCGCTGAGCAGCCCTTCCCCTTTGGTCGAGGCGAGTTCATTGCCGAGGTTCGCCGCGCCTTGCGTCAGCGAGCTGAATCTTTCCGACAGCCGGGACGAAAGCAGCACCAGCCCGAACAGCGCGAGCAGCACCAGCGAGACGTCCTTGACGATGTCGAGGTCGATACCCAGCAACGCAACGAGCTTGCGCGCCACGACGGCGAACACGCTGAACGCGAGCACGAAGCCGATGATGATTCCGTAGGGCCGGCGCCTGCCGCCCCCCGCCGAAGTCGCCAGCACCAGCGGCAGTACCGGCAGGATGCAGGGCGAAACGATCAGTGCCAGGCCTTCGAGGAACGCAAGACCGATGTCGAGGGTGTTCATCGACGCCTCAGTCCGGCACGAATCTCAGCGCCACGCCGTTGTTGCAGTAGCGCAGCCCCGTAGATTTCGGGCCGTCGTTGAACACATGGCCCTGATGTCCGCCGCAGCGCGCGCAATGGTATTCGGTGCGCGGCAGGATGAGCTTGTAGTCGGTCCTGGTCTCGACATGGCCGGGCAGCACGTCGTAAAAGCTCGGCCATCCTGTGCCGCTGTCGAACTTGTACTTCGAGGGGAACAGCGTCAGGTCGCAGGCGACGCAGAGATACATCCCGCGTCGCTTCTCATGGTCGAGCGGACTGGCGTATGCACGCTCGGTGCCTTCTTGGCGGAGCACATAGTATTGCTCGGGGGTGAGCAGCTTCTTCCACTCCGCATCGGTCCTAATGGTCTTGACTATGCGCTCCGCAGCAAAGGCCTGCCCCAGCATGAGGAACTTCGACATCGCCAGCGCCCCTGCCCCGCCTGCCGCCAGCTTGATGAATGCGCGCCTGTCCATGCTCCACCTCCATCGAGTGCGAACCGGGAATCCCTTGCAGTCGGACTTCCCCTCCGGAGAAAGGTTCTTCCCTCGGCACTGCGATACACGATTCACCTGATTGAACGAACAAAATGCTTCTGCCATAGTCGGCCACAGGTCGGTCCGTGCAATTTTCCAGGTAGAACAAAACCATGCTCGCTGGACATCACCATAACCGGAAATTCCCGCCTTCCGAATCTCGTCGGCACGATCCGATTTTTACCGGGCAGTGTTACGCCAGGAAGAAACCTTCCTATCTATCCCAGGGTCGATCGTGGTGCGCCTGAACGCCCAACTGCTGGCTACAATTTTCGTTGCGGGCGCCACGCTGGCAACAGCCTGGTATTTCATCCGCACCCCGCCTCCCGCCCAGGCCGAGCCCAGAGATGCGGTGAGGATCGCCCTGCCGATGCACCCAACCAGCCTCATTGCCCATGTGGCATTGGAGCGGGGTTTCTTCGCCGCCAACGGCCTCGATGTATCGGTCAAGGAATATCCAAGCGGAAAAATAGCGCTGGATAAGGGACTGTTTGCCGGACAGGCGGATATCGCATGGAGCAATGAAACGCCGGTTGCGCTGGCAGGCTTCGAGCGAGCCGATTTCAGGATCGTTTCGACCACCCTTTCGGCCAATAACGTGAACATGATCATCGCGCGGCGGGACCGGGGCATCGAGCGGCCGGAGGATCTGCGCGGCAAGCGCATCGCCACCCAGAAGGGTTCGGCGGTGCACTTCTTCCTTCACCTTTTTCTTCTGGAGCATGAGATGACGGAAAAGGATGTCCGCATATCCTTCCTCAAAGCGGAAGAACTGCCGGCGGCCCTGGCATCGGGCGCCGTCGACGCCTTTTCCATGCGCGCCCCCTACATAAGCCAGGCACGTGCGCTTCTGGGCGAGGACCAATCGATCGTCTTCCGTGCACCGGAGATCTACGACCAGATGGACCTGATGTTGATACGTCTGGACCTTTTCGAAATGAACCCAAGGGTCGCCCGCAAAGCGGTGCGGGCAATGCTGGACGCGGAGAACTATATCGCTGCCCACCCGGAGGAAACAACAGTCTACCTTGCGCGGCAACTCAAGATCGATCCCGGAGAGGTCGAAGAGATACTTCACGATCTCAGACCGAATGTCTCCCTCTCCCAGTCGCTGCTGGTTCTGCTGGAAGCTGAAGCGCGCTGGGCGATAAGAACCGGCATGACGGATCGCAAGAAAGTGCCGGACTATTTGAATCTGATCGATGTGGACGACCTCAAAAGTCTGAAGCCTGAGGTCGTAACGATTATCCGCTGACCCCAAACACAGCATAGAACATGAAGATCAGATACAAGATCCATCTCGTGATGCTTCTGTCGGTGGCTTTGGGATTGCTGCTCGGGCTGCTCTTTTACCAGGCACAGCGGGACATCGATGCCGCCAACACCCTTGAACGCCAGGCTAGCGTGATCGCAATGGACATATTTCAGCTGACCCTGCTCGGCCAGGATCTCTCCCTCCATCCCGACGAGTATCGCGCCCGCAACCAATGGCTCAAACAACATCAGAAACTCGGCGAACTGCTGAGCGAAGTGCGCTTCGACACCTCGCAAGACAAGACAGTTATAGAAAGACTGCGTCATGCTCACAAGATTCAATTGCAGTTGTTCGAGGCATCGCAGCTCCTGCCCCGGCGGCTGCGGAAGAGCGGAACCGCGGCTATCGTTGCCGAACAGCAGGAAAGACTGGTTTACCGGATGAGTTTCGGCGTTCAGGCCATGCTGTCCGATGCCCTCTCACTGCAACGGCGCAAGCGGACGGAAATCACGCAATACCGGCGCAAGGTTTTCGGAATTTCCCTGGTACTGGCGGGAATCATGACCTCGACCATCGCGGTGCTCGCTTACCTGATCGGACGGAGCATCATCGGGCCGCTGCTTCGGTTGCGCCGGGAAACGGAAATCATCGGTTCCGGCGATCTCGGCCATCGGGTGGGTATGACGACCAACGACGAACTGGGCGACTTGTCGCGTGATTTCGACCGCATGCTGGAACGGTTGCAGCAGGTGACTGCCTCCCGGGAAGAGCTGCAGCACGAGATCGAGGTGCGAGTGCTCGCCGAGGAGGCGCTCAGGGAAAGCGAGCAAAGTCTGAAAAAGGCGCAGGGAATCGCGCATTTGGGAAGCTGGGAATGGGACATCCTGGGGGGCGATCTGGCTTGGTCCGATGAGATTTTCCGCATCTTCGGCAGGCAGCCGGGACTGTTCGATCCCACCTATGATGCCTTTATGGATGCCATCCACCCCGACGATCGTCCTTTGGTCGCCCAGAGCATAGAAAAGGTGCTGCACGGTCAGGGTTATGACATCGAGCATCGGATCATTCTGCCTAGCGGGGACAGCCGGGTCGTGCATCAGATCGGTGAGGCGGAATTCGACGACTCCGGCAAGCCTGTCAAAATGCGGGGAACCATACACGACATCACCGAACGCAAGCGTGCCGAGAATGAATTGCATGAGGCCAATGGCCGCCTCGGCGCGCAGTTGCAGGAAATCGAAAAACTGCAGGAGACGCTGCGCGAGCAGGCGATCCGCGACCCCCTTACCGGGCTGTTCAACCGTCGCTATATGGAGGAAACACTGGTTCGTGAGTTCGCCGGAGCGAAGCGGGAAAACTACCCCGTAAGCCTGATCATGATGGATATCGACCACTTCAAGAAAATCAACGACACCTATGGTCACCAAGCGGGCGATCTGGTGCTCCAGGCATTGGGCGAACTGTTAAGCGGACATATCCGCGGACGCGACATCGCCTGCCGCTTCGGCGGCGAGGAGTTCCTGGCGGTATTGCCCCACACTCCCATCGTAACGGCGACTCAACGTGCCGAACAATGGCGTGCCTCATTCGAAGCTTTGCGGATGACATATGAGGGAAAGGAAATTCGCGCCACCCTCTCGCTGGGTGTTGCGTCCTACACGATCCACGGCAATACCGGCCAGGAGGTCATGGCGTCGGCTGACAAGGGGCTATACATGGCGAAGGAGAG
Organism: Ferrigenium kumadai; assembly: GCF_018324385.1. Lineage (NCBI taxonomy): Bacteria > Pseudomonadati > Pseudomonadota > Betaproteobacteria > Nitrosomonadales > Gallionellaceae > Ferrigenium > Ferrigenium kumadai. Next base: position 1,240,419 of record NZ_AP019536.1, on the reverse strand, counting down.
CGGGCGGAACCGGGTGGTGGTGGCCCCGCAAGCAGACGGATAGTCTGCTAGGCCTCTTCGTCGATATGCTCGACGATGTCGCCCTCGCGCCGGTTGTGACGGCGGCGGTCAACGCCGGAACGCAGCTCGACCAGCACCGGCTGATGGCTAACGCGTCGGGCGACCTTGCGCCGCTCCTCCCGGGGCATATCGTGCCGTTCATGCCGAGCCGCATCATGGTGATGCCGGTCTTGCTCAGCCGCCGAAGCCGGCCCGCGCGCCTGCACCGGCTTGACCGCATGGGCACTGCCCAGCCCGTTCACCGAGCGTTCGCCCATACTGGTATAAGTCGAAGTGACACTGGAAACATTGCGCATGGCACCCTCCTCGAGGGCATTCTGAACGCCCCATGACTTGAGTATCGGCTAACCGCGCGGAAAATTTAGGATTTTCCGCCCGGATGCTCAGGCCGCGGCGGCGTCCAGTTTATCCACGAAGGACTGCAGTTCCTTGGGCAACGGCGCAGTGATGCTCAGCGGTTCGCCCGTGAGCGGATGGTTGAACGAGATCGAATGCGCGTGCAGGAACATGCGCTTCAGGCCCCGCTTCGCCAGTTCCTTGTTGCGCGCGAAATCGCCGTATTTGTCGTCGCCCGCGATGGGGAAGCCCAGGTGCGACAGGTGGACGCGAATCTGGTGGGTGCGGCCCGTCTTGAGCTCGGCTTCGAGCAGGCTGAATTCCGGCCAGCTCTTTTGCAGACTGAAGATGGTGTGGGCGTGCTGGCCGTCCTCACGCACCATCACGCGCTTCTCGCCCTGCGGGGTGTCGAACTTGTGCAGCGGCAGCTTGACGTGCTGGCGCGCGTTCTTCCACTGCCCCAGCACCAGCGCGTAATAGCGCTTGTCGCTGTTGCCCTCGCGCATGATCTCGTGCAGCCCGGTCAGCGCGGAGCGCTTCTTCGCCACCAGCAGCACGCCGGAGGTCTCGCGGTCGAGCCGGTGCACCAGTTCCAGGAACTTGGCCTGCGGCCTCGCGCGGCGCAGCTGCTCGATGACGCCGAAGCTGACCCCGCTGCCGCCGTGCACCGCCGTCCCGGAGGGCTTGTTCACCGCCAGCAGTGCGTCATCCTCGTACAGGATGGGGAACTCCACCGCCGGCACGAACTCGGCCTCGGGCTTTTCCGCGACGCGAATAGGGGGAATGCGCAGCACATCCCCCATCTGCAGGCGGTAGGTCTGGTCCACCCGCTTCTTGTTCACCCTCACCTCCCCGCCGCGCAAAATGCGGTAGACATGGCTCTTCGGCACGCCTTTCAGGTGACGGAACAGGAAGTTATCGATGCGCTGCGTCTCCCCTGATTCGTCTATCTCAAGGAAGGTGACGGATTCTTTGCTTAAACCATTCATTTTGAATATACTTCGTCGCTCGCGTGTGCGCCTTTGTAAAAACGGGTCGAAATTCCCCGTCGAATATTGAGAGGCAGGCAGTCAAGCCGCCTACGAAGCAGCCGCCCGCCCGGTTAATGTCACTCACCGGAAATCAAGCAGTGATGGTAATTGAAATACGCGCTCAAAGCACCTGTGGATTTTCCGTGACGCGCCATTGCTGCGTCACCCAAAAAACTTTTAAGACCAGCTACCGACTGAGAACCGATTTGACCAACCGTACGCACAACCTAACACCGTTTGCACGATTGCTCCTCTCACACGCCTAGCCGCGTGTAGCTTGGTCTCGCCCGTGTCAGAGCGCGGGAGACAATAAAAAATGAAACGCATGTTATTCAATGCGACACAGCCGGAAGAACTCCGTGTCGCCATTGTCGACGGTCAGAAACTCATCGACCTCGACATTGAAACCGCCGGCAAAGAGCAACGCAAGAGCAATATCTACAAGGCAGTCATCACGCGCATCGAGCCCAGCCTCGAAGCCTGTTTCGTCGAATACGGCGGCAGCCGTCACGGTTTCCTCCCCTTCAAGGAAGTATCTCCCCAGTATTACCAGCCCGGTTGCGGCAACCGCCCCAGCATCAAGGAAGCATTGCGCGAAGGCCAGGAGCTGCTGGTTCAGGTGGAAAAAGACGAGCGCGGCAACAAGGGCGCTGCACTGACCACTTACATCAGCCTCGCCGGCCGCTACATCGTGCTGATGCCGAACAACCCGAACGGTGGCGGTGTCTCTCGCCGCATCGAGGGTGAAGAGCGCAACGAGCTGCGCGAAGTGCTGTCGCACGTCGAAGTGCCTGCAGGCATGAGCATCATCGCCCGCACCGCGGGTATCGGCCGCAACGAGGAAGAGCTGCAGTGGGACCTGAACTACCTCAAGCAGCTGTGGGACGCCATCGACGGCGCGGCCAAGTCCGAAAAGGCCCCGTCGCTGATCTACCTGGAAAGCAGCCTGGTGGTCCGCGCCATCCGCGACTATTTCAACCCCGAGATCGGCGAGATCCTGATCGACACCGAGGATATCTACGAGCAGGCGCTGGCGTTCATGAGCACGGTGATGCCCGACAACGTCAACCGCATCAAGCGCTACGTCGACGACGTGCCGCTGTTCTCGCGCTTCCAGATCGAGCACCAGATCGAATCCGCCCATGCGCGTGAAGTGCGCCTGCCCTCCGGCGGCGCCATCGTGATCGACCACACCGAAGCCCTGACCGCCATCGACATCAACTCGGCGCGCGCCACCAAGGGCTCGGACATCGAATCGACCGCGTTCAACACCAACCTCGAAGCGGCCGAAGAGATCGCCCGCCAGTTGCGCCTGCGCGACCTGGGCGGCCTGATCGTGATCGACTTCATCGACATGGAAAGCAGCAAGAACCAGCGTGCCGTCGAAGACCGCCTGCGCGATTCGCTGCGCTACGACCGCGCTCGCGTGCAGACCGCGAAGATTTCGCGCTTCGGCCTGCTCGAACTGTCGCGCCAGCGCCTGCAACCCAGCCTGGGCGAGAGCAACTACATCGCCTGCCCGCGCTGTAGCGGCATCGGCCACATCCGCGGCACCGAGTCCTCCGCCCTGCACATCCTGCGCATCATCCAGGAAGAGGCGATGAAGGAAAGCAGCGCCGCCATCCACGCACAAGTGCCGGTGGACGTCGCCACCTTCCTGCTCAACGAGAAGCGTGCCGACATCCATCGCATCGAATCGCGCCTGAAAGTGCCGGTCACGCTGATTCCCAATCCGCACCTGGAAACGCCGAACTACAGCATCACCCGCCTGCGTCACGACGACCTGACCAGCGAAGTGCTGCAAGCCAGCTACAAGCTGGTGGAAAAACCATCGGAAGAAAAGCCGCTGACCCCGGCACAGGAACAGCAAAAAGCCGTGCGCGCCACCGCCGTGGTACAAGGCATCACCCCGGCGCAACCCGCGCCGGTGAAGGCGGAAGAGCCCAAGGCCAAGGGCCCCTCGCTGCTCGGCAAGGTGTTCGGCTGGTTCAAGTCGATAACTGAAGAGGAAGAGAAGCCCAAGGCCAAGCCGACCGCAAGCAAATCGCGCAACCAGCCTCGCCGTGAACGTGGCGAACGAGGTGAGCGCGGCGAAGGCGGCAAGCGCCGCGAGCGTGGTGAACGTGGTGAACGTGGTGAACGTGGTGAACGTGGTGAACGCGGTGAACGCGGTGAACGCGGTGAACGCGGTGAAGGCCGCCGCGAACGCGGTGAACGTCCTGCACAAACCGAGGCCAAGCAAGAGCCGCGTCAGCAGCAAGGCGAACGCGAACCACGCCAGCCGAAGCAGCCGCGTCCTCCGCGCGTAGCCCCGGCACAGCAGGCCGAAGAAAAGCCGGTGCAGGAAAGCCAGGTGGCCGCCCCATCCGCCGAACAGGCGGAAGAAGGCGGCGCGCGTGAAGGCGGTCGCCGTCGCGGCCGCCGCGGTGGCCGTCGCGAACGAGAGCGCCGCGAGAACGCGCCTCAGAGCGTCGAGGCGACAGGCAGCATCGAAGCCGCGGCTCCGGCCAAGCCGAAGCCGACCGAGTACGTCGCCTATCCCGCAGGTTATGTGCCGCCGCTGAAGCCGACCGAGTACGTCGCCTATCCGGCAGGCTACGTGGCACCGGCTGCCGCACCCAAGCCCGTTGCAGCCGCACCCGCGGCAACGACCGGCGGCGAAGGACTGGTCCAGATCGAAACCGATCCGGGCAAGTTCAGCGCCGTGGTGAACGTACCCGCCGGCGGTTCCGAACCCGCCCCGCGCCGCCGTCAGCGCCCGCGCGAGGTGTATGTCGAGAACGAACCCTTGGTGCAGATCGAGACCCAGCACACGCAGGGTTGATTCCGGCCAGGTAGCAAAACAAAAGCCGCACGATGAAAGTCGTGCGGCTTTTTGTTTGGGTGAAACCGACTACCCGGCGTATGCCTGCCTCAGTTTCTCGATATCGAGCTTCTTCATCTGAAGCATCGCGGCCATCGCCCTTGAGACTTATCGTGATCGGGGCTGGCGAGCATCTCGACCAAGGCGATGGGCACGACCTGCCATGAGACGCCGTATCTATCCTTGAACCATCCGCATTGCTGCGCCTGTTCATCCCCGCCATCGGAGAGCCCGGCCCAATAGTAGTCCACCTCTTCCTGTGTCTTGCAGTTGACCTGGAACGAGACAGCCTCGTTGAACTTGAACACCGGACCGCCGTTGAGTGCGGTGAACCCCTGCCCATCGAGCTCGAAGGCGACCGACATCACCGTCCCCGCCGCCCGGCCGTGGACCTCGTATCCCGCTTCCCCGTAGCGGGAAATCTGCACGATCCTGGAGTTCCTGAAGATGGCGGTATAAAACATTGCCGCCTCCTCGGCCTGATCGTCGAACCACAGGCATGGTGTGATCTTTTGAATCGCTTGCATGAGGTCTGAACACATCTGCCCAGAATCTAGCAGCGCCCCTCTTTCGCCGCCATAAGCACAAATATTTATTTAGTTCTGACCGCGTTGGGCATCCCCCAGTCACAAGCTGAACGACTCTGCGCGCAGTGCTGCACAGCGCGGGTTGGGCGATCCGTCCGCTTCGAGCACGTCGAATTCGCGACAGGTGGAGGGACGCTGGGAATAGATGCTGCACGAGACCCGTTTGCCCACCTCGCCCTCGAGCGCGATACAGCGCACCGGCTTTGTGGCCGTGCCCTTCATGCAGCGCAGATGGGGCGAGACGGGTTCGGTGAGGCGTGCGGGAACGAGGCCGCCGAGCGCGTCGTCGGCCTCGGCCCAGTAGAACGACACGCGATAACTGGAGCAACATGCGCCGCAACTCTGGCACAGGCAGGCAGTCATGCGGGATCAGTCGCGCTGGAAATGCCTCTTGCGGATGTGTTGCAGCAGCCCTTCCGCCGCATCCTCCACCATGTCCAGCACGCGCTCGAAGCCTTCCGCGCCGCCGTAATAGGGGTCGGGCACTTCGCGCTCCTTGTGGTGTTTGGCATATTCGAGGAACAGATGCGGGTCACCGTCCCCGTGCTGCGCGAGACGCTGCAGGATAGCGAGGTTGGCGCGGTCCATCGCCAGCACGTAGTCGAAGCGCTCGAAGTCATCCGCACCGACCTGGCGCCCACGCAAGGCGCTCATGTCGTAGCCGCGCTGCTGAGCCGCACGCCGAGTGCGCGCGTCCGGCGGCTCACCGATATGGTAATCGTGGGTGCCCGCGGAGTCGATCAGGATATGTTCGGACATGCCCGCGTTCTCGACGTAATGGCGGAACACAGCCTCGGCGGTGGGCGATCGGCAGATGTTGCCCATGCAGACGAACAGGACTTTGACTTTCATGTTTGAATTCACAATGGTGAAACGAATATGGCTTCGCGCAATTTCTTGAGTTGGTCGCGCAGCTCGGCGGCTCGCTCGAATTCCAGATTCTTCGCGGCCTGCAGCATCTCCTTCTCCAGTCGCGCGATCTCCTTGGAGACTTCCTTCTCGCTCATCGCGAAATACTTGGCCTGGGTCTGCGCGGCCTTCAGCTGCGCGCGCTCGGAGTCCATGTCGTACTCGGTGTCGATGATGTCCTTGATGCGTTTGACCACGGACTGCGGCGTGATGCCATTGGCTTCGTTGTAGGCCACCTGCTTGTGGCGGCGGCGCTCGGTCTCGTCGATCGCCTTGCGCATCGAGTCCGTGATCCTGTCGGCATACAGCAGCGCGGTGCCGTGCAGGTGGCGCGCGGCACGGCCTATGGTCTGGATCAGGCTGCGCTCGGAGCGCAGGAACCCTTCCTTGTCCGCATCGAGGATGGCGACCAGCGACACCTCGGGAATGTCCAAGCCTTCGCGCAACAGGTTGATGCCGACCAGCACGTCGAATTCGCCAAGGCGCAGGTCGCGGATGATCTCGACGCGCTCCACGGTTTCGATATCGGAGTGCAGGTAGCGCACCTTGATGCCGTGTTCGGAGAAGTATTCGGTGAGCTGTTCCGACATGCGCTTGGTCAGCGTGGTGACCAGCACGCGCTCCCCTGCCTTGACGCGCAGCCGCACCTCGGACATCAGGTCGTCCACCTGGTGCGTGGCCGGACGCACCTCGATGACCGGGTCGATCAGGCCGGTCGGGCGAACCACCTGCTCCACCACCTGCCCGGCGTGCTCGGCCTCATAGGTCGCCGGCGTGGCGGAGACGAAGACGGCCTGGCGCATGATGCGTTCGAATTCGTCGAAGCGCAGCGGGCGATTGTCCAGCGCGGAAGGCAGACGGAAGCCGTAGTTGACGAGATTTTCTTTTCTCGCGCGGTCGCCCTTGTACATGCCGCCGATCTGCGGGATGGTGACGTGACTCTCGTCGAGGAACATCAGCGCGTTCGGCGGGAGGTAGTCCATCAGCGTCGGCGGCGCCTCGCCCGGCTTGCGCCCGGAAAGGTGTCGCGAGTAGTTCTCGATGCCCTTGCAGAAGCCGATCTCGGTGAGCATCTCCAGGTCGTGGCGGGTGCGCTGCTCGATGCGCTGCGCCTCCACCAGCTTGTTCTCGCGCTGGTAGAACGCGATGCGCTCGGCCAGCTCGACCTTGATGGTCTCGATGGCGCGCAGCACGGTGCTGCGCGGCGTGACGTAATGGCTCGAAGGATAGACCGTGTAGCGCGGCACCTTCTGCAGGATATGACCGGTGAGCGGATCGAACAGCGACAGCGACTCGACTTCGTCGTCGAACAGAGTCAGGCGCAGCGCGTTCTCGTTGTTTTCCGCCGGGAAGATGTCGATCACGTCGCCGCGAACGCGGAAGGTACCGCGCGTGAAGTCGACATCGTTGCGCTCGTACTGCATCTCGGTCAGGCGCTTGATCACGTCGCGCTGCGGCATGCGCTCGTTGTGGCGCAGGTGCAGGATCATGCCGTGGTAGTCCACCGGATCGCCGATACCGTAGATCGCCGACACCGTGGCGACGATCACCGCGTCCGGCCGCTCCAGCAGCGCCTTGGTGGCAGACAATCGCATCTGCTCGATCTGCTCGTTGACGCTGGAATCCTTCTCGATGAACACGTCGCGCGACGGCACGTAGGCCTCTGGCTGGTAGTAGTCGTAATAGGAGACGAAATACTCGACCGCGTTCTCGGGAAAGAACTCGCGCATCTCGGCATACAACTGCGCCGCGAGCGTCTTGTTCGGCGCCATGACGATGGCCGGCCGACCAGTGCGCGCGATGACGTTCGCCATGGTGTAGGTCTTGCCCGAGCCGGTCACGCCCAGCAGCGTCTGGAACGCTAGGCCGTCCTCGATGCCCTCCACCAGCTGCGCGATGGCCGTGGGCTGGTCGCCGGACGGCTCGAACGGCTGGTGCAAGCGGTAGGGACTGTCGGGAAAGGTCTGGATTTTCATGGTGATATTGTACGGGGAATGCCGGGATGATGCGCGGGTTCCCCGGAGGCGGACGCGGCGTATAATGAGCCTCACATCTCACTTGCGATAAAGAGCCTCCTACATTGAACACCGTCAGTTTTGCCGATCTGAACCTCGCGCCAGAAATCCTCAAGGCGCTCACCGAGTCAGGTTACGCCACCCCCACCCCCATCCAGGCGCAAGCCATTCCGCTGGTGCTGGAAGGGAATGACCTGATGGCCGGCGCCCAGACGGGCACCGGCAAGACGGCGGCATTCGCGCTGCCGATGCTGCAGAAGCTCTTGCCTCATGCCAGTTCCAGCACCTCGCCGGCGCGCCATCCGGTGCGCGCGCTAATCCTGGTTCCCACGCGCGAGCTGGCGATCCAGGTGGAAGAGAACATCAAAGCCTACGCGAAACATACCAAGCTGCGCTCGCTGGTGGTGTTCGGCGGCGTGGACATCAAGACGCAGACGCCGCACCTGAAGAACGGCGTGGAGATCCTGGTGGCGACGCCGGGACGATTGCTGGACCACATCGAGCAGAAGAGCGTGCAACTGGGCACGGTGCAGATGCTGGTGCTGGACGAGGCCGACCGCATGCTGGACATGGGCTTCATGCCCGCCCTGAAGCGCATCCTCGCACTGCTGCCGAGAACGCGGCAGAGCCTGATGTTCTCTGCAACCTTCTCTGATGAGATCAAGAAGCTGTCGGAAGACTTCCTGATCTACCCGACGCTGATCGAGGTCGCGCGCAGCAACGCCTCCAACGAGAACATCACCCAGAAGGTCTATCTGGTCGAGCACGAAGACAAGCACGCCCTGCTCACGCAACTATTGCGCGGCGACGATGCGAAGCAGGTGATCGTGTTCACCAAGACCAAGCTCACCGCCAGCCGCCTTGCGCGCCAGTTGCAGCGCGAAGGCGTCACCGCCGACGCCATCCACGGCGACAAGAGCCAGTCGGAACGTATCCAGGCGCTGGATGCCTTCAAGCAGGGCAAGGTCACCGTGCTGATCGCCACCGACGTCGCCGCGCGCGGCCTGGACATCGACAGCCTGCCGATGGTGATCAACTACGAGATCCCGCACGCCGCGGAGGATTACGTGCACCGCATCGGCCGTACCGGCCGCGCCGGCGCATCCGGCACCGCGATCTCGCTGGTCGCACCGGACGAGGAAAGATACCTGCAGGACATCGAAAAACTAATCAAGCAGCAGATCAAGCGGGAGCCCCTGCCCGTTCTGTCGAAATCGCGGCCACGCGGTGAACATCGCGAACGCGAGTACCACAGGCCCCCGCCGCAGAAGCCCAGCCACGACCCGTGGTTCGACAAACCCTACGTGCCGAACATCACTGCTTCCGCGCCGTTGGAAAAGAAGGAAGAGCCGGTGAGCAGACAGAAGGCGCAGATACCAGCGCTGTTCCGCAGGCCGGGTTGATGCACGGCAGATCTGGCCCGGGATGCCCAACGCGCGACAGGATATCCCCCGCAGGAACCCGTATCCATTGACCAAACCGACCATCCCACAGCCCTTCGACGATTTCCTGCGCCACCTTCATCTCGGCGCAGAGGTCTTTTACGTCGGCCAGTTGTGCGATGCCTGGCATATGCCCACGGCTGGCGGCGATGCCACGACTTTTCACCTGGTGTGTCATGGCAAGGCCTGGATACATCTGCCGAATCAACCTGAGCCGACGCTGATGCGTGCGGGAGACATTTCTTTTTTCCCGCACGATGCGGCGCATGCCATCAGTGGCCTGCGACATGTTTCACCCGGTCAGGAATTCAATTTGGGCAGACAAGTAGCTTTCGATGAACGCGCAGCCGGCACTGGCTTGCTGTGCGGCCACCTGAGATTCCCCGCGCATATCCGCCGCTTGTTGCTCGCCTCGCTCCCGGATTTCATGCTGATCCAACCCGATCGAAGCCCCGTCGGGAGGCAGATGCGCGGCCTGATTGAGCTGATGTCAGAGGAAGCCAAGCTGAATGATCTAGGTGCGACGACAGTGCTGGATCGATTATCAGACACGTTGTTCCTGTATGTCATACGGCACGTGCTGCATCTGGACCCCAAACTATCTCCGTTGTTCGCTGCGTTATCGGACGAGCATTTGCGTTTCGCCGTCTCAGCCTTCCTCGATGCACCAGCCGAGACCTGGACAGTCGAACGCATGGCCAAGCTCGCCTGCCAATCGCGCTCCACATTCACCGAACGATTCACACAGTTCATCAAGATGACGCCCATGGAGTTCGTTGCGACATGGCGCATGCAGTTGGCGATGGGCATGCTCGCCGAGAAAGACGCCAACATGCTTGATGTGGCATTGCGCTGTGGTTACGAGTCGGAGGCGGCATTCCGCAAGGCGTTCAAGCGCATCATCGGCATCCCGCCCGGCAAAGCCCGCAACTAGCCGCTCCGCACATCCGGACGATTGGACATAAATTCCAGCCGTCCTGTCATGGATGCTCCGTTCCGGTTTCTCGAAAATCCGTTCCAGCAGCGCATCACGTTGCCCGACCGTTTTAAGGTCATTCGAGAACAACCAATCACAAGGAGCAGCATCATGACCGATTTCACTTTCCACACGCTGGAAAACACCACTGGCCACACTAGGGAACTGCTGGAAGGCATCCGCAAAGGCTACGGATTCATCCCCAATCTGTTCGCCTATATGGCTGAGGCACCCACCACCGTGGAAGCCTACCTGGCGCTGAACGACCTGGTCTCCAGGGGTTCGCTGTCCGCGGCGCAACAGCAAGTCGCCCTGCTCGCAGTGAGCGTCGAAAACGAGTGCGAGTTTTGTTCGGTTGCCCATCGCGCCATCGGCAAAATGAAGGGCGCGAATGCGCAGACTTTGAACGCACTCGCCTCTCATTCGGAGATTGCCGATGCCAAAGACCGGGCCTTGGCAGATTTCACCCAGGCCGTCGTGAGGCAACGCGGGAGGCCGAGCGCGGCGGAGATTCAGGCATTTCTTGGCACTGGCTTTACCAGACAGCAAATTCTCGAGGTGATCCTGATCGTGTCCATCAAGACGCTGTCGAATTACATCAATCACCTGACGAAGCCGGAGCCGAACAAGGAACTCCTCGCGGCGATCTAGTCGTTGGTCGGCATGCCCGCCCATGCGGGCATGCCAAGCGATGATTGCAGATGTCATTCACACCTGGGGACAACAATGAACTTGCTCAAATCCATTTTCATCACCTTCTACCTGTTCGCGATCATCGGCATCGCAGGCTTCAGTGGTTGGATGCTCTATCGTGGCTCGGACACGCTGGCCTGGTTAGGCGTGATGCTGACGGCCGGCCCTATCCTGTCGGTCATCACTGTGTTGATGACGTTCAAGAACGTGGCACGCACCAGTGCGCACTTCCCGCTGATAAACATTCTCGGTATAGCGGGGGTCACACTGGCGGCATGGACGTGGCAACAGCAGGGAGCCAGCTTCATCGCTCCAGCGCTTGCCCTCGCGGCGTGGGTTGACTTCCTGCTCTACGCCTACTGGTTCTCGACCTTTGGCGATCGCCAGTCCAGCATGAAGCTGATTGTCGGCACCAAGCTGCCTCACTTCACTGTACTGGATACGCAGGGCAACACCGTCAGCTCGAAGCAATTGACGGACAGACCAGCCATCATCGTCTTCTACCGCGCCAACTGGTGCCCGCTGTGCATGGCCCAACTGAAAGAACTGGTGGCGCGCTACAAGGAACTGGAATCACTCGGCGTAAGAGTCGCGATGATCTCGCCGCAGCCGCATGAAAATACGATTGAACTCGCTAGGAAATACAACGTGAATTTCGATTTTCTGACTGACCGGGGCAACGCCGCTGCACGCGCTCTCGGCATCGAGAACAGTAATGGCACACCGATGGGCATGCAGGCATTCGGGTATGACAACGATACGGTACTGCCCACCGTGATCATCACCGGCCGCGACGGCAAGATCGTGTGGACGCATGAGACAGACAATTACCGCATCCGCCCCGAGCCGGACGTCTATCTTGAGGTTCTGAGCAGACACGGTGTAGTAGCAGGCGCCTAGCTGGCCGGGAGGCGGAAGCCGCAGCACCCTTTTCCGGCTTCTGTCGCCCAGGCCCAGGGACACAGGAGCCATTGCCACCACACGCCGCACAGGGGACAATTGCGCCTTCTTAGCGCTCCTGGAGCCGTCCCTTGAAAAACATTCCTCACCACCTCGCGGCATTGGCCACCACCCTGTGGGTCGGCGGCCTGTGGGCCATCGGCTACCTGGCCGCCCCTATTCTGTTCCACGGCCAGCCGGACAAGCAGCTCGCGGGCATGCTGGCAGGGCAGATGTTCGAGGTGATGGGATATACCGGGATGTTTTGCGGCACATATCTGCTGCTGCACCGCGCGCTCACGTCGGGCAAAGCGGCCTTGCGTGAGCCGTTGTTTGCTGTGATCGCGGCGATGCTCGTCATCACCCTGACCATTCAATTCGGCATCCAGCCGCTGATGGCAGAGTTGAAAACGCGGGCGCTACCGCTGGATGTGATGCAAAGCGCCTTCGCCGACCAGTTCAAGATGTGGCACGGAATATCCAGCATCCTCTATCTGACTGAGAGCCTACTAGGAGCCTGGCTGGCTGTGAAAACCTTCCGCGTCAGGTCCGACGCATAGTCGGAATAACAATGCCCCGCTGCTGGTTCACTCTTTCTGCGGTGCGGGTATAATTCGCCCCAACGTTCAATCAGCAAGGAATAATCGTGTCTCTCTCCTCTCGCGTACTCGCCATCAAGCCCTCCCCCACCCTTGCCGTCGCCGCCCGCGCAGCGAAGCTGAAGGCGGAAGGCAAGGACATCATCGGACTGGCAACGGGCGAGCCGGATTTCGATACGCCGCAGCACATCAAGGATGCCGCGATCGGGGCGATCAACAAGGGTTTCACCAAGTACACCGCCGTGGGCGGCATCCCCTCACTGAAGCAGGCGATTATCGCCAAATTCAAGCGCGACAACGGGCTGGAATACACCGCGAAGCAGATCCTGGTCTCCTGCGGCGGCAAACAGAGCTTCTTCAACCTCGTGCTGTCTACCATCAACCCCGGCGATGAGGTCATCATCACCGCGCCGTACTGGGTGTCCTATCCCGACATCGTGCTCATCGCCGAAGGCAAGCCGGTGATCGTACAGGCCGACATCGTGCAGGGTTTCAAGCTGACGCCCGCCCAGCTGGAAGCGGCGATCACCCCCAAAACCAAGATGATCGTCATCAACAGCCCGAGCAACCCGTCCGGCGCGGTTTACACGCTGGAAGACCTGAAGGCGTTGGGCGACGTGCTGCGCAAGTACCCCAACATCATCATCGCGACCGACGACATGTACGAGCACATCGCGCTGACCGACGAGAAGTTCTGCAATATCCTGAATGCCTGCCCCGATCTGTATCCGCGCACCATGGTGCTCAACGGCGTGTCGAAGGCTTATGCGATGACCGGCTGGCGCATCGGCTATGCAGCTGGGCCGGAGCACATCATCACCGCGATGGAGAACGTACAGTCGCAGAGCACCTCGAACCCGACCTCCATTTCGCAGGTGGCTGCCGAGGTGGCGCTGAACGGCGACCAGAATTGCCTCGAGCCGATGATCAAGGCATTCCGCGAACGCCACGCCTTCGTGGTGAACGAGCTGAACAAGATCCCGGGATTGAAGTGCCTGATGGCGGGTGGCGCGTTCTACGCCTTCCCCGATGCGCGGGAGGCGATCACCACGCTGCACCAGAAAGGCCTGATCAAGGAAACCACCGACATCGCGCTGGCCGAATACCTGCTGGCGGAAGCAAACGTAGCGGTGGTGCCGGGCTCGGCCTTCGGCAGCGAAGGCTACTTCCGCATCTCCTTCGCCACTTCGATGGAAAACCTCAAGGCGGCGCTGGAGCGCATCGCGAAAGCGCTGTCTTGAGGTTTCGGTGAAGGCTAACCTTCAGGTTATGCCGTAGCCAAAATCTCGCAGCACTGGAGCGTATAGCGAAAGCGCTTTCCTGAGATTTCGGTGAAGGCTGACCTTCAGGTTAGCCGAAGCCAAAATCTCGATGCGCTGGAGCAAATAGCGAAAACACTTTCCTGAAGTTTTCGGCAGGAACTCAACAAAGCAAGAGGGGCACATTCCGTGCCCCTTTCTTTTTTCCGCCGAACTGCAACCTTTCCTATCGTGCCCGCAACGTCAGACTCTCGGTGGTTCCACCAACCTGCAGCGGAACCGTCCCTATCGCCGTGCGCATCGACAGATCGGCCGAAATATTGCCGGACACTTCCTGTCTGACGACATCCACGCCGCCTGTCGCCGCCAATACCCCAGCCTGCATTTTCAGCTTGCGGAAGTGATAGGCGCCATTGGCAAAATTCAGATCGCCAGTCAGCTCATCGAAGTGTGTCCGCCCGCCAGGCAGGTTGCTGCGGCTGCGCAGGCGTGCCATCTCGACGATGTCCATGCCATTGACGATGCCCTTCTTGACGACGAAGTCGCCGTCAAGAATTGCCGTTTCGGTCAGCCCGGAGAGATTCGCCGATTGCATCCGGAAACGCGCCTTGCCGTCCATGTCGCCTTCAAGCAGCTTGCTCAGGTTCTGCAAGGTGATGGTCTTCGCCACCAGATTACCCTGCGCCTTCCAGCCCGAGCGCCAGTCGATGTTCGCATCGCCGAGCAGTATCCCGCCCTTGATACGGCCGTCCATCTCGGTGATCTGCAAGCCGTCGCCGGTCAATTCGCCCTTTGCGTTCAGCTCATCGAAGACCCAGTTCGGCAGCAAGGGCAATGCGGCGGCACGAACGTTGATCGCAACCTGCAATTTGTCGCCGGCCGCATTCAGATCCAGAGCATATTTATTGTCTTCTGCATGCAATTTCGCCTGAGCGAGCTTACCTGCCTGGTCGAAACTCAGTTCGCCCCCCACGCTGGAAATGGTGAAGCCTTCGGCTTCAAGCTTGCCTTGGCTCAACACGATGCGCGCGACCGGATGCTGCTGATCGGCCACCGCCTGCTGCAGCCATCCGGAAACTTGCTGCAACACGGCACCGTTGACCAGCAGCCCATCCAGCTCGACGCTGTTTATCGGCTTGACCGAGGTGAACAAAGCCGAGAGCGCGAAATTCACGCGTGCCTGCTGCGCCTGGATCTGTTTCATTTCGCCGAACGACACATCGCTCATTTCCAGACGCGGGGTGGGCAGTATCCTCCCCGCAAGCTTGCCGATATGAACCGGCTGACGCAAGTTTGCGGAAAGCTGTTGTTCGATCCTCGCAGAATAATCCTTCATCGGCAGCAGATAGGGCACGACGAACAATGCGGCCAGTGCCGCCACGAATATTCCCCCGCCCACCTTACCCCAGGGTATCGGTTTGCGGCGGACTCGCTCAGCTGCCTTCTTCGATACTTCTACTGGAGGCTCGGGGGGGCGCTCGGCCTTGGCCCTGGCAGTTTCGAGGGCGCGCTGCTCGGCCACCGCCCAGGCTTTGGCCTGGGTTTCCGCCAGCTTTCTCACATCCTCTTCGCTGGGCATGCGCACTTCCGCAACGGGTTTGGCCGGAGCCGCCTCGACCTTTGCAGCGGGGGCAGCTTGAGGCAGCGTCTCTTCCGGAGGTCGTTCCGAAGTAACCGGCTTCTCTTCGGTATGGTTGAGCTTGCCGACATCGCTGATCAGATTGACATCCTCATGATGCTGCTGGGGCTCTTCATACAGCGGCTCGGATGGCGTGCCGGTCACCGGTTCGGACATCGAAAGACTGAAGGGTTCCAGCTTGATCTCCGCTGCTGGTTCACTCACGGGAACGACTTCGACGGCGGGAGCTACAGCACCATCCACCAGTTCATAGACCGGATGCTCGCGACCGTGCTTGTCCTGTTGCGAGCCTCGATAGACGAACAGGTCGGCGTATTCGTCGCTCAGGCGCGATACAAAATCGTAATAGGGACGCGAGACATAGATCTGGTCGCTGCCGGCAAAGCTCATCACGCGTTGCGCATCGTTGATGCCGTCGCCGACCATGTTGCTCTGGCCGTTCATGTCCTTGACGACATTGATGGGGCCGAGATGGATGCCGATGCGCACGTTGAGATCCGGATAGTCCTTGTGCTGATTGGCCGTCACCGTCTTGCGGAATTGCATGGCCGCTTCCAGCGCATCTTCCGGGTGTTGCAGAAACCCCACTGCCGCGCCGTCACCGGTATCGAGAATGATGCGCTCGCCTTCCCCTACGGCCGCCAGGCAATCGGAAAGCAGTTGGTTGAATTGTTTCTTGACTTGGATCTGCTTGTTGACGGGTTGCTTGGTGTAGCCGACCACGTCGAGGAACAGCACCGTGGCACTGGTGGAACGTGAAGATGTGGCGCCCGCTGACTTCGGTCTGGCGGCTTCTGCAGGTGCGGCTACAGTGTCCCGCGCCGATTGAAGCAGCATCGCTTCGGCCTGCTGCTGCGCAACCAGGCTGGCTGCCTGCTCCCTGGCCAGCCGCTCTTCCTCCGCTCGAAGTTGGCGCTCCGCCTCCTCGCGCGCCTTGGTTTCCGCCTCTGCACGTGCCGTTTCCAGTTCCGCACGCATCCGCACCGCTTCCTGCTCGACCTTCATTCGCGCCGCTTCCGCTTCTTCTCTGGCACGGCGCTCGGCCTCTTCACGCGCCTTGGCTTCGGCTGCGGCCTGCTGCTTAGCCAGTTCCGCTTCTTCTCGCGCCTTGGCAGCCTCCTGCTCGGCCTTGTGCCGCGCAGCTTCCGCATCCTGCTGTGCCTTCAATTTCGCCGCTTCGATTTCCTGCTTCGCCTTGGCGGTCTCCTCTTCGGCTTTGCGGCGGGCAGCCTCGGCTTCTTGCTGCGCTTTCACTCTGGCGGTCTCTGCTTCTGCTTGCGCGCGGCGCTCCGCCTCTTCCCTGGCCTTAGCTTCCGCCTCAGCCTTTGCTCTTGCTGCTTCCAGTTCGGCACGAACCAGCGCCGCCTCCTGCTCGGCTTTCACGCGCGCAGCTTCCGCTTCTTCCCTGGCGCGGCGCTCGGTTTCTTCACGCGCCTTGGCTTCCGCTGCAGCCTGCTGTTTGGCGCGTTCCGCTTCTTCGCGCGCCTTGGCGGCCTCCTGTTCGGCCATGCGCCTTGCGGCTTCCGCCTCCTGTTGGGCCGCCAGCTTTGCCGCTTCGGCTTCCCGCCGTGCCTTGGCGGCGTCCTCCTCGGCCTTGCGTCGCGCGGCCTCGATCTCCTGCCTGGCTTTTGCCTCGGCCTCGGCTCGGGCTTTGGCTTCAGCTTCGGCCTTGCCGCGCGCAACCTCGGCTTCCTGTTTCGCCTTGGCTTCAGCAAGCTCTCGCGCTTTGGCCGCGGCCTCCGTTTTGGCCGCTTCAAGTTCCGACCGAACTCGCGCAGCTTCTTGTTCAGCCTTATGCCGAGCGGCTTCCGCTTCTTGATGCGCCTTCAACTTCGCCGCTTCTGCTTCCTGCCGGGCATGAGCCTCAGCCTTTTCTGCCGCAATCTTGGCACCCTCGGCAGCCAGCACCTCCGGAGAGGGGGCGCGGAAAGCAGCGGTGAAATCCAGTTCGCCGACACTTTCCTCGGGTGGTCTCTTGACCGGTGTCGCCATCTTGACCGGCATCGCCATCTTGGGGGGCATCGCCATCTTGGGAGGGGCGGCCATTTTGGAAATACTGTCCATTTTGGTCTTGTCCTGGACGAACCCGCCCTTCTCCAGCTCCAGGAACAGATCGCCGAGCATGCTGCGCAGGCTGGGAGCCGTACGCTTGCTGATCTCGCCGAATGTAGACGTGCCGTCGACCATCAGCAAAGCGCGTTTGATGTCCCCGGAAAGATGCGCAGTCTTGCTGCGAATCTCGTCCTCGCCTTTGCTGGTCCTGACATAGATGGTTTTATTTTCCATGATCCATTCTAACTGATGCCGAATTTATATTCAGATTGAAATCATTTTTTTGCGGGAGCATCGGGTGCCGCATTTATCTCGCTGTTTTTGTCGTCATTCTTGCCGAATAATTTAGTCAGGAAGCCCCCCACCTTGATCCCCACCGCCGTTCCCAGCCCCGGCCCGAGGAATGCGGTGCCCACTGCCGCCCCGGCCAATGCGGTGCCGCTGGGCCTTACGAGCGGATTGCTCAGCGTTCCCGAAACGATCATCGGCATGCTTACCACCCCCCCCGTTCCCTTGACGTCGGCCTCCAGCGTGCCGCTCAATTGCAAGGAAGGCCCGATATCCGCCTTGCCCTCTGCATTCAGGGAACCGGATGAGATTTTCACCCGCCGGAAATGATAACCAGCCTCATCCACCTTGAACAGACCGGTCAGGTCGTCGAACCGGGTTACTCCGCCCTTGGATGAAATCGTGGCGGGATTGCTCGCAACCTGCAACAGGTCCACCTTGGTCAGGGTTCCATTGCGTAAATGGAAGTTTCCCGTCAGCAGAAGGTTTGCCGGAAACTCATCGCCACCACCCAGTCGCATGGAAAACTTTGCCGCGCTATCCATGCTGCCGGTGAACAATACATCGTTGGTAAGAGCTTCCACCAAGTGGTTCAGGGCAATTCCGCTCGCGGAGATATCCGCTTTCAGCAGGGCGTCTTTTCTATCGATGCTCGCCTCTCCGGAAAGCTTGCCGCCATATAGCTTGGCCTGCAGCGCACTCAACAACAGATAATCCGGCTCGGCAACGACACGCGCCCTGATCTCGTCAAAGACAAGGGGTTGCCGAAAACCCGCTGCAATGCGCGCCGACACATGGCTGGCACGAACCTCGCCATCGAACTGAAAATTATCCTTAAGTTCGCCCAAGGAGTTCGCCTTGGCACTAAGCATCCCCTTCGCCGACAGCGCGCCGGTTAATTCAGTCTGATTTCCCAACAACGCCATCACCCGTTCCAACGGTGCATCGGCCTGGGCCAGCTTCGCCTTGATCCGCCAGCCGTCCGAAAACTCGGCCTTGCCGGAGCCTGCCAGGGAGATACCGCGCGTAACAACCGCGAATTTCTGCGCGCTGAAATTCCCCTGACCCAGCACACCTTCCACCTGAAGACTATCAAAGGGCCACTGCGACAATCGAGGGGCGGCCCAGTCGCGCGCCCGCATCTGCACGACAAAATTACGACCAGAAAGCGGCTGGAAAACTGCCGTCATCTTCTGCTCATCCATGGCAAACCATGCGCGCTGCAATTTACCGCCTTGGGCAAATTCCAGCTTGCCCTCGATGGGCCCCAAGGTCAGCCCTGGAGTCACCAGGCTCATGCCGAACAGCTGCAACTCCCTTACTGCAATTCCCTGCGTCGCGACGGATGGAGTGGCGAACAATTCCACCAACTTGCGCAGTGGCGTCAGATGCGCCGTCCCATCGCGCACTGCGATTTGTCGCACCACCACCTGCCCTGCAAGCAAGCTGAGCAAATCCAGATCGACATCGACCGAGCGGGCGACAATTCCCTCCTGTTCCCCCAGACGCACCCCCTGCAACTTAAGATGCGGCAAGGGCAACGCTGCAAAATCTATTTGCTGAATACTTACCGGCTCATGCAACTGACCTGACAGGGTTTGTTCGACCTTCGGCACATAGGCATCCAGCGGTGTCAGATAGATTGCCAACATCGCCAGCATCACCAAAGCAAGCAGACTGACGAACAGTACTTTTAAAAATCTCATAAAAAATTCAAATTTGTTGTTGACCAAGCTGGGCAAAATCACTATGATGCGCACCTCTCAATTCCCTGATAGCTCAGTCGGTAGAGCGACGGACTGTTAATCCGCAGGTCCCTGGTTCGAGTCCAGGTCGGGGAGCCAGATAAATAAAGCCTTGCAGCGATGCGAGGCTTTTTTATTTCCACCACAAAACTCAATACCGAACAAGTAATCTTGAAGGGAAAATGCAAAGCTGAGGCGTTCATTTCGAAGTTAACTTTCGGCTGACCTATATGAGCTCGGCATTGTAATGCGTGGGCCACTTCCACCACCACAGATTCAATTCACTCAGCGCTCAACTGACAGGTAAACAGCGAAATGAAATATCGGCACTACAAGGGCGGCATCTACGAAATCATTTGCGAAGCTCGGCTCGAGTCCGATCCCAATGTCATGATGATCGTTTACAAGTCCGAAGATGGTTTAATCTGGACGCGCCCCAGTGGCATATTCTTTGAGCTTGTGCAACACGAAGGGAAAGACGTGCAGCGGTTCGCCCCAATTGGCTGAGTAAATATTGTGAAGGCCGTTCAATTGGTTACTTGGGGGAAGCGCTGGATGAGAACGGCATTTTGTTGCGTCACCAGTCGGTTTACTATCACTCGACAATCATGAGATGGGGTTACGCTTTCCTGCTTAATGGCCTGTTGGCTCTTCAGCCCGCTTGGGGTGACGACGTCGACTTGCGTGTCGGTCCGCATATCATCAAGGCAGAAATCGCCGCCACGACGGAAAGCCGCATGCGCGGGCTGATGCTGCGCAACCACCTGTGTGCGGAGTGCGGCATGCTGTTTGCATTCCCGACAGCAGACCGATATGGCTTCTGGATGAAGGACACTCCGCTGCCGCTTTCCATCGCCTTCATCGCTCCGGACGGCAGCATCATCAATATCGATGAGATGCAGCCCCATACCACTGAAGTGCATTACGCAAAGAATAAAGCGCTGTATGCACTGGAAATGAATCGTGGCTGGTTTACCCGGAAGGGCATCAAGGCGGGTGACAGGGTACTGGGCGTAAAAAACGTGGTCGCCGCACATTAATATCTCCGCCCCTGCCGCATGAACAGGTCGTGACTCCACTTGAGCGGGGAACCGGCGGCCCGCTGCCGCATGGCCGCGCCTTGGCTAGGGTAGCCCTTCCGCTTTTAAGGTGGCGATCACGGCGGGACGCGCCGCCACACGATCAAAGTACGCACCTAGCGCAGGCCAGGGCGACAGGTCTATCCCGTAAAAGCGCGTCCACCTGAGCATGATGAACAAATAGGCATCGGCGACCGTGAAGGTATCACCCAGCAGATAGTCCCTGCCTTCGAGCGCATTTCCGGCAAAGCCGAACCGTTTGGCGAGCCGCGACCTTGTCGCACTCTTCATTTCCTCCGAGGCCAGCGGATTAAAGAACGACCCGAAGCCCTTGTGTATCTCGCTTGAGATGTAGTTGAGCCACTCCTGCAACCGGTAGCGCTCCAGTGTTCCTGCCGGCGGCGCCAGCTTCTTTTCCGGGACCAGGTCGGCGATGTACTGCACGATGGCCGGCCCCTCCGTCAGCAGTTCGCCGTTGTTCATCACCAATGCAGGAACGTAGCTCTTGGGATTGATCGTGTTGTAGTCGATGCCCGATGCCGTCTTCTTGGCCTTGAGATCCACCCTTTCGCTCTCGAAAGGAAGCCCAGACTCGTGTAGCACAACATGGGGAGAAAAAGAGCAGGCGCCGGGGCTGTAATAGAGTTTCATCGTCAGGTCTCCTTGATCGCATGACTGCATCGGCAACTTAACAACAATCCTGTCATGGCTCAATAAACTAAACCACGTAGGAAAATTGCCATCGGGCAACGGCCATCGACAGCCACCCCGATAAGTAACCGCACCTATATTTCAAATCCGACCTTGTCGTCAAAATGCATCCCCTCAAAAGCAGCAACCGGCACACCAAACCACTGACAACGAGGAGCAACATGACGGCATTTGCTTATCCGGAAACAAGCGCTTTATACGAAACAATTTCCCATTCCGCCGTGCAACTGTTCCGCCATGGCAGTCAAGCCATGCCGTTGGACGATGCCCATGACCTGGCCTTGATGCAGCGCATCAAACAAGGCGATTTCGATGCAAGACAAAAGCTGATCACCGGCAACCTGCGCCAAGTGCTCCACAGCAACAAGCGCTACACCCGAAGCGGAACGGGGATTTTCGATTTGCTCAAGGCGGGCAACCGGGGACTCGTTCATGCTCTGGAGAATTTCGAACCGGAAAGCGATGGCCGTTTTTCGGCATATGCCGCCTTGTGCATACGCCAGCATATCGAGCGCACTCTGATCCCGGGTCATCAAACGGCATCTCCAGCCCCTCACGCAGGCTGCCGGGCTGGAATCCAGCCGCAAAGCGTTTGACCGGATAACCGGACAGATGCCCAAACTGAGCGATTACGTCCAGGCCGCCGCGACCGAATATCTGCAGGATACGGGAAGCACCGAACTGGATGTGCACTGGGCAGCTGAATTCTTCCAGGATAGCGGCGTGCTGAATGAATATCCCAACCAGAATATGGTCGCGTTCTACAACATGGTACAAAAGGAACTGACCAAGCGAGCCGATCGTGCGGAGAAAGAGGCTCGTATGAAGCTGGAAAAGATCAACTGGTTTCCCAAGCCTCCGCGCAAACCGCCAGGTTGACCGCCCCGTTCATTTGCCCTGCTTGGGCGGCTTGTACTCATCCTCGTAATCGCTGAGGTCTACCCCCATCTCGTCCGCCAACTCCGCCCAGTATGGCTCGGCCTCGCACGCACAGACATCGACCCATACACCGATCCCCTCATGCATGTTTGCGCGTTTTTTTCTGCCTGCCTGATGCGCTGGCTGAGGCTCGGATATATCCTGCAGTTGCCCTGTCTCGGGAGTTTCTGGATTGTCCATGATTCGAGCTCCTTTCGGGATATGGTTCGGTCACAGCCCTCCTATCCGCTTGACGAACGAGACCGCATAGGCCGACGAGCGGAACATCAGGATGGGGTCGTTCGACGGTTCGATGCCCTCGGCCATGACCAGCGGATCGAAATTGACCTGTTCGCATGCCGCACCGTGCTGCGGCATGGCTGATGAGATCGTCAGTGTTCCCGCCCTCACCTCTTTGCGTCCTTCGGGCCAGCTCACCGTAGGATTGTCCTCCGGGTCGCCGGGTTCCCCTATCGTCACGATCATGTCCCAATGGACCTTGCCGTGCCTGGTGCGTTCGATCAGTCTCCGTTCGAGGAAATCCGGCGGCGAGCTCTTGAGTTCTGCGTCGGAAAGGCGTTTTTCGCCGTCCCGCGGAACGAAGCGCCAGCGCACCGGCGTGACCTTCCCATCCCGGCCAACGAACTTGAAGGTATGGATGCCGAAATAGGTGCTGTTGGCATAACTCGACGGAGGATTGTGGCTGGCGAGAAACTCGGCCTGCGGGCGGCTGTCGGGATGACTATCGATGAACGCCCGGATCTTCGCGGGATCGGGCTTGCCCGTCGCCGGGTCCGGTTTCATCGCGATCATCTGCGCGAGAAAGGTCGAAGGCTGCGCCGCACCGAACATCGGCGTGTTCAGCATCGTGATGTGCTGCAGTCCGCCATCGGGAAGCGTAAATTCCAGAGCCATACCGCGCGGGGTCTTTGCCGTGTCGGGTGCCTTGGGATTGCCCCCGGCGAGCGAGAAGCGCGCAACCACCGGCAACCGCTTCCCGGAGAACAAAGGCGAGCGCGAATAGGCAGAGACCTCAGTCATGCCAACGAATTCGCCCTGCGCGCAGGTGCCCTTGGTGTGGTTGCGCCGCTGTCCCTGCGTGACGCCGAATACATCCTCGATGGCACCGACCACCTGGTCGGCCGTCACCTCCTCCGCCGCCATCACAGGCGACATACCCACCGCCAGCGCAGCGGCAAACAACCATTCCCGCGAGCTCCTGTTGCACATATGAATCCCTCCACAATTGTCCGGAATTTCCTGCGCAAACTAACGCCGACGGGGGCGATGCGGAATACCATTGGGACAGTATTTCCCTCATTGCGAAATCTTATCTATGCAACTCGGCCTGACAAAAATCGCAATCTGATTTATCGTAACCGCCAGTTGCTCGACCTAACAATAACAGGGGGATGCATGGCGGATGAAACGCTGAAGCGTTTGCTGGATGCAGAGGCCAGGGCCGAACAGGTCATTGCTCGCGCGGACGAGGAACGCCAGACCATCGTCGAGCAGGCCCGCCAGGAAGCAAACGCAGCGGAACAGCATCACGCCAAACGCGTCGCGGAGATCCACGCCGCCTTCCAGGCCCAGGCGGAACAACGGGCGCAGCAGACCATCGCCGAACTGCAACGGCGCTATGCCGAACACACCCTCGCCCTGCGCGCTTCGGCAGAACAACGGGAAGTGCAGGCGATCGACGAAGCCCTCGCCTTGCTCTCCGGCTCCGGAAAATCATGAACGCCGCGCAATACGCCTACCTGCATACCCGCGTCAGTCTCTACGCAGGACAATTGCTCGACTTCGACCGGCTCAATGCCATGATCGACCGTCCGCTCGACGAGAGCAATCAGGCGCCTGATGCCCTCTCGTCGGATATTTCCGCGAGTCAATATGCCGGCGACCTGGACCAGAACAACGTGACGATATTGCTCAAGGAACTGGCCGTGCTGATCCGCCCGCTGTCGGGTGCGCCGCGCGACCTGCTCGGCTATTGGGCACACCGCTTCGAACTCAGCAACCTCAAGACCATCATCCGCGGCAAGATGGCCAACCAGTCGCAACAGGCGATAGAAGAACAACTGATGGACATGGGTGCCTTCACCAGCCTGCCCATCGCCGAACTGCTGCAAAGCGACACGACGGCGGAATTGCTGCGCCGGCTGGAACAGACACCCTATGCCGAGATCGCGCGCCAGGCCCGCCACCTGCTGGAACACGGCGAGGTGCTGTTCGCCCTCGATGCCGCACTGGACCGGCGTTACTTCGCCGGATTGGCGCATCTCGGCAACGAGATCGGCAGCGCTTCCGGCCAACTGCTGCGCGCGATCATCGGCAGCGTCATCGACCGCGTGAACCTGGTCTGGCTGCTGCGCTACCGCTACGCCTACAACCTGCCGCCCTCCCAGGCCTACTACCTGCTCATTCCCGCCAGCCAACGCCTGACGGCTCAGCAACTGCAGCAACTGGCGCAGTGCGCGACTTTCGAGGAAGTCATCTCCAGCCTTCCCCCTCCGTTCGACAAGCTGCTGGCAGGGTCTCGCAACACCACCGAAGTGACGCTGAAACTGGAACGGGAGACTTGGCGCATCGCCGGCAACGCACTGAACCATAGCTCGTTCAACGTCGCGCGCGCCCTTGCCTACATGGTGCTGCGCGAGCGTGACCTGCGGCGCCTGCGCGCCATCGTCCGGGGACGCAGCATGCGCATGGATGCAACCATGATCCGCGAGGCGCTGGGTCTTGCCGATACCGATGGCAAACAAACGGCGGAGTTGCACTGAATGTTCAATCCCCTGCCCATGCAACGCATCGAGTTGAGTATGCTCAAGGAGGACGCGCCGCAGGCTGCCCTGCTGCTCGCCAACTACGGCAGCTTCGATCCGGAATTCAGCGAAGCGTCGCCCGAACTGCTTCCCGAACTGCCGGGCGAAGCCTACCGCCAGTCCTATGCAGAGACCCGTGCGCGCCTCGACAAAGTACTGGCCCACTATGGAATCGCATCGCCGGAATCCGTGGCCGCACCGATGCAACCGGTCGCTCCGCAACAACTGGCCGAGGTCGTGACTTGGCTGAAGATGGTGTGGGACAAGTGTTCGGAAGACGAGGAGCGCGTCCGCAAACTGGGCGAGGAACATCGCCGCATCGCGCAGCTGCTCAAGGGACTCAGCCAGTTCATGAATATCAGTGTCGACCTGACGCTGCTGCAGAAGAAGAGCGCGTTGCTCGACGTCCGCGTCGGCACGCTGCCGCGAGTGAACCTCCAGCGTTTCGAGGAGGCACTCGGCTTGGCCGGCTACGCGGCCATCCATTTCCTCTCCAACCCGGAACAGGTGCACCTGATCATCGCGGGAGCTGCCGGACAGGCCCGGGAGATCGAGCGAGTGCTGCAGGCAGCAGGCTGGCGCACCACGGAAGTTCCCGCCGAGTTTCGCGGGCATCCGGCCGACGTGCGCCGGGAACTGGCCGAGCGCATGTCGCGCCTCATCGGCCAGCGCAGACAGGAAGAAGAGCAGCGCCACGCCGAGCTGTCGCAAGACAATCTGCGCGGACGCCTGCTCGACGCCGCGCACACCCTGGCGCGAGCCGCGCCCTACGCCGAACTGGCCGACCTGATGCGCGGGCGCGGCAGCCTGGCCACGGTGAGCGGCTGGGTACCCGAAATCCGATTGCCTCACCTGCGTCGAATGCTGGCAGAAAACTTCGGCAACCGCTTCGTGCTGCGTGCGCGTGCACCCCGTGCCGACGAGCGCCTGCTGGTGCCCTCGGTCATCGTCCACCACCGCTGGCTGCGCCCCTTCGCCAGCCTGGTACTGAACTACGGGGTGCCGCGCTATGGCGAGATCGATCCCACCGTGCCGTTCGCCGTTTCCTTCGTACTGATGTTCGGCATGATGTTCGGCGACGCCGGCCAGGGCGCCTGCCTCGCCCTTGCCGGCATCCTGCTGCGACGCCGCCTCGGCCAGTATGCGCCGCTCGCTGTCGCTGCGGGCCTCAGCTCGACAGTGTTCGGCCTGCTCTACGGCAGCGTGTTCGGTTTCGAACACCTCCTGCCCGCCCTGTGGATGGCGCCGCTGTCCGACCCGTTGCGCATGCTGGGCGTGGCACTGGCCTGGGGCGTGGGTTTCATCCTGATGGCCACCGTGCTGACCATACGCAACCGCATCGCCGACGGCTGCCTGCGCGAAGCTCTTA
This sequence comes from Ferrigenium kumadai, assembly GCF_018324385.1. Lineage (NCBI taxonomy): Bacteria > Pseudomonadati > Pseudomonadota > Betaproteobacteria > Nitrosomonadales > Gallionellaceae > Ferrigenium > Ferrigenium kumadai. The sequence goes on along the minus strand of NZ_AP019536.1, from coordinate 1,214,084 downwards.
TGGACAGCCACGGCGCGGCGGGACTGCTGCTCTACCTGGGGCTGCTGTCGGCCGCCTGGCACTACGCCACCGAAGGGGCTCTGGATATCGCTACCGTACTGATGCTGTGCGCCGCCCTCGCCGCGATACTGATCCATGTGTGGCAGAAGAACCCCGGCATCGCCACCGGAGAACGGATGCTGATCTCGCTGATGGAAGGCTTCGAGTCTGTCATGGCCTACATCTCGAACACGCTGTCGTTCCTGCGCCTGGCGGCTTTCAGCCTCAACCATGTGGCGCTTTCCATCGCCATCTTCACCGTGGGCAGCATGATGCACACGGCGGGATACTGGCTGACCGTGGTGCTGGGCAACGTCTTCATCCTGGCCCTGGAAGGCGCCATCGTGGCGATCCAGACATTGCGTCTCGAATACTACGAAGGCTTCTCGCGCTTCTTCGGCGGCGACGGCCGACCGTTCCGGCCGCTGACCCTGGGCAACCGACAAAAACTTGCATTTTGATTTGATGATTCGTTCATAGAAAGGGAAACATATGTCCTGGCTTATCGCATTAATCTGCCTGAATCTCCTGCTCACGCTGGGCTTGGGCGTCTACCTGGAATTCCGTCCCATGACGGATGGCAAACGAGCCCAACGTTGGTGGAGAGGGACGCTGGCAACCAACCTGGTGGTATTCGTCGGCGCGAGCTTGGGCGCGCTGCTGCTGGGCATGCAGGACGCGCTCGCGCAGCAGGCCGCCGCACCCCACGGAGAGATCTCAGTCGGCCTGGGACTGGCGCTGCTCGGCGCTGGCATCCCTACGGGACTGGCCGCTTTCGGCGCAGGCCTTGCAGTGGGTCCGGTCGGGGCGGCCTCGCTCGCGATCATCTCCGAGAAGCCCGAGATGTTCGGCCGCACGCTGATCTACCTGGGCCTTGCCGAGGGGATCGCCATCTACGGTCTGGTGGTGACCATCCTGCTGCTGGGCCGGATCGCATGAGTACAGGAGCTACCAGCGCCCCGGCGCGCATGATCGCACTGGGCAGCAGCGCGCTGATGGAAGGATTCGCGCTGATCGGCTTCGAGACCCATGCCGATCCCGAGCCCGAGGCCGTCGAAAATCTGCTGCAGGAGTTGATACGCAACCAGCAGGCTGCGCTGGTCGTCATCGAACAGCGCCTGACCCGCAACCCGGGCCGACACCTGATGCACGCGCAGAACGAGGGCGGGCGCATCGTGATCACCGAAATACCCGGGATAGGAATGTCGGACGCCTATCACTCGCGCGCGGAAAACCTGGTGCAGAACATCCTCGGCCCCGCCGCCCTCGAGGTACAGGAATGAGCGCAACAGACGATATCTCCGGACTCGAAACCGCGCTGGAAGAACGCGCACGCAAGCTCGCCGAAGAGCATCTGGCCAACGGCCATCAGGCACGCGAACGGATACTCGCGGAAACGCGGCAGCGGCTGCACATCGATGAGGAGCGCGAAGTGCTGGCTGCCAAGGCACAGGCTGAGCACGCATACCAGCAACGGGTGCAGGCGGCAGAACTCGAACTGCGCGCCGGACTCGACCGTGTGCGCTGGGAACTGGTCCATGCCGTGCTCGCCAAGCTGCCCGCCAGTCTGGAAGAACAGGTGGCCGACCAATCACACTACCTTCCCCTGCTGCTGGCTTACCTGAGCGAAAGTGCACTGGCAATCGAACGCGACGAGCTTATCGCGCAGCTCAACCGGCGCGACTGGCAACGCTTCCATCAGAACTGGGAAACGCTTGCGCGGCAAACCGCGCCCGGCAAGCGCCTCACGCTCTCGCCAGAAACTCTGGACAGCATAGGCGGCGTGCTGGTCGCCAGCGCGGACGGAAACATCCGCTTCGACAACACCTTCGAGGGCCGCATGGAAAGACTGGATGAAACGCTGCGGGGCGCGATCGCCGAACGACTGGAACCGCGTGCCATGGAGACTCCGCATGGGTAAGGTGATCGAAGTCAACGGGCCGCTGGTCACCGTCGAACTGGCGGATGTGCGCATCGGCGAACAGGTCAGAATAGGCCGCATGGAGCTGATGGGCGAGGTCATCGCCCGACACGATGAGCGAGCGCTGGTGCAGATGTACGAGCCTACCGAATCGCTGCGCCCCGGCGAGCCGGTGGAGGCGCTCGGACAGCCGCTGTCGGTGGAACTGGGACCGGGATTGCTGGGCGGCATCTTCGATGGCGTGCAGCGCCCCTTGCTGGAGCATGCGAAGCAGCATGGCGATTTCATCCCGCGCGGCGTGCACATTCCGCCGCTGGACCGCGGCAGACTGTGGCGTTTCGAACCAAGCCCCGGACTCAAGCCCGGAGCGCGCATCGAATCCGGCGCGGTGCTGGGAACCGTGCAGGAAACGCCGACCATCGTCCACCGCATCCTGGTACCGCCGGGCATGGGCGGCGAGTTGATCGAGCTCGTTGCCGCGAGCGACGTCACCGTGGAAGGCGTGGTGGCACGCGTCAAACAACAGAACGGCGAAATCAGCGAACTCAAACTGTTCCACCGCTGGCCGGTGCGCAGTCCCCGCCCTTACCTCCGGCGCGACGATGCCGTGGCGCCGCTGCTCACCGGGCAGCGCATCCTCGACACCTTCTTCCCGCTGGTGAAGGGCGGACGTGCCGCCGTGCCCGGTCCGTTCGGCGCGGGCAAGACCATCGTGCAGCAGCAGATCGCGCGCTGGTCAGATGCCGACATCGTGATCTACGTCGGTTGCGGCGAGCGCGGCAACGAACTGGTGGACATCCTCGAGAGCTTCCCCAAGCTCACCGACCCCAACACCGGCCGCTCGCTGATGGAACGCACGCTGCTGGTGGCGAACACCTCGAACATGCCCGTAGTGGCGCGCGAGGCGTCGATCTACGTGGGCGTCACGCTGGCCGAGTATTACCGCGACCAGGGCTACGACGTGGTGATGGTCGCCGACTCCACCAGCCGCTGGGCCGAGGCATTGAGAGAAGTCGCGGGTCGCCTGGGGCAGATGCCCGTGGAGGAAGGCTATCCCGCCTATCTCGCCTCTCGCCTCTCCGCCTTCTACGAACGCGCTGGACGCGTGGACACGCTGGCCGGCGGCAAGGGATCGATCACGCTGATCGGCGCGGTGTCGCCGCCCGGCGGCGACTTCTCCGAGCCGGTCACCGGCCACACCAAGGAGATCGTGCAGACCTTCTGGGCGCTGTCCAAGGAACTTGCCGATGCGCGCCACTATCCCGCGGTGGACTGGGTGGAGAGCTTCTCCGGTTACGTCGCAAGCTGCAGCGGCTGGTGGGCCGAGCATGTCGATCCGCGCTGGGCAGACCACCGCGCCGCGGCCCTGGGCCTGCTGTCGCGTGCCGAAGAACTGGCTCGCATCGTCAACCTGGTCGGCCCTGAAGCGCTGTCACCTCAGCAACGCTGGGCGCTGCAAGGCGTGGCGCTGTTCCGCGAAGGCGTGCTGCAGCAGAGCGCGCTGGATCCGGTAGACAGCTATTGTTCGCCGCAGAAGCAATTCGCCCTGCTCGACCAGATGCTGAGCATCTACCGGCAGGGACTCAAGCTGCTGGAACTGGGCGTGCCGGTGCAGGAACTGCTGCGCCTGCCCCTCCTCTCCAATGCGCAGCGTCTGAAAGGCCGCTATGCGAACGGTCAGCTGGATGAACTGCGCAACTTCGCCGCGCAGGTCGATGGCGAATTCGAGCGGTTGCGCACCGAATACGCCCAACACGGAAAGGTGGCGACATGAGCGACAAGGAATACCGGCTGGCCTCGGCGGCACGCGGCGGGCTGCTGTACATGCGCGGCGTGCCCGGCGTGGCGCTGGGCGACCGCGTGGTGGTGCGCGACCACAGCGGGCGGCGGCGCAACGGCCAGGTGATCCGCACTTCCAACGAACTGGTGTTGATCCAGGTGCTGGAAGGCACCGACAATCTCGACCTAGAGCGCACCTGGACACGCTTCCTCGACCAGCCGTTCGAAGTCGCGCTGAGTCCGGACCTGCTGGGCCGCGTGTTCAACGGCATCGGTCAGCCGCGCGACGGCCGCCCTCCCCTGTACTCCAAACTGAAGCGCAACGTCAACGGTGCGCCGGTGAATCCCGCCGCGCGCGCCTATCCGCGCGAGTTCATCCAGACGGGGCTGTCTTCGGTGGACGGACTCAACTCGCTGGTGCGCGGCCAGAAACTGCCGATCTTCTCCGGCTCGGGCCTGCCGCACAACCGCCTCGCCGCCCAGATCGTGCGACAGGCACGGCTGCCAGAGGAGGAGTCGCACTTCGCGGTGGTGTTCGCCGCGATGGGCGTGTCCTATGCCGATGCGCAATTCTTCCGCGAGACCTTCACCGCCAGCGGCGTGTTGCGCAACGTGACGATGTTCCTCAACCTCGCCGACGAACCGACCATCGAGCGCCTGATCCTGCCGCGCGCCGCGCTGACCGCGGCAGAGTACCTCGCGTTCGATCTCGACCTGCATGTGCTGGTGGTGATGACCGACATGACCCACTACGCCGAAGCGCTGCGCGAAGTCGCCACGGCCAAGGGCGACGTGCCCGCGCGCAAGGGCTATCCAGGCTATCTGTATTCCGACCTGGCGGAGATCTATGAGCGCGCCGGACGCATCAAGGGGAAGAAAGGCTCCATCACCATGATGCCGGTGGTATCGATGCCTTCGGACGACATCACCCACCCCATCCCCGACCTCACCGGTTACATCACCGAGGGACAGCTGGTGCTGAGCCGCACCCTCAACAACCTCGGCATCTATCCGCCGGTGGATATCCCGCCTTCGCTGTCGCGCCTGATGAAGGACGGCATCGGCAAGGGGCACACGCGCGAGGACCATGCGCGGGTCGCCGGCCAACTCTACGCTTCCTACGCGCGCGCGCTCGAAGTGCGCAACCTCGCCTCCATCATCGGCGCGGACGACCTTTCCGAAACCGACCGGAACTACCTCGCCTTCGCCGAGGCCTTCGAACGGCGCTTCGTCGGACAGCGCGAGGATGAAGACCGCAGCATCGTCGAGTCCCTGAACCTCGCTTGGGACCTGCTCTCCCTGCTACCGCCGGAGGCGCTGACCCGAGTCGGCGAAGCGGACCTTACCCAATACCACCATTGGCAAGGCGCGCCCGCGGAGGAGAAATGAAAAGCCGCCTCAGGGTACGCCCCACCAAGAGCACGCTGCTGTCGCTGCGCCGCCAGGTCGTGGCCCTGCAGCACGGCCACGACCTGCTCGAACGCAAGCGCGAACTGCTCACGCGGCTGGTACACCAGCGCCTGCAGAGCTACCGGGAACTGCGGCTGAGGGTGAAAACGGCATTCCAGGGCGCCTACCACTGGTTGACCATCGCCCACATGCGCATGGGCAGCACCCAGTTGCGCCAAGCCGTGCTGGGGCTCGCTCCCGCCGTATCCGTTCACATCCTGCCGCGCAGCAGCATAGGCGTCGAATATCCCACCGTCTCGGTCGAGAGTACTCCCCTGCAGCCAGTCGGTCTGATGTGGACCGATGCCAGCTTCGACGAGGCGCGCCAGCGCATGACCGACCTCGCCGTGCTGCTCGCGCAACTGGGCGAAGCCGAAACGGCGCTGTGGCGCCTGCTGACCGAACAGCGCAAGACCCAGAAGCGCGTCAACGCGCTCAAATACAACGTCATCCCGCGCTACCAGGCCACCATTCGCCACATCGAGTCTGTGCTCTCCGAGGAAGAGCGCGACACCTTGTTCCAGTTGAAGGTCATGCGCGGCCAGCTGGAAGCGGTCGAGGGGTATCAGGATATCGCAGGCTAGGTCTCTTGCAGTCGACAACTGGCCATGTGACTGCCTAAGGCCAATCGCGGACACCAAGTGAAAGGCAGGAATGGATAATAAAAACGTAATCGGCAGCCGTCCAAAGGTCGGCCTGGCGCTGGGTAGCGGCTCGGCGCGCGGACTCGCACACCTTGGCGTGATCCGGGCCATCAAGGACGCAGGCATCGAGGTGGACTTTATCGCGGGCACCAGCATGGGAGCGCTCATCGGGGCGATCTATGCCGCCGGCAAGCTGGATGAGCTGGAAGCTTCCTTTCGAACATTTGACTGGAAAACGACAGCTTCCTTCTTCGACGTCGTGCTGCCCAAGTCCGGGTTGCTCGACGGCACCAGGATCAGCGAACTGGTGCGTGCACATATCCATGCCGATACCATCGAAATGCTGCCTAAGCTCTTTGCCGCCGTGGCGACGGACATAATCAGCGGGGAGGAGGTCGTCATCCGTAGCGGCGACGTGATCGAGGCGGTGCGAGCCAGCATCTCGGTTCCCGGCATCTTCACGCCGGTACGCAGCAACGGGCACATCCTGGTGGACGGCGGCCTCAGTAACCCGGTGCCGGTGAGCGTGGTCCGCGCCATGGGCGCCGATATCGTGATCGCGGTCGATCTCAATCACGAGATCATTGCCGGCAAGAACATGAAACCGCTGCTGCCTGCATCAAAGGACAACAGCGCAGAAGACAGCGCATCCGGCATGTTCTCGCGCTGGGTGGGCGACTATCGCCTGTCGATGAAAGACATCAAACAGAAACTGCTCACCGGCGATAATGCAGCCTCGGCGCAATTCCGGAAATGGATATCGCCGGACCCGCTGCCCAGCATCTTCGAGGTACTGCTGGCCTCGATCAACATCATGGAGACCCGCATCACCCAAACCCGTTTGTCTCTGGATCGCCCGGATGTGATCGTCCAGCCCCCGCTGGGGCATATCCGTTTCATGGAGTTCGACCGCGCCGAGGAAATCATTGCTCTCGGCTATGAACACACGCAGCGACAACTGGCTTCGCTACCTTCAACCCTGTTCGAATACAGACCGTAACCGCAAAGACAAAAGGCACGTCACCGTGCCTTTTATTCTCCCGCCATCGAGCCGCCTTCAGTACCGCTACTATTCGCTCGCGGAGGCAACCGGTTCCGCTTCGGTGTAGAGACGCTCAAGATCGCTCTCTCCCACATCGAGCAGTTCCAGGCAGGCCTCGCCGAGTTTCGGCCATTCCTGGGTGATACTCAAACTGAGCTGGCGCTGCACGATATGTTCCGCAAACTGTGCTGTCGCGACAAGCCTGCGGCTCAACAACGGCAGATGGGACTCCGCGGATTTAAGCACCGCCAGATCGTGGTGATTGCGAATGGCGAGACAGATCTCCTCCGGCAGCCACCAGCTTTGCGCAAGCAGGCAGCCCACCATCGCGTGGTTGGTAGGGAATGCGGCCTCCTCTATGGCGGTGAAGCTCTGCAGTTGCTCGCCATTGGCTGCAGTAAGGGTTTCCTCATAGCCGGAAAAACGCTTGAGCAGGACTGGAATGCCACAGTCGCGAAACAGGCCGAAAGTGTAGGCATCCTCCGCGCGCAAGCCACGCAATTCGAGATGCTGCGCCAGCCAGCCGGAAAGGCGTGCGATGCGTGCCGAAGCATCCCAGAAGCGTTCCAGGTTAGGCACATTCGGAAAAGAGTTGCGCAGGACGATGCCGGCGATGGCACGACTGGATACGTTCAGGCCGAGAACCGTGAGCGCCTCGCTCACCGAACGCACCCGTTGCCGCATCCCGAAATACGGGGCATTGGCGGTCTTGATCAGGCTGGCGGATATGCCGACATCGGCGCTGATGATGCTTTCCAGCCGCTTGAAGTCCGGCTCGTCCTTGCCGGCCTCGACCATAAAACGGTTCAAAATGACGGGGCACGGGGGAATCCCCACATCCAGCAGGGAGCGTTCAAACAGCATGTCCACATCGGATGGAGCAGACTCCTGCGGGGCGGTAACGGTGTTGCTCATAGTGTGTTCCTTTGTTGCAACCAGGGAAGCAGCTGCTCCTCCGGCATTGGTTTTGCGTAATAGAATCCCTGAATGGCGTCGACGCCGGCATCCAGCAACGCATCGATCTGCTCCCGTCTTTCGCAACCCTCCGCCACGACGGTCATGCCCAGGTCGTGCCCGAGCTGAGTCACGGCTTTGACCACCGACAAGGCGCGGCGGTCTTCCGGAAGGACGGTGACGAAGGCACGGTCCAGCTTGAGCTTGCCGGCCGGAATGTCCTTCAGGTTCGCCAGGCAGGAATAGCCGGTGCCGAAGTCGTCGATGGCCAGCCTCACGCCCGCGCCGATGACGTTCTTCAGGTTTTTCTGGACGGTATCCGAAATATCCATGAACAGGGATTCGGTGAGCTCCAGCTCGATCAACTCGGGGCTCACGTTGGAGCAGATCAGCGCCGCATGCAGGGCGTGAGTGAATTTCGGGGAAACGAGTTGCGCGCGGGACACATTGATGGCGACCTTGGTATGGTGGCCGGCGTCCTGCAACTGGCGCGCATACGTCGCCCCTTGCAGGAGACTCCATTCGCCGAGGCGGATCACCAGTCCGGTCTTTTCCGCGACGGGGATGAATCTTCCGGGCGAGATATTCTCGCCGTCCACGTTACAACGCATCAGCGCTTCGACCGCCTCTATCTGACCGTTTGCGTGAATGATGGGCTGGTAGTGCAGCCGGAATCCGCCGGTCTCCAGGGCAGTGTGCAGACTGTCCTCGATCGAGAGTTCTTCGCGCGCGAGCGTGATACCGAGGCGGCCGGGGATAGGCTCTTCCCCGGAGAACACGACGCACTTCCCACCCTTGGCCTTGGAGGCGAACATGGCCCGATCGGCACGTTCCAGCAGCACCAGTGGATCTTCACCCTGCTCGAGTATCGCAATACCGACACTCACGGTCGGACGCAACACCAGACTTCCGATGGTGAGAGGTTCTTCTACCGTGCTGACCAGTTCGTTGGCGAACTGCTGGGCTTGCGCCCGATCGCAATTGGGAAGAAGACAAACAAACTCGTCGCCCCCCATGCGCGAGAGTTCTGCGCGACCGCTCGCGCGTGCACGGAACCGGATAGCGATGTCGGCGATCACCTCGTCGCCGCCGAGATGGCCGAAAGACTCATTGATCTGTTTGAAGCGGTCGAGATCGAACCAAAGGACCGCGAGGGCACGCCCGTTACTCGTCGAATCAACGGCCAGCTTCGTAGCCGCCTGCAGGCAGCCATTACGATCCAGGAATCCCGTTAACGGGTCACGTCCGTTTATGCGCATATGGTCGCGGCGGAACTATGTCTGCCAGTAAGAAAATGGAAAACAAGTGGAGCTATCCTCGTCGTCATTGTCGCGGTCATGCCCTTTCTTGTGTCGTTCGCAAATATCTGCCTTGTGCGCCAACCGGCCCCGTCATAGTCCATGCAGAGCCGACGTGCCTACCCTCGATCCGGCTGCTCCAACTTGACAAAGCAAGAGGGCATGTTGCGGCAAACATACATGCCCTTTTCAAAACAGTGCCATTATATATTCCACAATGGGGAAAAACCCTAATTTGGAGTCAAAAAGCAATTTAGACATCCAAATGTTGCCAGCGCAACAAACCGCAAAAATAAAAGGCACGTCACCGTGCCTTCTATTTTTGCGTCGTCGAAGCTCAGGCAAGCCTAGTCTTCGTGACCATGGTGGTGCTTGTGCTTGTTACGATGCTCTTCTTCATCGCCATTTTCACGTTGTTGAACCGGAACCGGTTGTGCGACCGCTTGCGGGGCGGGACGGCTGCCAATCGCCGCGCCGGCGCCGCCGCCGATGGCTGCACCGAGAATCGCGCCGTTCTGTCCGCCCATGCTTTGGCCCACCGCAGCGCCCGCTGCGCCGCCGAGCGCGCCGCCGAGCACCGCACCGCCGTCGACGGCATAAGCATTAAAACTGGCTGCAAGGAACAGGACGGTTGCTAACGATTTTTTCATGTTGTCTCCGTAATGAGGTTATCGAAATTTGCTGCGCCCCTTAGGTGGCACACCGCCAGTTTAGTTCCTAACCGCAATTGTCGGCAATCGGAGGCACGTGCTATTCTCGCCACATTCTGAACAAGCTAACCCTGGGATTCTGGCGGACTGTCCGGCTGAAACTTCCAGAGATTCCCGAGAGAACATGTCCGTTACCATCAAGACCCCGCAAGAGATCGAAAAGATGCGCGTCGCCGGCCGCCTGACCAGCGAAGTGCTCGACTACATCACCCCCTTCGTCAAGGCGGGCGTGACCACCAACGAGCTGGACCGTCTGTGTCACGACTACATCGTGAACGTGCAGCACGGCATCCCCGCGCCGCTCAACTACGCGCCGCACGGCCATACGCCCTACCCGAAATCGATCTGCACCTCGATCAACCACCAGATCTGCCACGGCGTGCCGAGCGAGAAGGCGCTGAAGAACGGCGACATCGTCAACATCGACGTGACGGTGATCAAGGACGGCTATCACGGCGACAGCAGCCGCATGTACTTGGTCGGCGAACCGTCGATCCAGGCGCGGCGCCTGTGCGAGACCACCTGGCTGGCGCTGTGGCGCGGCATCCGCGTCGTCAAACCGGGCGCCTACCTCGGCGACATCGGTCACGCCATCCAGAGCTTCGTCGAACCGCTGGGCTACAGCGTGGTGCGCGAGTTCTGCGGCCACGGCATCGGCGCCCGTTTCCACGAAGAACCGCAAGTGCTGCACTACGGCCGCCCCAAGACCGGCATCCGGCTCGAGCCCGGCATGACCTTCACGATCGAGCCGATGGTCAACGCCGGCAAGGCCGCGATCAAGCAGCTCGGCGACGGCTGGACCGTGGTCACCAAGGACCACAGCCTGTCCGCGCAGTACGAGCACACCATCCTCGTCACCGAAACCGGCTTCGAAGTGCTGACCGTTTCCGATGGCTGCCCTCCCCCTCCGCCCCTCTGACGAAATCGCAACGCTGCGCGCATCGCTGCGCAGCGACCGCGCTTCACTCGAACAGGATTTCCTGAAACACGGCAAGGCGGCGCGCCTGCTGGGCGCGCACAGCAGGCTGATCGACGACTACCTGCGCCGGGTGTGGCAGATGCTAGGCATGCCCGGCAACATCGCACTCGTCGCGGTGGGCGGCTACGGGCGCGGCGAGCTCTACCCGAAGTCCGACATCGACCTGCTGATCCTGCTCGATGCCGAATCCGAAAAACTCATGGCCGGGCACCCGCCGGATGAGGCGCTGCAGCACAAGCTGCACGAACTGGTGCAGACGCTATGGGACATCGGACTCGAAGTCGGCCACAGCATCCGCACCGTCGAGCATTGCCTGCAGGAATCCGCCGACATCACGGTGCAGACCAACCTGCTCGAATCGCGCCTGCTCGCCGGCGACGCATCGCTGTTCGAATCGCTGCGCGCCGCAGTGCAACAGCACCTCGATCCGTACCGTTTCTTCCTCGCCAAACAGCATGAGCAGCAACAGCGCCACGCGCGCTTCGCCGAGGCAGACTACAACCTGGAGCCCAACCTGAAGGAAAGCCCCGGCGGACTGCGCGACCTGCAGACCGTCACCTGGATCGCACTCGCCGCGGGCCTGGGCACGCGCTGGTCCGAACTTGCGAAGGCCGGCCTGATCACGGCGACCGAGGCGCGCCAGATCGCGCGCCACGACGAGTTGCTGCAAACCCTGCGCGTCCGCCTGCACTACCTCGCGAAGCGGCGCGAAGACCGCTTGCTGTTCGATTTCCAGACCATGCTCGCCGAACAGATGGGCATCGAGGCCTCGGCCAACCGCCGCGCCAGCGAACACCTGATGCAGCGCTACTACCGCACGCGGCTCGCGGTGCGCCAGTTCAACACCATCCTGCTGCAGAACCTGCACGACCGCCTGGTGCGCGAAACACCGCCGCAACACGCACTGAACGAGCGCTTCCGCGTCATCGGCACGCTGCTGGACATCCGCGACGAGCAACTGTTTGAGCACACGCCCGCGGCGATCTTCGAGCTGTTCCTGCTGATGGAACAGCTCGCCGAGCTGACCGACCTCAGCGCGAAGACGCTGCGCGCACTGTGGCGCGCGCAGCACAAGGTCGATGCCGCGTTCCGCCGCGATCCGCTCAACCGGCAGCGCTTCATGGAGATCCTGCGCCAGCCCACCGGCGTCATCCACGCGCTGCGGCGCATGAACCAGTACGGCATCCTCGGCCGCTACATCCCTGCCTTCGGCCGCATCGTCGGCCAGATGCAGCACGACCTGTTCCACGTCTACACCGTGGACGAACACATCCTGATGGTGGTGCGCAACCTGCGCCGCTTCGCGCTGGAAAAACATGCACACGAAGTCCCGCTGTGCAGCAAGCTGATGGCTGAATTCGCACGCCCCGAAGTGCTGTACATCGCCGGCCTGTTCCACGACATCGCCAAGGGACGAGGCGGCGACCATTCGCAGCTGGGCATGAAGGATGCGCGCGCCTTCTGCAAGCAACACGGGCTTGGCAACGACGACAGCGACCTGGTGGTGTGGCTGGTCGGACAGCACCTGGCATTGTCCGCCACGGCACAGAAGCAGGATCTTTCCGACCCCGAGGTCATCGCGAGCTTCTCCCGAACGATCAGGAACGACCGCTACCTCGTCGCGCTCTACCTGCTGACCGTCGCCGACATCCGCGGCACCAGCCCCAAGGTGTGGAACGCCTGGAAAGCCAAGCTGATGGAGGACCTGTTCCTCGCGACGAGGCGCTACCTCGCCGGCGGCCAAGCCGCCGACCATCTCGACGAGATCCGCCGCGAGGCCGCCAACACGCTCAACCTCTACGCCCTGACGCCGGACACCTACCGCATGCTGTGGGCGCAGCTCGACGACAGCTACTTCCTCGACCACGAGGCGCAGGAGATCGCCTGGCACACGCGCCAGTTGGCGTTCAAGGCGAACGCCGACGCGCCCATCGTGAAGGCGCGCCTGAGCCGCGCGGGGGAAGGCTTGCAGGTGATGGTGTACTGCCGCGACCAGCGCGGCCTGTTCGCGCGCATTTGCGACTTTTTCGCGCGCATGAACTACACCATCGCCGAGGCCAAGATCCACACCACGCGCCACGGCTACGCGCTGAACAGCTTCCAGATCATGGAAGCGGCGCGCAGCGAGACCGCCTACCGCGACATCATGACCTACATCGAGTTCGAACTGGCGCAGCAGATCGCGCAGGCCCGCCCGGTCAGCCCGGCCGCGGGTGGGCGCGTCAGCCGCCAGCTCAAGCACTTCCCCATCCCCACCGAAGTCGAGATCGCCCTGGACAACAAGGGCATGCACGTGCTCTCGCTGGTCGCCGGCGACCGCCCCGGCCTGCTCGCGCGCATCGCGCTCATCCTCGACCGCCACGACGTGCGCCTGCACCGCGCCAAGATCAACACGCTGGGCAGCCGCGCCGAGGACGTGTTCTGGGTCAGTTCGTCTAGCCTCGCGGACGAGGCAAAGGTCGCGGCTTTGAAGAACGAGTTGCTGAAGGTCTAGCCCAAAAAATATATAGGCCTTCGGATTCGTTGACGCATTCTGGCCGGACCGTTAGGGTAGGTGCCACAATACAGTTTGGGAATAAATAGAAGATGTCGTTTTTTCTGACAGGGATGGGGCGTTTATGAAACAGGCTCTTATTAGAATCAACAAGATATCCAGTCTAATGCCAGATTATCAGACAGGCGGCGCCAGATTAGGCGACATTTTTGGTGTCTAGTTTACGTTAGCCCGCCATGGCCCAGCTCTTGTTCTGGATCGTTATTGCAGTCTCTGTCGCGTTGCTCGTCGCTGCTTTTGTGCGGCTCAAACGTGAGCGCCAAATGACCGGCTATGACTTTCTAACGGTTCTTTTGCCATTTGTCCTGTGGTGGACTCTCGCAATCACTGGATGGAAAACCAAATCCCTTTCAAATCTTATCGAGCCGCTTTCCTTAGTTGTGCTGGTTCCCCTGCTGTTTTCAGCTCGTGCATTTGCCGTGTCATACAGCACTAACCATGCGCGTTCTGTTGGGGCCTTTGCTTTATCGCTATTGCTTGCTGGTGGTCTATATGTCTTTGTGCCTGTTCTGCCCGAGTAGGGCTAACCCTGCGCTAAAGTTTGCTCCCTCAGGTCGCTGGGACGCGCCTTAGCTCCACGTTAGACGCCAAGGAGACATCATGACAGTCATGCGTATGGACAACGTCGGCATCGTAGTGGAAGACATCGATGCCGCCATTGAGTTCTTCACCGAACTTGGTCTCGATCTCGAGGGGCGTGCTCCAGTTGAAGGAGACTGGGCAGATGCCGTCACCGGATTGCGCGGCATGCGCGTCGAGATTGCCATGATGCGTACGCCGGACGGTCACAGCCGGCTCGAGTTGTCCCGCTTCCTCGCGCCGCCCGTGGTCGCCGATCACCGCATCGCCCCAGTGAACGCTCTCGGTTACCTACGCGTCATGTTCACCGTGGAAGACATCGACGATACGCTCGTCCGGCTCCGCAAACGTGGCGCGAAGCTCGTCGGCAAAGTGGTCCAGTATGAAAACATGTATCGGCTCTGCTACATCCGGGGTCCCGAAGGAATTCTCATCGGGCTCGCCCAACAGCTCGGGCAGCAGACTTCCCGAGAGAATCCCATAGAACGTAACCGTTGAGAACCGAAGTGGCGTCTAACCCTGCGCTCAAGTTCGCTCCCTCCGGTCGCTGGGACGCGCCTGCGGCGCGCCCCTTAGCTCCACGTTAGGTCTCTCAACATGCGCCATTACGCTGTCATCCTAATTACCGCCGCCATCGCTTTTCCCGCGAAGGCGGAACCTACTCTCTACTCGGTAAGTTCAAAGGCACAAGGTGCACCTTTCGAGCTTGTCGTAACTGAAATTAGACGAGAGCCGAATAAGTCCTACCTTTCAGTGCCTGGATTTCACAATCGCACAGCTCCCGGTGCTCGTTGGCTTATGTGCGCCTATACCGATCTGGCCGTCAAACGGGGTTTCTCGCATTGGTTTGTTTCCTACCCACCGGCAAATTCTGAAGTTCTTGTTGTTGGCCTAACCAATTCTCCCAGCGCATCTGCTAGAGAAGTGCTTGGGAAAGATTACAGTGCCGAATACACACTAGGTAACGAGCCTATGCCAGTCGAGAAACTATTTCCCATGTGCGGTATGCGCCGCTAAACATGAAGCTTAGACCTAACTTCTCGGTCAACGGGACCGATCGCAAGCTGCCCTTGCGTTAGAAAAAGAACGCTCCAAAACCAGAATCCGTTCGCATCCCGGCAATCGGGACACGAACGGATTCGCGAGTGATGCACTGCGTAGTCAGTTCTTCTGGCCGAGCTGGCCGGACATCTTGAGGTCCCCCAGCACCAGATAGGTTTCCGCAGCCAGGTCATGCTTCGCCTCGACTGCCTTGGTCTCGGCCGGGGCAGCATGGGCAGACTCGCTCGCCGTCGTGACGGGTTGTGCATTCACGGTGCTGTCCTGGCCGTAGAACAGCGGCAGCGACAGGCCGACGAAGGCCATCACCGAAACCAGGCCCACAGCCTTCGCGAACTTGCCGATGCGGCTGCTGTTGCGCAGGCGCGCCATCAGTTCGTAGGTGGCGGATTCTGCGCGAACCTCTTCGATCTGCTCGCGCTGGCACTCGTTCTCGCGCTGCTTCAGCCCGGCCAACTCCTCCGCGGCAAGTCTCGCTTCGTGTGCAAGGATGGCCTGCTGCTTCGCTTCTTCGCGGGCCATCTGCTCGGCGATCTCGCGTGCCTCGGCTGCTGAAGTGGCCTGCACTTCAGCCGACACGCGCTGACCGATCTCGACCAGGACGCGCTGCTCGGTTTCCAGCCGCACTTGTTGCTGCGCCAGCAGCATCTGTTCTTCCTCGATGCGGCGCGCCACCACTTGCACGGTCTGCTCGGTGAGTGCGGCACGCTGGCGCGCAGCTTCCGTTGCTTGCTGTTCAAGGCGCGCATGATCCTGCTCGATCTTCAGGGCGCGCTGCTCTTCGGCGATGCGCTGCTGGGTGGCTTCCTCGATGAACTGGATCGCGTTCTCACGCTGTTGTTTCGCCGCATCGATGAGCTGCTTGGCTTGCTGCAGCGCCTCTTCCTCGGCTGCCATCATTTCCTTGTCGGCCTCTATCGCCAGACGTTCGGCATCGACACGCTCCTGGACCTTGGCCTCGGCTTCATGCTCGACGGCATGGCGCAGGGTCGCTTGCGCCAGCAGTTCGCGTTCCTTTGCGTAGCGACGCTGCTCCAGCTCTGCCGCTTCCAGATCGAGCTGCTCGCGCTGCTCCGCAGCCTGCTTCGCCGCCTTGGCGAGCTCGGCGCGCTTGCGTGCCGCGACCGTTTCACGCGCCTCGGCGCGCAGTTTCTCCTCCGCTGCCATAACGGCCTTGCCTGCCTCTTCGATGCGCAGCGTGGCCATGTTTCCGGCACGGGTCATCGCTTCGTCGCGTGCCAACTCGGCGGTTTCGATCTGCTTGCGGAACGCCACCGCGGCCTTGGCCTCGGCGCGGATCTTCTCTTCCTCGACTTGCAGTGCGCGGGCTTCTGCCTCGGCGCGCACCTTGGCCATATTCAGCGCACGCACCGCGACCTGTTCCTGATCGCGCGCCGCCTGAAGCGCTGCCTCGTTCAGACGCAGGGTTTCCTCGACCGCTTCCCTTGCGCGCGCTTCCAGTTCGATCTTCTCGTTATTGGCTTCGATGGCGCGTTGTTCAGTAGCCATGCGCGCTTCGGTCTCGGCGATGGCGCGTTTTTGGGATTCGGCCAACTCCATCTCGGTCTGGGCCTGTGCCTCGGCAGCGCGGCGTGCCTCTTCTTCCAGTTCTGCTCGCTGCATGGCGGCATTGGCCGCCTCTTCCAGCGCGGCGGCTTTTTGTTGCGTTGCGATCGCAGCAGCCTGTTCTGCTGCGGTCTGCTGTTCGATGGCGGCGCGCTCGCGGTTCTCGGCTTCCGACCTCGACTGGGCGATCTGCAGGGCCTCGTTCTGTGCGCGCAGCTTTTCCAGCAACGCCTGCTCGGCTTGCTGCTCGGCCTCGATGCGGGCCTGTTCGGTCTGCATCAGCTCCTGCTCGCGCTGCGTATTCTCCTGGGCGATGCGGTAGGCATCGCACGCCACGGTGGCGCGCTCGTTGGCCAGGGCGATGGCCTGCGTTTCGGCCTGCAACTGCAGTTCGACTTCGCGGGCGGCCTGCATCTCCGCTTCGGCGCGCTGCTGCGCCAGCACCGTCAGGTCGCTCTCGGCCTGCAGCTTGTGTTCCGCAGCCTGCTTCTCCATCAGTTCGACATTCAGGCGCTGGTTCGCCTCCTGCTCAGCCTGGCGCAGCAGTGCATTGTTCTCATCCTGCTGGGCGATGACTTTGCGGTCTGCCTCGATCTGTGCTTGCAGCAGCGCCTTCGTTTCCTGCTCGATCTTCAGCTTGCGTTCCGCCTCGATGCGCGCGATCGCCTCGGCCTCGGCGCGCTGACGCGCCATCTCGTGAGCCTGGCGCTCGTTGCGCTCGCGCATCTCGGCATCGGCCCTGGCCTGATCCTCGGCGAGCTTGCGCTGGGCGGCGAGTTCCGCGGCGGCGCGTTCGGCATTGGCACGCACCTGCGCCGATTGCTCGGCTTCGCGGTCCGCGGCCAGACGAGCCTCGATCTCGGATGCCGCCAGCGCTTCGGCACGGACGCGGGCCTCGGCGGCCTCGGATGCGGCACGCTCGGTGCTCAATCTGGATGCCAGCAAGGCGCTCGCTTCCTGTTCCTTGCGCAGTTTCTCCTGCACGGCAGCGGCGATCGCCTCGTCGGTCGCCGTTTTCTGGTGGGCATAGTTCGCGGCTTCCTGTTCGAGGCGGGCGCGGTTCTCGGCAGCCTGGACTGCACGCTGCTCGGCCTCGACGCGCTTGCCGACCTGCGACAGCTCACGCTGTTCGGATGCGACGCGTTCCGCCACGAGGCGGGCCTCTTCGGCCTCGCATTCGGCGCGCTGCACCGCGATGTCGCGCAAGCGGGCTTCCAGCTTCAGCTTTTCCTCGATCTGGCCGCGCTGGGCCTGTTCGGCAGCCATGCGTTCTGCGACGGTCTTTTCGATGCGCGCCTCGATCTCGGCGATGTTGGCCTGGATGGCGCGCGCTTCGGTTTCGGCACGCTGCTGCGCAGCCTGTTCGGCCTGGCGCTGCTGCTCGATCAATGCGGCCAGCTCGCGCTCGGCCTTGGCCTTGCTCTCGGCTGCGGCACGTGCCATCTCCTCGTTCTGCAGGCGCTGGTTCAGTTCGTCCTGCACCTGCTGCTCTGCGCGCAACCTCGCCTGAGTCTCCTCATGCAGGCGCTGTTCGGTCTGCAATTGAACCTGCAATTCGTTCGCCAGCTGCTTCTCGGTTTCGAGCTTGGCGCGAATCACCTCGGCCAGCCTCATCTCCTCCTGGCTCTTCGCCTCGATCTGGGCGGTCAGCTCGACTTCATGGCGCAGCCTGGCCTGGGCCATGGCACGGGAATGCGCTTCGGCGCGGGCGCGCGCCTGGGCGGAGAGTTCGGCCTGGGTCTCGGCTTCCAGGCGCGCACGCGCTTCCTGGATGGCTTGCGACTCGGCGATGTACTCCTCGCTGTCGTTGTCGATGACTCGAATCTTGGCTGCTGTTGACATGGTCTTGCCCCTTTTCTGTTGTTGATGCGGTATCGCATCGACGCCTAACCAATTTCTATGGCGCCAAGATAGCAGTTCGGGTGGCAAGCAAAGGGGGGAATAAAACGGGAAAACCCCGCCAATTCCAGTAACGGCGGGATTCTTGCAAGGGAAATTCCTACAAGCCGCTGAGCACTTTGACGTGTGCGAACGCGCTGCGACCCAGCGCGTGCAACTCGTAGCCGCCTTCGAGCACCGAGACGATGCGGCGCTGGGCATATTTCGTGGCGACGGCCTTCAGCTCTTTCGTGACCCAGGCGTAGTCCGGCTCGGTCAGCCCGAGCATGGCCATGTCGTCGTCGCGGTGGGCGTCGAACCCGGCCGAGATCAGCAGGAATTCGGGCTGGAAACGCTCCAGCGCGGGCAGCCAGTGCTCGGTCACGGCCGCGCGGAACCCCTCCCCCTTCGTCCCTGCAGGCAGCGGCACGTTGATCATGTGGTCGTTGCCGCTGTCCGCTCCGACATATGGGTAGAACGGGTGCTGGAAGGTCGAGCACAGCATCACGCGGCGATCGTCGTGGAAGATGTTCTCGGTGCCGTTGCCGTGGTGCACGTCGAAGTCCGCGATCGCCACACGATTCAAGCCATGAGCAGCCAGCGCGTGCGCGGCGGCGACCGCGACGTTGTTGAAGATGCAGAAGCCCATCGCGCGGGCGCGTTCGGCATGGTGCCCCGGCGGACGGATGTTGCAGAAGGCATTCTCCACCCTGCCCGCCATCACCAGGTCCACCCCCAGCACCGCAGCGCCCGCGGCGCGCAGCGCGGCCGGATAGCTGAACGGGTTCATCGCGGTGTCCGGGTCGAGCTCCACCGTGCCCTGCTTCGGCGCGGCTGCCTCGATGGCGTCGAGGTAGGCGGCATCATGCACGCGCTGCAGCTGCTCTCTGGTCGCCTCCGGCGCCTCGTGCCGCTGCAGGTAGTCCATCAGCCCGCCGGCGATCAGCTGGTCCTCGATGGCGTGGATGCGCGCCGGGGATTCCGGATGATGCGCGCCCATGTCGTGCTTGAGGCACAGGGGATGAGTTATATATCCAGTCTGCATATGCGACCTACTGTGGAAGCGTAACGGGACACTGCTATCATAACCCTGAACACGCCGGCGGCGCCGGGATCATGTGCCACTGGATTCGGATTCCGGCGTTGAATGGCATGCAATACGTGATAGTCCGTAAGGAAATCCACCGGTCATTCGGGTACCCTGCGTATCGCACGCCCCTGGCAGCTTCTACTCTTGAGTAAGGTGGTTACCGGTTATGTCATCACACATAAAGAAACCCGCCGTTGCACAAAAGCATCCCGGCTCGGCCGCGCCCGAGCTTAAACAATCCCTCGTCGAGCATCTGACCTATGTCGTCGGCAAGGACGTCCTGACGGCCACCGACCGGGACTGGTTCTTCACCGCAGCCTATGTTGCGCGCGACCGCCTCACCGGCCGCTGGATGGAGACCATGCAGAACTATTACGCCAGGGATGCGAAGCGGGTCTACTACTTCTCCATGGAATTCCTGATGGGGCGCACGCTGGTGAACAATCTGCTCAACCTGGGTTTCGAACAGGAATACCGCGAGGTGCTCGCTGAACTCGGCGTCAACTGGGACAAGGTTCGGAAAATCGAAGACGACGCGGGACTGGGCAACGGCGGCCTGGGGCGGCTGGCCGCCTGCTTCCTGGACTCGCTGGCGACGCTCGATCTGCCGGGGTACGGTTATGGCATCCGCTACGAGTACGGGATGTTCAGGCAACGCATCGAGAACGGCCGGCAGGTAGAGCATCCGGACAACTGGCTGCGCTACGGCAACCCGTGGGAATTTCCCCGTGCGGAGGTGCTGTACCAGGTCAAGTTCCACGGCCATGTCGTCAAGTATTCCGACGAGCACGGCGTGGAACGAAGCCACTGGGTAGCCACCGATGACGTGATGGCGATGGCATACGACACCCCCATCCCCGGTTATGGCACCCACACCGTCAACAACATGCGGCTGTGGGCGGCCAAGGCGACGCGGGACTTCGATCTGCGCTATTTCAACGAGGGCAACTACATCAAGGCGGTGGAGGACAAGAACGAATCCGAGAACCTCTCCAAGGTGCTCTATCCGGACGACACCACGGCGATGGGGCGGGAGTTGCGCCTCAAGCAGCAATACTTTTTCGTGTGCGCCTCGTTGCAGGACGTGCTGCGCCGCTATGAGAAATTCCACGATGACTTCGACGCCCTGCCCGACAAGGTCGCCATCCAACTCAACGACACCCATCCGTCCATCGCCATCGCCGAACTGATGCGCATCCTGGTGGACGTGCGCCACCTGGAATGGGACAAGGCCTGGAACCTGACCACGCGAACCTTCGCCTACACCAACCACACGCTGATGCCGGAGGCTCTGGAGTCCTGGCCGGTCGCCATGTTCGAAAATATCCTGCCGAGACACCTGCAGATCATCTACGAGATCAACCAGCGCTTCCTGCAGGACGTGATGCACCGCTATCCGGGAGATCCCGCCATGCTGCGCCGCATGTCGCTGATAGACGAAGACGGCGGCAAGAGCGTCCGCATGGCGCACCTGGCGATCGTCGGCAGCCACAAGGTGAACGGCGTGGCCCGCATCCATACCGAGCTCATGAAACAGACCATCTTCGCCGATTTCGACCGTTTCTATCCAGGCAAGATCGTCAACATGACCAACGGCATCACGCCGCGGCGCTGGCTGAACCAGGCCAACCCGCTCCTGGCCGAACTCATCTCGTCCCGCATCGGGGATGACTGGAAGAAGGATCTGGACCAACTGAAGCGCCTGATCCCGCTGGCCGACGACGCGGCCTTCCGCGCGGAATTCGCCGCCGTGAAGCGCGCCAACAAGGAACGCCTGGCCAGATCGCTGAAGCACCAACTCGGCTTCGAAGCCGACCCGGATTCGCTGTTCGATATGCAGATCAAGCGCATCCACGAATACAAGCGCCAGCTGCTCAACCTGCTGCATGTGGTCACGCTGTACAACCGCATCCGCCACGATCCGGACGCCGATCATGTACCGCGCACAGTGATTTTCGGGGGGAAGGCCGCACCCGGCTATTTCATGGCCAAGCTCACCATCAAGCTCATCAATGACGTTGCCGACATCGTCAACAACGACCCTCATGTGGCTGATCGACTGAAAGTTGTGTTCGTACCGAATTACGACGTCTCGACCGCGGAAGAACTGATCCCGGCCGCCGACCTCTCGGAACAGATATCCACCGCGGGCACCGAGGCTTCCGGCACGGGCAACATGAAGCTGGCCATGAACGGGGCATTGACCATAGGCACGCTGGACGGCGCGAACATCGAGATCCGCGATGCCGTTGGCGAAGACAACATCTTCATTTTCGGCCTCACGGCGGAAGACGTGACCCGGGTGAGGACGGCAGGCTACCGGCCATGGGACTACTGCCAGGCCAACGTCGAATTGCGCGAGGTGCTGGACATGATAGGCTCGGGATACTTCTCGGCAGACGATCCGGACCGCTTCAAGCCTGTCGTGGACACGCTGCTGCGATATGGCGATTATTTCCTGCTGCTCGCGGACTACGCTTCCTATATCGATAGTCAGAAGCAAGTCGAGAACGCCTACCGGGATCAGGGACAGTGGATGAAGAAAGCGATCCTCAACGTCGCCAACATGGGCAGATTCTCCAGCGACCGCACTGTCATGCAGTATGCCGACGAGATCTGGGATGTCCGGCAGATGGCGAGCCCGGAATAAAACCCGTGTGCCTCGGTGCCTTCCACGTAGAACCCCCTATCGGACTTGAGGCCACAGGGATGGCGAATGGAACCGGTCTGCATATCCGACCTACCATAGAAGCGTAACACGACGGTGTTATCATATTTCCCAGACACATCACCGGAACCGGAACCATGGGCAAGCATTACCTCAATCCCCTGTTCGCACCCAAGTCCGTCGCCGTGTTCGGCGCCAGCGACCGCCAGGACTCGGTCGGCCAGATCGTGTTCAAGAACATGCTGGAAAGCGGCTTTCAGGGTGAGCTCTACCCGATCAACCCGAAGAATGCAGAGGTGCAGGGCAGGCGCGCCTACGCCTGCATCGCCGACGTCGGCGAGCCGGTGGAACTGGCGGTGATCGCCACGCCGGCGCAGACCGTGCCCTCCATCATCGAGGATTGTGGCATCCACGGCGTAAAGGCCGCGGTCATCATCACCGCCGGCTTCGGCGAGGCCGGCCATGAAGGTGCGGCGCTGGAAAGACAATTGCTTGAGACCGCGCGACGCTACGGCATCCGCCTCATCGGCCCGAACTGCCTGGGCATCATGCGCCCCTCCATCGGCCTCAACGCCACCTTCAACAAGGGCAGTGCGAACACTGGCAACATCGCCTTCATCTCGCAGTCCGGGGCGCTGTGCACCGCAATCCTGGATTGGGCGCAGAGCAACGACGTCGGCTTCTCCAGCGTGGTATCGATGGGCTCGTCGACCGACGTGGACTTCGGCGAGATCCTCGACTATCTCGTGTCCGACGCGAACACCCACAGCATCCTGATGTACATCGAGGGCATCCGCAACGCTCGCAGCTTCATGAGCGCGATGCGCGCCGCCGCTCGCTTCAAGCCGGTCATCCTGGTCAAGGTCGGGCGCCATGCCGCCGGCTCGAAAGCGGCGCTGTCACACACCGCCTCACTGGTCGGCGCGGACGACGTGTTCGATGCCGCCGTGAGCCGCGTCGGCGTGGTGCGCGTGCAGACCATCACGCAGCTGTTCACCGCGGCCAAGGCGCTGTCCTGCGGCTTCCGCCCGGTAGGCAACCGGCTTGCCATCGTCACCAACGGCGGCGGGCCGGGCGTGATGGCGACCGACCGCGCCGCCGATCTCGGCCTCTCGATGGCCACGCTGTCCGATGCCACCATCGAATACCTCAACCAGTACCTGCCGCCGAACTGGCCGCACGGCAACCCCGTGGACGTCATCGGCGACGCACAGGCCGAGCGCTACCACCATGCAGTGAAGGCCTGCCTCGAGGACGACAACGTGGACGGGGTGCTGGCCATCCTCACGCCGCAGGCGATGACCAAGCCACTGGAATCGGCGCAGGTGCTGCTGGAGCTCGCCGACACCCACAGCAAGCCGCTGCTGACCTGCTGGATGGGCGAAACACAGGTCGCAGCCGCTCGCGACGCGTTCAACAAGGCGCGCCGTCCGCATTTCCGCACACCCGAGCCCGCAGTCGAAGTGTTCTCGCACCTCTCCGCCTACTACCGCAACCAGAAGCTGCTGATGCAGATGCCCGGTCCGTTCTCGCACCACGTCGAGCCGGATGTAGCAAGTGCTCGCCTGATCATCGAGGGCGCGATGCAGGAACACCGCAAGGTGCTGACCGAGATGGAGTCCAAGGCGCTGCTCTCCGCCTTCCACATCCCCGTGGCGCGCACCATGGTCGCGCACTCGCCCAACGAGGCGATGCTGATCGCGCAGCAGCTCGGCTTCCCCGTGGCGATGAAGGTCAACTCGCCCGACATCACGCACAAGAGCGATGCGGGCGGAGTATTGCTCAATGTGAACAACGCCCATGAGGTGCGCGCCGCCTACCAGCACATCATCGACAACGTTCAGCACAACCGCCCCAACGCCAAGATGGACGGCATCTCCATCGAGCCGATGGTCGTCAAACCGAACGGGCGCGAACTGATGATAGGCGTGACCAGCGACCCAGCATTCGGTCCGGTGATCACCTTCGGCGCGGGCGGTATCGCCGTCGAAGTGATGGGCGACCGTGCCGTCGCGCTGCCGCCGCTGAACTCCTTCCTGGTGCGGGAACTGATCCAGGGCACGCGCATCGCCAGGATGCTCGGCGCCTTCCGCAGCATGCCGCCGGCCAATCTGGAAGCGCTGGAAGACGTGCTCCTGCGCGTGTCGGAAATGGTGTGCGAACTGCCTCTGCTCAAGGAGATGGACATCAATCCGCTGATCCTCGACGAGAACGGCGCGCTGGCCGCCGATGCGCGCATCGTGGTGGAATACCGCCAGCCCAGCGCGGACCGCTACGCGCACATGGCGATCTACCCCTATCCCACTCACCTCATCAGCCAGTGGCAGATGCCTGACGGCATCGACGTCACCATCCGCCCGATCAGACCGGAAGACGCCGATCTGGAGAAACAATTCGTGCATGACCTGTCGGAAGAATCCAAATACTTCCGCTTCATGAACAGCATCCAGGAACTCACCGAGACCATGGTGGTGAAGTTCACACAGATCGACTACAGCCGCGAGATGGCGCTGGTTGCCGTCACGGAACAACAGGGCCGCGAGCTCGAGCTGGGCGTGGCGCGCTATGCCATCAATCCGGATGGCGACACCTGCGAATTCGCACTGGTGATCGCGGACAACATGCAGGGCAAGGGACTGGGGCAGCGGCTCATGGTCGCGCTGATGGAAGCGGCTCGCTCCAACGGACTCTCGGTGATCGAGGGCGAGGTGCTGAACAACAACCACAACATGCTCAAAATGATGACCCGCCTAGGCTTCACCATCAAGCCCAGCGACGAGGATCCTGCGATTATGAAGGTCAGCAAGCCGCTGTCGATCTGAACAAGCACAGTAAGTCAATAAAGGTTCAGTTGTCTTTATAGAAATTTGTGCGACACGTTTCGTTTCATTGCTTTTGGATCCTTCTCAAGGAGAGAACCATGAAACTTGAAATCATCAGCATTGCTGCAGCAACCGGACTGATGTTCACGGCATCCGCGAGGGCCGCCGAACCGATGCCGCCAATGGCCACGAAGCTTGGCTGTATCGCGTGCCATGCCATCGACAGGAAACTCGTCGGCCCCGCCTGGAAGGATGTCGCCAAGAAATACACCGGCAAGGGCGTCAAGACATTCAAATACAACGGCAAGGAATATCCCCTGATCGACGGCCTGGTGATGAAGGTATCCAAAGGAGGTTCCGGCAACTGGGGCAACATCCCCATGCCGCCTAACGACCCGAAGGGACTGCATAAGGCGGATATCACCGAACTGGTTAAATTCGAGCAGAGCCTTGCCAAGAAATAAGTTCCAGGCTGGATACCGGGAGCTGCTTGCGGCCCCAATGACCACTTACGGCAGTTGGCTAACAGACAGGAATCCAACATGAGCCCAGCAGATCATCCGAACCGATCAAGCCGTATTCGACGCTTGATATTTTTGATGCTCGCCATCGTTCTTGTCGCTGCCTGCGGCAAGGAAAAGGAGGTCCCCCTTTCTCCCGGCAGCCAGGTACTGGCGCTGGGCGACAGCTTGACCGCCGGGGCCGGCGTGACTCCCGAGGAGGCGTGGCCCGATCTGCTTGCAAAACGAACGGGCTGGGTCGTGATCAACGGCGGCGTAAGCGGCGACACCAGCGGCGATGCATTGCAGCGGTTGCCGGCGTTGCTTGAGGAACACACACCTGTGCTGGTGCTGGTGACGCTGGGAGGAAACGACATGCTGCGGCATATTCCCCAGGACGTGACTGTCGCCAATCTGGAAACGATACTCACACAGATCAAGTCGCACGGTGCAAAGGCGGTTCTGCTGGCGACGCCGAAAGCCAGTGTCGCGGGCGTTGTCTTTCAAAACCTGACGGTGCCGGATTTCTACCGTGAAGTGGCCGACAGGCAGCAGGTCCCGTTGATCGAGGACGCGATCGCCGATGTCCTGTCCGATCCGCAATTGAAAGGCGACCCCCTGCATCCCAATGCCGCTGGGCACGCACTATTGTCCGGAAAGATCTTTGATGAGCTGAAGTCTATCGGGTACGTACGCTAGCGCAGAAGACGGAGCATATCGGATCCTGCAGAATGGAACTCCAACGGTCCAGGCGAGGTTGATGGTGGAATTCAAAAACACACTGCACAAGTTGACCCCGGCCATCAGCCTAGTTTTGTTCACCGTGGCTATCCTGGTCGTTTACCACGAGATTGAGGTCTACCACTGGCGGGACATCCGGCATGCATTGCATGCCTTCCCTGTATCGCTGATGACGATGTGCGCCGCGCTCACGCTGTTTAGCTATATCGCCCTGAGCTTCTATGACTACCTGGCGCTGGAATATGCAGGGGAAAGTCTGCCTTACCGGCGCGTGTTGTTCACGTCGTTCCTGAGTTACGCCATCAGCAACAATGTCGGCCATGCCTGGCTATCGGGCGGCTCGATGCGTTACCGGCTCTATTCCGGATGGGGGATGCCGGGAGTTTCCATCGCCAAGGTGGTGCTGTTCTGCACCGTTTCCTACTTGCTTGGCGCAGTGACCATCATGGTGGGCGGTTACGCGTTCTCACCGGATCGTAACCTCATCACCGACAGGCTGCCTCCGGGCTCGGTGCAGACGGCGATCATGGCGGGGACCATATTGCTCATCACATGGTGGGCTATCGTCGCTTTCTACCGGAAGCCCTTGACCATCAAAGGATTCTGTCTGGAGGTACCAGGATTTTCGCTCGCCCTTCGTCAGCTGCTGGCAGCCCTGCTCGACCTGTTGCTGGCGTCACTGGTGATGTATCTCCCGCTGTCGCACTTCACGGGCATGCCCTTTGGCGATTTTCTGGTGCTGTACATTTTTGCGCAGCTTGCCGGACTCATCAGCATGGTGCCGGGCGGGATCGGCATCTTCGAAGGCAGCTTCATCTTCCTGGCCTCCGGCCACTATTCGGCTCCCCACATCATTGCCGCACTGATCATCTATCGCGCCGTTTACTATTTCATGCCGCTACTCCTCGCCGGTTTCATGCTGGCGGCTTATGAGTTGAGGGTTCAACGAATCATCGAGCACAGGCTGGTGAGCACGGCAATCAATGTCATCGAATCCGCGATACCGCAGATATTCTCTATCCTGTTGATGCTGGGGGGCGGTGTATTGCTGTTCTCGGGCGCCACGCCCGCCCTGAAGGATCGCCTGGGATGGATGGAGTACCTCATACCGCTGCCGGTGATGGAGCTTTCCCACCTGCTCGGCAGTGTCGCGGGCGTGGCCCTGCTGCTGCTTTCACAGGCAGTGAGGCGGCGTATCGATGCCGCCTACTTTGCCACCATCGCGATGCTGGCACTGGGGATCGTTGCCTCGCTGGGCAAGGGACTGGATTACGAAGAGGCGATGTTCCTGGGGATAATGCTGGCCTTGTTCATCCCGGTCAGGAAGTTCTTCTACCGAAAATCGGCCCTGTTGCAGCTGGAACTCTCCCCTCAATGGCTGATGCTGGCGGCGATCGTGGTGCTCGGCTCGACCTGGCTGGGCTTCTTTTCCTACAAGCACGTGGAATATTCCAGCGAGCTCTGGTGGCAGTTCGCCCTGCATGGAGATGCCTCCCG
This sequence comes from Ferrigenium kumadai, assembly GCF_018324385.1. Classification (NCBI taxonomy): domain Bacteria; kingdom Pseudomonadati; phylum Pseudomonadota; class Betaproteobacteria; order Nitrosomonadales; family Gallionellaceae; genus Ferrigenium; species Ferrigenium kumadai. The sequence goes on along the minus strand of NZ_AP019536.1, from coordinate 1,186,315 downwards.
CTTTCTGCGATCCCTGGTGGTTATCTTGATCGTCGTTACCGGGTTTACCGGTTATCGGCTGCTGACCCGTCCGGCGCTTACCCTCGTATTGCCTACTTCTGCGGAGCTCGATAAAGCGGAGGCCATCGCCAGGCAGTCCAGTGAAACTTCCCCTCATCTGGCATTGACCGGCGACAAGTATCTGCTGTGGAGTCAAAGCGGCCGCAGCTTTCTGATGTTCGCCGTCACGAACCAGTATTGGGTGTCGATGGGCAATCCCGTGGGGATCCCGGAAGAGCATGATGAATTGGCCTGGAAACTCCGGACGCTGGCTGACCGGCACGATGCAAAAATCGCCTTTTACCAGGTAAGCAAGAACCACATCCCGCTCTATCTCGATCTTGGTCTCGCGCTCATCAAGCTGGGCGAGGAGGCCAGGGTGCCTCTCCCATCTTTCAGCCTGGAAGGGAACAAACGATCCGGCCTTCGCCATTCCTACAACCGGCAGCAACGCGAGGGCTTGTCGTTCGAGATCGTCCCATCCTCCGGCGTGGGCGCCATCCTTCCCGAACTCCAGATCATTTCCGACCGATGGATGGAGGACAAGAAGGCTCGTGAGAAACGTTTTTCGCTCGGTTTTTTCAATGCGGACTATCTTCGCCGCTGCGCGATTGCGCTGGTTAAAAAGGATGGATGCATCATCGCATTTGCCAACCTGTGGGAACTGGAAAACAAAGAAGAGCTTTCCATCGACCTGATGCGCTATGAACCGGAGGTTCCGCATGGATTGATGGAATACCTGCTCATCTCTCTTCTGCTGTGGGGAAAAGAACAGGGATATCAGTGGTTCAACCTCGGTATGGCACCGCTTTCAGGGCTGGAACAGCATCCGCTCGCGCCGCTCTGGAACAAGATCGGCAACACCATATTTCGCTTCGGCAACGAGTTCTATAACTTTGAGGGACTGTATCAATACAAGAACAAATTCGATCCTGTCTGGCAGCCGCGTTACCTTGCCGCACCTGCGGGCCTGTCGATGGCATCCGCCCTGTTATCGGTGACGACGATTATTTCAGGCAATCTGAAAGGCGTATTTACCAAATGACCAGGACACTGACTGCGGCAGCCTTGCTGCTATTTTTAATAACGAGCCGCGCCTTTGCGTCCGGTGTTATGGAAAGCACCGATAGCTTCGGGCCTTTCGGTACGCTGCACATTTATAAATCCTCAGAACAGCCCAAGCATGTAACGTTGTTCATCTCGGGCGATGGCGGCTGGAATCTGGGCGTGATCGATATGGCCAGATCGTTGGCGGAACTGGACAGCATGGTGGTCGGCATCGACATCACGCACTACATCAAGCGACTCAATGCCGGGAGCGAGAAGTGCGCTTATCCCGCGGCGCATTTCGAGGCGCTCAGCCAGTATCTTCAGAAGAAATATCGCTTCCCGCACTACACCCTGCCGGTGCTGGTGGGTTATTCATCCGGCGCGACGATGGTCTATGCCACATTCGCACAATCTCCGCCCAATACCTTCGCCGGCGGGATCAGCATGGGCTTCTGCCCCGACCTGAAGACAGCCAAGCCATTCTGCAAAGGCAGCGGCTCGTTGACCGGCACCTACGATTCGAAACTCGGGTTCATCTACCAACCTGTTCCCGCCCTGGCATCGAAACTTTACGTCATGCAGGGCGATGTCGATCGAGTGTGCAGCACGCCCGATACGAAGGCGTTCCTGAACAGGATAAATGGGGCCGAATTGATCGAACTGGCCAAAGTCGGGCATGGGTTCTCCGTGCAGAAGAACTGGATGCCTCAGTTCAGGGACGCCTTCCAGAAAATCTCAGTTGTACGGCCACCTCCGATGACACCCGTGCACGTGACTGATGAGCTCAGCGACCTGCCCTTGGTCGTGCTTCCCGCAACAGGCAAGAGCGACACGCTGGCTGTGATGGTCTCCGGCGATGGCGGCTGGGCGGGCATCGACAAGCAGGTTGCGGAAGCCTTGAATAAAGACGGGATTGCGGTTGTCGGGCTTAATTCCCTGCAGTATTTCTGGGAGAAAAAAGACCCGGGCATCGCCGGCAAAGACCTCGCACGCATACTGGATCACTACAGCAAGGCCTGGGGCGCAGAGAAATTCATTCTGGTCGGATATTCGTCAGGAGCGGACACGCTGCCGTTCATGACCAGCCGCCTGCCGGACTCGCTGCAATCGCGGGTAAAAGTCGTCGCCTTACTTGGGCCGGGAAAGGAAGCCAATTTCGAGTTTCATGTTTCCGAGTGGCTTTTCAATATCGATAGTCCGTATAAAGTCATCCCCGAAATGCAAAAACTGAAAGGCATGAATGTGCTTTGCATCTACGGCGAAGATGAAAACGACAGCGCGTGCAAGCCGTTAGACAGAAAAGATTTCGCCGTCATCGAAATGAAAGGCGGCCATCACTTCTCCGGGGATTACGAAAAGCTGGCGGATACCATACTCACCCATGCCAGGTAGGTACCCGAGACAAGTCACTCCACTTCCAATTCCCTGACGCGCATGTTCTCGCCGCTGGTCACGCGCACCTTATGGCTGCCGCAGGCCGGACATGCTTCGTAGCGAGCAGTGATCACTGCCTCGCTCGAACAGTCCAGGCACACTCCCCGCCCTGGAATCTCGACGATCTCCAGCCGCGCCCCATGCGCGATACTGCCATGCATCACCGCATCGAAGGCGAAGCGAAGCGCATCTGGCTCGACGCAGGAGAGCCGGCCGATCTCCAGCCATACTGTCTTGACGCGATGAAAATCCTGGTTGCGCGCAGCGTTCTCGATGATCTGCAACACGTTTTCGGCCAGGGACATTTCATGCATGGTTGAATCCCTCGTCAGATATCCTCAGGAACCATCTTGATCGCCCCGCACGGGCACTCCGCCGCGCACAGGCCGCAGCCCTTGCAGTAGTCGTAGTTGATCCGGAACCGCTTGCCGGGGCCGAGCTTGATCACCGCGTTATCGGGACACACGCCGTAGCAGTTGTCGCACTCGAAGCAGTTGCCGCATGACAGGCAGCGCCGCGCCTCGAACAGCGCGTTGGTCTCGTCCAGCCCGCCCTGCACTTCGTCGAAGCTGGTCTGGCGGCGGATGATGTCCAGCATCGGGCGCACGGTCTTGTCGGCGTCGGAGTAGTACCACGGATTGAGCTTGTCGAAGGTAGCGATCTCGTGTTTCGGTGCAGGTTCATAGGTGGTGCCGAACAGCCATGCATCGATGTGGCGCGCAGCCTTCTTGCCGTGGCCGATCCCTACCGTAACAGTGCGTTCAGACGGCACCATGTCGCCGCCCGCGAAGATGCCGGGATAGCCGGTCATCATGTTGGGACCGACCTGCACCACGCCGTCCTTGATCTCCAGACCGGCCACACCGTCCAGCAGCGAAAGGTCGACGTCCTGCCCCAGCGCGAGCACCAGCGAGTCGGCCTCGATGGTCTCGAATTCCCCGGTCGGCTGCGGGAAGCCCTTGTCATCCAGCACCATCTTCTCGACGGTCAGGCTCTTGTCGCCAGCCTGCTTGATGGTGGACAGCCACTTGATCATCACGCCTTCCTGCAAAGCCTCCTCGATCTCGAAATCGTGCGCCGGCGCCTTGTCGCGCGTGCGGCGGTAGACGATGACCGGCTCGGCTCCCATGCGCTTGACGGTGCGAGCCACGTCCACGGCGGTATTGCCTCCGCCGTACACCACGACCTTGCGCCCCAGCATGGGCTTGTCTTCGCCCTCCATCGAGCGCAGTACCGAAACGGCATCGACGATATGCGCCGCATCGCCTGCGGGGATGAAGGTGCGCTTGCCGATGTGCGCGCCGACCGCGAGGAAGGCCGCGTCGAAACCTCCCTGCTTCATGCTCTGCTCGATGTTCGCCACTTTGGTATTGAGCTTCAGCGTGACGCCGAGATCGAGGATGCGCTGCACCTCAGCATCCAGCACGTCGCGCGGCAACCGGTACTTGGGGATGCCGAAGCGCATCATGCCGCCCGCGAACGGGCCGGCTTCCTGTATCTCGACCTTGTGGCCCATGCGCGCGAGATGATAGGCGGCAGAAAGGCCCGAAGGCCCCGCGCCCACCACCAGCACCTTCTTGCCCGTGGCCGGAGCCGGATCGGAGAACTTCCACCCGCGCTTGATCGCCTCGTCGCCGAGGAATCGCTCGACCGAGTTGATGCCCACAGCCTCGTCGAGCTGGCCTCGGTTACATGCCGTTTCGCAGGGGTGATAGCACACGCGCCCCATGATGGCTGGCATCGGATTGTTCTCCACCAGCACGCGCCAGGCCTGTTCGTAATCGCCGGACTCGGCGTGGAACAGCCAGCCCTGGATGTTCTCGCCCGCGGGACAGGCGTTGTTGCAGGGCGGCAGGCGGTCGAGGTACACCGGCCGCGCGGTGCGCCATGTGCCGGTGAGGTTCGCGAGCGATGTTCCCGGTTTCAGTGTGATAGCGAATGGTTTGCTGGGCATCTCAGTTGTTCTCCTCGTCCACCAACCCGTACTTGCGGATGTTGCGGTCGGCGATGGCCTGCAGGCGCGCGATCATCTCGGGATGCCCGTGCTTGCCGAACAGGTGCGCGAAACGCCGTTGCGGCTTGAGGTATTCCTCCACGGGCAATTTATGGCGTATCTTCAGCACGCCGGTGACCTCGCCGTGCTCGGCCTCGAACACCGGGAACATGCCGGTCTCCTTGGCCAGGCGCGCGATGCGTATGGTGTCGTCCGATGCTGTGCCCCAGCCCAGCGGACAGGGCACGAAAAGATGAATGTAGCGTGAACCGCGGATGTTCATCGCCTTGCGCACCTTGTACTCGAGGTCGCGCAGATCGGCCACCGTCGCCGTGGCGACGTAGGGAATGTTGTGTGCCATGGCGATCTCGGGCAGGTTCTTGCCCTGGCCGAACACGTTGCCGGGCTCGGCACCGACCGGCATAGTGGTCGCCGTACGCGCAGTGGGCGGCGTGGCGCTGGAGCGCTGCACGCCGGTATTCATGTATGCCTGATTGTCGTAGCAGATGTAGAGCACATCGTCGTTGCGCTCGAACATGCCGGACAGGCAGCCGAAGCCGATGTCGGTGGTACCGCCATCGCCGCCCTGCGCCACCACGCGCACATCGGTTTTTCCCTTGACCTTCATCGCCGCCGCGATGCCGGTCGCCACCGCCGGTGCGTTGCCGAACAGCGAATGGATCCAGGCCACCTGCCAGGACGATTCTGGATAAGGCGTGGAAAACACTTCGAGACAGCCGGTCGCATTTGCCGCGATCAGCTGCCCGTGGCTCTCGGCCATCGCCGCATCGATCGCATAACGCGCCCCCAGCGCTTCTCCGCAGCCTTGGCAGGCACGATGGCCCGAATCGATCGCATTGGCACGCAACAGACTGGACTGCACGCTGCGCTCGTCCGGCGCCAATAAACGGTTGCCGACAGTGTAGGTGCCGGTCTGGTAGAACTTGACTGGTTGGAATCCCATGATGCCTCCTCAACCGAATTTCGCCGCCGAAACGATGCCCTTGTCGTGCAGCAGGTTCTCGGCGATGGGGCCGGAGTGACGGGTCTGCCGCTCGCGCTCCAGTTGCTTGTTGACTGCGTCCCAGTCCAGATCGAGGAAGTTGACCGGCTCCAGCTCTTCCTTCTCCGCCCGCTGGAACACCTGGCGCAATGAGGCCATGGTGATCGGCCGTCCGCCGAGACCCGCGACCACGGTATAGCCCTTGAGGCCGGTGCCGGTCACCGCCATGCGCACGTCGGTGGCAACGATGCCGCCCATGCCGACGGCGAGGCTCTTCTCCAGCACCACGAAGCGCTTGCAGTTCACCAGCGCGGCACGCACTTCCTTGAGCGGAAACGGACGGTAACTGGTGATGCCGAGCACGCCGATCTTGTGGCCCTCGTCGCGCATCTCGTCCACGGTGTCCTTGATGGTGCCGAGCACCGAGCCCATCGCCACGATCATGGTCTCGGCGTCTTCGGCACGGTAGGTGCGAACCAGTCCGCCGCTGTCGCGCCCGAACTGCTGCTTGAACTCGGATGCCAGTTGCGGGATCAGCTCCAGTGCCTGCATCTGCTTGGCGTGTGCGAGGTAGCGCACTTCCATGAAGGCTTCCGGCCCGACCATCGCACCGATGGAGATAGGTTCGTTGGGGTCGAGCACCTGGCGCGGGTCGAACGGCGGCAGATAGGCGTCGACCTGTTCCTGGGTCGGGATATCCACGCGCTCGAATGCGTGGGTGAGGATGAAACCGTCCATGCACACCATCACCGGCATCGACAGTTCCTCGGCAAGACGGAACGCCTGGATGTGCAGGTCGACCGCTTCCTGGTTGGTTTCGGCAAATAACTGCATCCACCCGGAATCGCGCTGCGAAAGAGAATCGGAATGATCGTTCCAGATATTGATCGGCGCGCCGATGGCGCGGTTCGCCACGGTCATCACGATAGGCAAGCCGAGGCCGGAAGCGTTGTACACCGCCTCGACCATATACAGCAGTCCCTGCGAGGCGGTTGCAGTGTAGGAGCGCGCGCCCGCTGCCGATGAACCGATGGCCACAGACATCGCGGCAAACTCGCTCTCGACGTTGATGAACTCGCAGGGCGTCAGTTCGCCCGCTTTGACCATCTCGCCCAGCGCTTCGACGATATGGGTCTGCGGAGAGATCGGATAGGCGCAGATCACTTCCGGACGGCACAATGCGATAGCTTCGGCGACGGCGCGGGAGCCTTCGGTCTGTTTAAGCATTCGTACCCTCCTCCATCTTCGCTTTAACCAGGTTGTAGGCCTCGGTCGCGGCGGCGATATTTCCTTCGGCCACCTTGCCGGAAAAACGTTCATTGATCGCCTTGATGACCGACTCCAGGCGAATCAGGCCGGACAGTGCGGCGAAGCCGGCCAGCAGCGGCACGTTGGGGATGGGGCGGCCGATATGCTTGAGTCCCAGTTCGGTGGCCGGCAGGGTGCACAATCTTTTGGGCCCTCTTTCCTTGACGAGGTCGCCCAGGCCGATGTCCTCGAAACTGTGATGGGAGTTGAGCAGCACGTAACCATCCGGCTTCAAGCCGGCGAACACGTCGATCTGGTGCAGCAGAGTGGGATCCTGGATGATGAGCGCGTCCGGCTCCATGATGGGCTCGCGCAGGCGGATCTCCTTGTCGTCGATACGGCAGAACGCCACCACCGGGGCGCCGGTGCGCTCCGAACCAAAACTGGGAAAGGCTTGCGCGTGACGACCTTCCTCGAATGCGGCGACCGACAGCATCTCCGTGGCCGTCACCACGCCCTGGCCGCCGCGGCCGTGTATGCGTATCTGGAACATACCCCTCCCGTTCTGGTTCTTACGCGAAGCTTACTATCTCACAGCCTGAATGTCAGCCAGCCATTCACATGCACGGGCGCTTGCCGCAGCCAGATTGGCCGCTGCCCCGTCGCTCAACGATTCGCCGAGTTCGAATCCATAACCGCGCACTCGCAGCAGGAAGGCTCCTGGCGCATCCTCTCCATACACTTGGTGATAGGCATGCAGCAAGGCGTGAGGTGTCATCGCATGGCTGGTATAGCTGCTGTCTTTTTCGGACGCGATCCGGGAAAGATGAAACGGCTCCATGCAGGACATGTCGGCGTCGACGAACAGCACCCGCTCGCGCCCAGCGAGGTCGGCGACGTGCTCGATCTGCAACTGGTAATCCTCGAGCAATTCGACCTGCGAGCCCAAGCCAGCATCGGCAAGGCCGCGCAGCAACATGGGCGCAAGAGCATCGTCGCCGCGCGACTCGTTACCGATAGCGAAGATCAGGACGGGTGGGGTCATCAGGGCGCGGCGCAGAATTCCCCGTCGGCGGAACGCAACAGCGTGGAAACAACGCTGCCCGAACTGTCCTGCAGCTCGACCGTCAGCGGCATCTTGCCCAGCGCGTGCGTGGCGCAGGAAAGGCAGGGATCGTAGGCTCGCACCGCAACCTCGAGGTGATTGAGCAGTCCCTCGGTGATCTCCTTTCCATCGAGGTACTCGTTGGCGACCGCGCGCACCGACTCGTTCATCGCCTGGTTATTGCTGGTGGTGGATACGATCAGGTTGGCCTTTGCCACCATGCCGTCATCGTCGATCTCGTAGTGATGGAACAATGTGCCGCGCGGCGCTTCGAGCACGCCGATACCCACCTTGCGCCTGTCGCCCTTGTCCTCCAACAGATCGGTTCCGGTGATGTCCGGATCGTGAAGCAACTGCTGGATGGACTCGGCACAATGCAGCGTCTCGATCATGCGCGCCCAGTGATAGGCGAGCGTGTCGTGCACCAGTCCTCCCTGGGCGAAGTCACGGAAGCGCTTGCGTGCAGCCTCCGCCAGCGGCGTCGAGATGGAATCGCAGTTATTCACGCGAGCCAGCGGACCGACCCGATACCAGCCCTGCTCCTTGCCCAAGGCTGTCAGGAACGGGAATTTCATATAGCTCCACGGACGCACTTCCTCGCGCAGGATATCCCGGTAACCGCAGTAATCGAACTGGTCGAAGAGAACATCGCCCGTTGCCGACCTTGCGCGCAGGCCTCCGTGGTACAGCTCCAGCTCACCGTTGCCGCCGACCATGCTCAAAAAATTGCTGCGTATGGTGGCGAAGCTGTAATGCTCGGTATGTGCGCCATGGATGTATTCGTTGAGAGCCAGCGCGTCCTGACTCCAGGCCAGGATATCGTCGATGTCCGCCAACATGGCATCGCGCTCGGCAATACTGATCGATTTGTTCACCCCGCCCGGTACGGCGATCGTGCCATGGATGCGCTTGCCGGAGATCGTCTCGATGATCCGCTGCCCGTACTTGCGCATCTTCACGCCCTTCAGCGCAATGTCCGGATATTTTTCCAGCACGCCGACGATGTTGCGCTTGGCCATATCGCTGCCAAAGCCAAACAGCAGGTCGGGCGAAGACAGGTGGAAAAAGTGCAGCGCATGCGACTGCAGCACCTGCCCGAAATGAAGCAGACGCCGTATCTTTTCCGCCGTCGGGGTGAGACGGTCCACACCTGCCAACTGGTCCACCGCCTTGGCCGCGACCAAGTGATGACTGACGGGGCAGATGCCGCACAGTCGCTGCACGAAGATCGGCACTTCCCAGTACGGGCGCCCCTGAATGAATTTCTCGAAGCCGCGGAACTCGACGATGTGCAACCGCGCTTCACGGATATGGTTCTCGTCGTCGAGCAGCAAGGTGATCTTGCCGTGCCCCTCGACGCGCGAGATCGGATCGATGGCTACGCGCCTGAGGCCGGATGTCGATGGCTGGTTCTGTTCCATGCTGAGGCGGTCCTTAATCGTAATGCACGAGGTTTTGCGGCAGGCTGGGCTGTTTCCCCTCCAGCAGGTCGCCGATGATCTTGAGAAATTCGTCGGCGGACGGCGGGCAGCCCGGCAGGAAGTAATCGATCTTCACCGCCTCGTGCACCGGGTGCACCTTATCGAGCATCAACGGCAGCTCGACGTCGTTCGGGATCTGCGGATTCTCCACACCTATCCCGTCCAGATAGGATTCGGCCAGGCAGTCACGCAGTTCGAACTGGTTGCGCATGGCGGGGATGCCTCCGTTGATGGCGCAAGCGCCGACCGCAATGAGTATCCTGCAGTTGTCGCGGAACTCGCGCAGCACCTCGACGTTCTCCGAATTGCACAAACCGCCTTCGATCAGGCCGATGTCGCAGGGATCGCAATGCTTGATATCGGTGAGCGGCGAACGGTTGAACTCGATGCGCTCCATCAGGGGCACCAGCCGCTCGTCCATGTCGAGGAACGACATGTGGCAGCCGAAGCAGCCCGCCAGCGAGACGGTGGCAACCCGGACTTTCTTTATTGCCTCACTCATCGGGATGCCTTTCTTTGATCAGGGCCACGGTATCCAGGCCGGTCTCGCTGATCCGGTGCTGGTCGAAGATGCGCTTTCCGATCGGCACTTCGTAACCGCGCTCCTTGATCAGGATCACGCCCACCGGGCACACGTTCGCAGCGAGGTCTCCGACGGCGATGTCGCTGTCGACCAGCTTGCCGCTGGCCGTGTTCACCACCAGGTGCGCATCGAGGCCGCGCCCGGAGATGGCAAATACGTTCTTGCCGTCCACGTCGCGGCTGGCACGCACGCACAGTTCGCACAGAATGCACCGGTCACGGTCGAGCATGATGGTCGGGTGAGATGCATCCACCTCGCGGCGCGGGTAGAAATGCTGGAAATGCCCGTCCGTCATGCCCAAGTGATAGGCCACCGCCTGCAGCGAGCAATCGCCGGTCTTCTCGCAGGACGGGCAGATATGGTTGCCCTCGATGAACAGCATCTGCGTGAGCGTCCTGCGCTGCTCGTTCAGTTCCGCCGTTTCATTGCCGATGCGTTGCCCATCCGCGGCGGGCATGGTGCAGGACGACACGCTGCGGCCATCGATGTCGACGACGCAAAGCTTGCAGCTGCCGTGCGGTTTCAGGCCGGGGCGGTGGCACAGGTGAGGGATATAGACTCCGGCCGCAAGGGCCGCATCCATGATGGTCTGCCCTGCCTCGAACGGGATCTCGCGTCCGTCGATCATGATGGTGCCTGATTTCATTTGTGCGTCCATCTTCGCCTCGTTCATTCCAGGTGCGCCTTCGCATCGTCGCGGCGGGTGATCTGGCGCGCCTGTTCAAGCGCCGCATCGGGATCGAAGAACGGCACGAAATCGCGCTGCGCCAGACGCTTTTCGAAGACCTGCGGGAATCGCTGCAGTCCGTCCAGGACGGGGTTCGCCGCGGTCTGCCCCAACCCGCAATGCGAGCGGCGCTTGACCAGCGCGGCCATGCGCCGCATCTCATCCAGGTCGTATTGCGTGCCGCGCCCGGCGGCGATCTTGTCCACGCCGTTCTTCAGCAGCGTCGTTCCCACACGGCAGGGAGTGCAGAAACCACAGCTCTCGTGGGCGAAGAAATGGGCGAAGTTGCCGATGACGGAGAGCATGTCGCGCCCCGCACCGAACACCATGAAAGAACCGCCGGTGGACAAATCCTCGAAACCCAGCTTGCGGTCGAACTCCGACGCACCGATCAGAGAGCCTGATGGCCCACCGACCTGCACGGCCTGCGTATCCAGCGCACCGCAGTCCTCCAGTATCTGCCGGACCGAGACACCAAATGGATACTCGTAGATACCCGGCTTCGCACAGTCGCCGCTGATGCTGAGCAGCTTGCTGCCTGCCGATTTCCCCGAGCCTACCGCGGCGAACCACGGACTGCAGTGCAACGCGATACTAGCGGCAGCGATGAATGTCTCGACGTTGTTGACCACGGTGGGCTGGCCGAGATAGCCGTGCGTCACCGGGAACGGCGGGCGCACCCGCGGCACGCCGCGCTTGCCTTCCAGCGATTCGATCAGGGCCGACTCCTCGCCGCAGATGTAGGCGCCCGCGCCGACCACGATGTCGATGTCGAAATTGAATCCCGGCTGGCCGAGGATGTTTTCTCCCAACAGGGAGAGTTCCCGGCGCCGCGCCAGCACGGCCTGCAGGTGCAGCAACAGATGGCGATACTCGCCGCGCAGGTAGAGCATCCCGCGCTCCGCACCGATCAGGAAGGCGCACAAGGTCATGCCCTCGAACACCCGGTCGGCGTGACTGCGCAGCAGCATGCGGTCTTTGAAAGTGCCGGGCTCACCCTCGTCGGCGTTGCACACCACATAGTGCGCCTCGCCCTGCGCCTCGCGGCACAGCTTCCATTTCGTGCCCGTGCTGAAACCTGCACCGCCGCGGCCGCGCAGGCCGGAAAGGACGATCTCTTCCAGTGTGGCATCGGCACCACGCGCCAGCATGGCGCGCAATCCCTGCCCAGGCGCGAAATCGTCGCCGAGCAGCAGACCGCTCTTGCGCACATTGTCTTCCACCTTGAACCACTCGGCAGGCCAGGTCACCAGCGGCGCTTCCGCCTCGACCAGCTTGGCGATGTGGGTGACGATGGGGGCATCGATCTGAGCGAGCGGCACGCCGTTGACCAGCATCGCCGCGCCGTGGTCGCACATGCCGATACAGGAAGTCTCCGCGATGCTGACCAGACCGTCGGCACGCGTCTGATCGGGTGCCACGCCCAGCAGTTCGCAGAGCTTAGCCATCAAATTCCGGTCTCCACAACTGGTGCAGCTGCTGAACAGGATGTCGTAGCGTCCGCGCGGACTCCGGTGGAAGAAGGAATAGAAATCGACCACCCCGTCCACCTGTCCGAACGGCAGATCGAGCTGCACCGCCACTTCGGCGACTGCTTCATCGGGGATGTGATGAAAGTGCTGCTGCACCGCATGCAACACATGCAGCAGGTGAGCCGATTGAGAATGCGCATGCGCAATGACGGAACGAAGCCGCGCCGTTGCATCCGAGCTGCTGGAACCGAGTGTTAGATCTTTATTCAAGTCCCTTTCCCCATCTCCGTTGCGCACAAAAGTCACAGGCTGTCATCGCGACAGCCCTCAGCGACGAAGGGTACCCTCGGCATCGGGCGCTGGTCAATCGCAAAGTCGGACCAGGTGAGCTCCATCCGGGAAATACAGTTTTTTTGTGGCAGGAATACGCGAAACCCCTACTGTCTGGCGCTGCCTGTCATTGGTTGTATGCAGAAAGCAGAATGCCCTGCGATGCAGGGCATTCTGAGAGGGTTTCCGTTCTTCAGATAAAGGGGCTGCCCGCTCATTCCAGCTCGGCAGCAAATTTCCCGCTGGAGGTTTCGCGGGCGCATCCTCTCCGGGGTCGCACCCCGCAAGCGGGGCACCGCTCCGCCCTCCGAGGCGGCGGTCGCTCGGGTCAGATCCCCACGCTATGCGCAGGGCCCCTCTTCCGCCTGCGCTCCCTTCACTCCCACTCAATCGTAGCGGGTGGTTTGCCGGAGATGTCGTAGACGACGCGGTTGATGCCGCGCACTTCGTTGATGATTCGGTTGGACACCTTGCCCAGCAATTCGTACGGCAGGTGCGCCCAATGCGCGGTCATGAAGTCCTGCGTCTGAACTGCGCGCAGTGAAACCACCCATTCGTAGGTGCGGCCGTCGCCCATCACGCCGACAGACTTCACCGGCAGGAAGACGGTGAATGCCTGCGAGGTCAGTTCGTACCAGGTTTTGCCGCTGGCATCCCTGGTGTTGCGCAGTTCTTCGATGAAGATCGCATCCGCCCGGCGCAGCAGTTCGGCATACTCGTGCTTCACTTCGCCGAGGATGCGCACGCCCAGGCCCGGCCCGGGGAACGGGTGGCGGTAGATCATATCTGCAGGCAGACCGAGCGCAATGCCCAGCTCGCGCACTTCATCCTTGAACAGTTCGCGCAGTGGCTCCAGCAACTTGAGGTGCATGGATTCCGGCAAACCGCCGACGTTGTGGTGCGACTTGATGGTGTGCGCCTTCTTGGTCTTGGAACCGGCCGACTCGATCACGTCCGGGTAGATGGTGCCCTGCGCCAGCCACTTGGCCTGCTTCAGCTTGGCGGACTCGCGCTGGAACACTTCGACGAACTCTCGGCCGATGATCTTGCGCTTCTGCTCGGGGTCGGTGACACCTGCCAAATGCTTCATGAACTCGCCGCTGGCATCGACGTGGATCACCTTCATGTGCAGGTGGTTGGCAAAGGTCTCCATTACCTGAGCGCCCTCGTTCAGACGCAGCAGGCCGTTGTCCACGAACACGCAGGTAAGCTGGTCGCCGATGGCGCGATGGATCAGCGCCGCAGCAACCGAGGAATCCACGCCGCCGGACAGGCCGAGGATGACCTCCTCGCTGCCCACCTGCGCACGGATCTTCTCCACCGCCTCGGCGATGTAGTCCGGCATGTTCCAGTCCTTAGCGCAGCCGCAGATGTCGTGCACGAAGCGCGCAAGGATGGCCTTGCCCTGATGGGTATGGGTGACCTCGGGGTGGAACTGCACCGCGTAGAAGCGGCGCGATTCGTCCGCCATCGCGGCGAACGGAGTTGCCTCGTTGGAGGCGATCACCGAGAAGCCCGGCGGCAGCGCGGTCACCTTGTCGCCGTGGCTCATCCACACGTCAAGCAGACCGTGGCCTTGCGCATTGGTCTTGTCCTGGATGCCGTCGAACAGCTTTGAATGGCCCTGCGCACGAATCTCGGCATAGCCGAACTCGCGCACCTTGCCGCTCTCGACCTTGCCGCCCAGTTGCGCAGCCATGGTCTGCATACCGTAGCAGATGCCGAATACCGGCACACCCAGTTCGAACACGACCTGCGGCGCTTTCGGCGTCTCTTCCTCATACACCGAGTTGGGACCGCCGGACAGGATGATGCCGGAAGGATTGAAAGCGCGGATCTCTTCCGCCGTCATGTCCCACGGATGCAGTTCGCAGTAGACATTCGTCTCGCGCACGCGGCGCGCGATGAGCTGGGTGTACTGGGAACCGAAGTCGAGGATGAGGATTTTCTTGTGCATGGCTTTTTGAGGATACGGATACGGGATACTGGGCACGGGATACAGTAGGGTTTGCCCTGAATCCTGTATCCCGTCTCCTGAATCCTAGTCGATGTGGTAGTTAGGGGCTTCCTTGGTGATCTGCACATCATGCACGTGCGATTCACGGATGCCGGACGAGGTGATCTCGACGAACTCGGCCTTGGTGTGCATCGTGGCGATGTCGGCGCAGCCGAGGTAGCCCATGCTGGCACGCAGACCGCCCATCAGCTGGTGGATCACCGCCAGCACGCTGCCCTTGTAAGGCACGCGGCCTTCGACGCCTTCCGGCACCAGCTTGTCCTGATTGCTTTCGTTTTCCTGGAAGTAGCGGTCGCTGGAACCCTGCTGCATCGCGCCCAGACTGCCCATGCCGCGATAGGACTTGTAGGAACGCCCCTGGAACAGTTCGATCTCACCCGGCGCTTCCTCGGTGCCGGCGAACAGGCCGCCCAGCATCACCGCATGCGCGCCGGCGGCGATCGCCTTGGAGATGTCGCCGGAGAAGCGCACGCCGCCGTCGGCGATCAAGGGTACACCGGTGCCTTGCAAGGCCTTGGCCACGTTCTGGATCGCGCCGATCTGCGGCACGCCCACGCCTGCAACGATACGGGTGGTACAGATGGAGCCCGGGCCGATACCGACCTTCACGCCGTCCGCGCCGTGATCCAGCAAGGCTTGCGCCGCGCCGCCGGTAGCGATGTTGCCGCCGATCACTTCGACCTGCGGGAAATTGTCCTTGACCCACTTCACGCGATCCAGCACGCCCTGCGAATGGCCGTGTGCGGTATCCACCACGATCACGTCCACACCGGCTTCGGCCAGCAACGCGACACGCTCTTCGGTACCTGCACCGACGCCAACCGCCGCGCCGACGCGCAGACGCCCCTGGCTGTCCTTGCAGGCGCGCGGATGTTCGGTGGACTTGAGGATGTCCTTGACCGTCATCAGGCCGCGCAGTTCGAATGCGTCGTTGACCACCAGCACGCGCTCGATGCGGTGCTTGTGCATCAGGGCTCGGGCCTCGTCCAGGCTGGTGTTCTCCTTGACGGTGATCAGACGCTCGCGCGGTGTCATGATGTTACGGATGGGCTGGTCGAGGTTGCTCTCGAAACGCAGGTCGCGGTTGGTAACGATACCGACCAGTTGCTTGCCTTCCACTACCGGTAAGCCGGAGATCTTGTGCTGGCGCGTCAGGGCCAGCACGTTGCGTACGGTCATGTCCGCCGTGATGGTGATGGGATCCTTGACCACGCCGCTCTCGAAGCGCTTGACCCTGGATACTTCCGCGGCCTGCGCGGCAGACGGCATGTTTTTGTGCACGATACCGATACCGCCTTCCTGCGCCAGCGCGATCGCCAGGCGGGATTCGGTAACGGTGTCCATCGCCGCTGAAAGCAGCGGGATGTTCAGAGTGATGTTGCGGGTCAGCTGGGTGCGCAAGCTAACGTCGCGCGGCAACACATTGGAATAGGCGGGGACGAGCAGAACGTCGTCAAAGGTCAGTGCTTTTTGAATGATGCGCATATGAAACGGCCCTCGGCAAAGGGCGCATTATACGCATGCCGGGCAGACCAGTAAATCGGCTGCGCCGGCCGGGGCGGAGGACCCCTTACAGGGCCGTCTCGTTGGTTTCGCCGGTGCGGATGCGGATGACCTGCTCCACGGAGGAGACAAAAATCTTGCCGTCGCCGATCTTGCCGGTGTGCGCCGCCTTGATGATGGCCTCGACTGCCGTATCGAGCAATTCGGTCGACACCACCACCTCGACCTTGATCTTGGGGAGAAAATCGACCACATACTCAGCACCGCGATACAGCTCCGTATGCCCCTTTTGTCGCCCGAAACCCTTCACTTCGGTGACCGTCAAACCGCTCACCCCCAGCTCGGAAAGCGCTTCACGCACCTCGTCCAGCTTGAATGGCTTGATGATCGCTTCGATTTTCTTCATGGCAGTCCCTTAGAGCGTTAGTTGTTTGTTATTCCAGTCCGAGCGGTTCATTGTATCAAGAGCGACAGTGACGCGTAAGCATCACCCCCTGGCAGTCAACGCCGCAACGATTTGCTCATGCTTGTTCTTGACGGCCAACTCCAGCGCAGTCTTGCCATCGGCATATTTCGCATCAGGATACGCCCCCTTGCTGAGCAATAACTTCACCTCCGCCAGGTGTCCGTTCGCCGCCGCCTTGTGCAAGGGTGTCCAGCCATCGTTGGAAGCCATGTTCACGTCCGCTCCTTTCTCGATCAGCAACGAACTCACCGAAAGATGGCCTCGGGTAGCCGCTTGCAGCAATGCCGTCCAGCCGTGACTGCTACGCGCATTGACGTCAGCCTGCTTGCTCAACAGCAACTCCACCACTCTTATATAGCCATTGAAAGCGGCCCAGTGCAACGGCGTATAGCCGGCACTGTCCTTATGGTGAACGTTCGCCCCAGCCTTGATCAGCTGCTCTGCCATGTCTCTGTTGCCATTGAACGCCGAGATCATCAACGGCGTCCACAACCGCTCGTCGCAGGTGTCGACATCCATGCCCGCGCTCAGGAACAGGATAATGGCGCGGGTGTTACCCTCTTCGCTTGCTTTGATGAATCCTTTCGGCGAAAACGGGACACCAAGGTTCTCGACTTCCTGCCGAACGGTTTCCGGAACCTGCCCCCACACATCTTGTTTGACACGCTGGGGTTGACGGCCATGCACCATGCTGAGATAGATGATGTCTGAAGCCACATCCGGAGGGAAGCCTGCGCGGTCGCCGCGCTTGTCGACCATCAAGTCGACGAAATACGCATCGCTGGCGGGAGAGTCCCACAGCTCCATGATCTTGGAAAGGATGCGAGGATACTGCCGCTCCAATGCATGCGGATAGTTCTGCTCACGATTGTTGAGAATCTGTAACAGTCTTGGGTCCATGATCAAACCATCCTTTCGATACGGTGTAGACCACAAACGATGAGACTCGATCAACTCAGCTCGCGATAGATCACCGAGAGTATCTCCAGCTCCTGAATGCCGACCGGGGTGCGCAACATCGCCACCTCGCCCTCACGCAATTTGAGCAGTGTACTCGCCAGCGGCGAGACCCAGCTGATCCAGCCACGTACCACATCGGCCTCATCCACGCCGACGATGCTGTAGGTATTCTCGCAACCGTTGCTGTCGCAAACCGTCACCGTCGCGCCGAAAAATACCTGATCGCATTCTCCTCGCACCGCCGGATCGACTACCACAGCCGCTTCCAGGCGCTTGCGCAAAAAGCGCACCCGTCGGTCGATCTCGCGCAGCCGCTTCTTGCCGTAGATGTAATCGCCATTCTCGGAGCGATCGCCGTTGGAAGCTGCCCATGCAATGGTCTTGACCAACTCCGGACGTTCGACCTTCCAAAGCTGATCTAGTTCGTCCCTCAGCTTCTGGTAGCCCTTGGGCGTGATGTAGTTCTTGCCCCCGGCCGGCAAACGCACCGATGGCTCCAAGTCATCATCATCAACATCATCTTCGCGTGTAAAAGCTTTACTCATGTGGGAATTTTATAACAAGACGGATTGAGCTGCAGACGGCTGGCCCAGCAAGTCAGGCCTAGTCTCTCTTCGGCAAGCAGAAAAGAAAAAACTTTCCTCTGAATGTGGCGCGCCCGAACATCCCCTGCCTCTTGGTTCATAGCCTGCCGGCAGTGACAGGAACCCTATATAAACCAATAAGTCTCAGTAGTACTGATGCGGATCCAGTCGATGGACTCTGGCATCAAAGGAGAACGAGCATGGTGATTACCTCTGCCACTTCGCCCTCGATCTTTCAGCCCGGTTTTTTCGCCATTTCCGGTGTCCAGCCTGTTGATTTATTGATCAATACACCCGCGACAACAAGTGCGAGCAATGTCGACATTGTCGACATTTCTGCGCTGGGACAATTGCTTTCAGCGGCCTCTATATTTGAAAGTGGAATATTACAATCCACCGCAACCAGCCCAAGTGGATTTACCAGCCTCGCTACAGCAACGCAACTCTTTGTGGATGCCTTCAATAGCTTTTTACAAAGTGGTTCCGGTAATTTGCAGAATCCGCCGGGCCTGTCACTCGGCAACCTGTTTGCGCAGGCGTTGCTCTCCCAGTCGTCTGGGAATGGGACATCGATCATCGCCAGCCTGTCCAGTGTCGGCATCAATTTTGTTCCGCCTTTGACCCCGAACGATGCCGGTCGGTTGACTATCGACTTCCAGTCACTGCAATCCGCATTCAACGCAAACCCAACCGGAACCACCACGCTGCTGGTGCAAGCGATCCAATCAATTGGGCAGCAGGCCGTAGCGTTTTCAAGCACGGCCGTTCAACTGGAGAATCTGACGCAAATTGACACCTCACTAAATTCGGTTATCACGGCTGCAACAAGCGGCGAACTGGCGACTACGACCGCAGGCACGACAGCGCCATTGGTAACGATCTCGACAGTGCAAACGACGACGGGATTGCTTTCCACCACGGAGACGGCAACCACGACGGCATCGATAGCGACACAAACCGCGACCGGGCTGCCAACCACGACAACACCATTGGCAGTAACAACGACACCGGTCACGACGGTGCTGCCTACGGCGACAGTACAGCCTCCCACCACCGGATTGCCGACCACGACTGAAGCGCTAGCGACACAAACCGCAACCGAGCTACCAACCACGACAACACCATCGGTTGCGACAACACCTGTGGCAGCGACAGCGACAGCGACAACGGTCACGACGGAACCAACGGTGACTGCACAGCTTCCCACTACTGTGCCGCCGACCACGACTGCATCGACGGCAACACAAACCGCGACCGAATTACCAACTGCGACACCGCAAATCGCGACGCCGTTGGCGGTGACAACGACAACGGCCACAACGGCATTGCCTGCGGCGACAACACAGCTTCCCGCCGCGGGATTGCCAGCCACGGCGATAGCGACACCGGCTGCAACTGAAGTACCGATCACGACAACGCCGGCCACGACGCCAGCCGTGTCAGCGCTCCCAACAACGCCTTTAACCACCCCGCCTACAACACCGAACGTGACGCCCACGACTTTGATCAACCGGGTCGTCGATGCTTCCGACCCCACTATCGCGGCAGCCATCATGGCCTATCACTTGATCGATGGCATTATTGACACTGGGGCACGCCATTACACGAGACCTCCTGCCGCTTTTACCGGGCGAGATGAAGTCCAGCGGGTCGAATCGACACACCCGGCAAAACTTGATCTCTATGCATGAGAGCGTTGACTCGGACCGGTCCCGGTGGCAAGAACAATACAACGCCGGATAAGCCCGAGGCTCATTTCAGCGTTTCGTTTAGAATGGGCGCAAGCATCCCCCTCATCCTTGAAATAGCTTGAAACCCACAAAATCCGGACTCCCTCATTCCATGCAACAACTTGAATTCCAATTAAACGGCGAGTATGTAGAGCTTAACCAACTACTCAAGATGGTCGGCTTATGCGACAGCGGCGGCGCTGGCAAAGCGTTGGTGGCAGAGGGCGTTGTTTCCGTCGATGGCCGTGTGGAGTTGCGCAAAACTGCCAAGATACGCGCAGGATCGGTGGTATCGCTAGGGGATGTAAGCATCAGCGTGCTTGCCCAATAGGCCACCATCATCGAGTGGGAGAATCGCAAGCCCACTCGGTTTAAATAAACCGAAGCAGAACTTTCCCACAATTACCGTGGATGCATCTGTGAAGTAGATGTGGATAACTGGAAAACTTCCTGCGGAGACAATCCAGTACCTGCGTTGATTAGAACCTGCACTTACCCCACCACAGATTCAATATCAAATCAGACTGTGGCGACTGAGCCAATCGCCTTGAAATCCGGAGCGAAAAATAAGACCATGCCGCCCCTTTGCCTTGTAACCCCAAGAACCGTCATGGCCTTCAAAGACAGCACACCCCAATTCCAGATCGCCGAACTATCCCTCATCGATCCGGATCCCAAGCATGTACGGCAAAACATCAATGAAGAAACACTCAAAGGCCTGACCAACGCCATCCAGAAGCTCGGCGTAATCCAGCCGCTCGTCGTGCGTCCTGCTGCCGAAGGCCGCTTCGTGGTGATCGCCGGGGAACGCCGCCGCCTGGCGGCACTCAAGGCCGGCGAAACCCGGGTGCCGGTAATCGTCCGCGCGTGCACGGACGAAGAGGCCCTCGAAGTCCGGGTCTTCGAGAACATCGGTCTCGGAGTGCGCTCCGCACTTGAGCCTCGGGACATGGCCAACGCCATCCAGGCCATCTCGGAACGCTTCGCGTCTCCCGAGGAAGCTGCCCAGTACTTCGGGCGCGCCCCCACCTGGCTGGGACAGGCGACTGCCGCCGCCAACTTGTCCGAGAAAGTGACGGCGCTTCTCGACTCCGGGAAGATCTCCAGTACCAGCGCGGCCATCCAGCTTGAAAAGCTGGCCAAGAAGAACGAGGCCAAGGCGGAATCCCTCATCGAGCAGATAGGGCAACTGCCCGAAGGCGAGAAGGTCTCCAGGAAAGTCGTGGATGAGGTGCTGCAAGAGGAAACCGGTCGCGGCAAGAAGGCCGAGGCGCCTGCTCCGATTGCCGAGCCTGCACCTGTCCAGCAGGAGCCCGCTCCCGCCTCGGCCTTGGAGGAGGTGCCGCCTTGGGAAGAAGCGCCCCAGGAAAGGCCCGCTCCTGTCCAGACGCCATCCTCTCCTCGCAACCGGATCAATCCGGGAAAGGTAAAGCTCGTGGCCGAGCTGTTGGGACTGAGCGAAGAAGACGAGGAGGAACTGCTGGTCAGGCTGATCGACGAGTTCCTGTCGATGAAAGGCGTGTAAGCCGCGGGTTACGTGGGACGCCTCCATTCGACTTTTGCCCGCGGTGACGGTAGCATCGCGGCCCGCTTTTCCGGCTCTCCCGCCCATGTCTGTTGAAACTCCCGCCCGCGCCTGCGGCATCGATTTCGGTACCTCCAATTCCACGGCGGGCTGGCTGCGTCCCGGCCAGCCGCCCTTGCTGGCCCTGGAGGACGGCAAGGTCACCTTGCCCTCCGTGATCTTTTTCAATGCCGACGAGAACACCGTAAGCGTCGGCCGGGCCGGCCTCAATGAATATCTGGAAGGCTACGAAGGCCGTCTGATGCGCGCCTTGAAGAGCCTCCTGGGCAGCAGCCTGATGGAAGGCAGGACCGAGGTCCAGGGGCGCTCGCTGACCTACATGGAATTGCTGGCCCAGTTCATCGCCGAACTCAAGCGCCGGGCCGAAGCGGCGGCGGACAGGTCTTTCGACCAGGCCGTGTTCGGCCGGCCGGTGTTTTTCGTGGATGACGATACGGCGGCCGACAGCAAGGCCGAGGCGACCTTGGCCGCCATCGCCCGCGCCACCGGTTTCCGCGAGGTGAGCTTCCAGTACGAGCCCATC
Organism: Ferrigenium kumadai; assembly: GCF_018324385.1. NCBI lineage: Bacteria > Pseudomonadati > Pseudomonadota > Betaproteobacteria > Nitrosomonadales > Gallionellaceae > Ferrigenium > Ferrigenium kumadai. The sequence continues at coordinate 1,164,482 of NZ_AP019536.1, read as the reverse complement.
GCCGCGGCCTATCACTACGAACGCCAGATCGACCGCGAGGAACTGGTGCTGATTGCCGACATCGGCGGCGGCACCTCCGACTTCTCCCTGATCCGGCTCTCGCCGCAGCGGGCGCGTGCCGCAGATCGGCGCGACGATCTGCTGGCCAACGGCGGCGTACACATCGGCGGCACCAACTTCGACCAGCAACTGAGTCTGGCCGGGGTAATGCCATTGCTGGGCTATCGCAGCAAGCTCAAGCGCGGCCTGGAGATGCCCTCCAGCCACTACATGAACCTGGCCACCTGGCACACCATCAACCAGGCCTATACCCGCCGGACCTGGGCCGAACTTCAGGAGCTGTATCTGGACACCCAGGCGCCTGAAGCCATGGACCGGCTGCTCAAGCTGATCCGCGAACGCGCCGGCCATTGGCTGGCGATGCAAGTGGAGGAAGCCAAGATCGCCTTGTCCGCCGGCGATAGCACCATCCTGCATCTGGATCGGCTGGCGCCGGACCTGCGCCACACGCTGACCCGGATCGAGTTCGAACAGGCTTCGACGCAGTTGGTGGAGCGGATCGGGGCCACCCTGAAGGATTTATTGGCGAAGGCCGGCGTGCATTGCGAGGCAGTGGATACGGTGTTCTTCACCGGCGGCGCCAGCGGCGTGCCGATGCTGCGCGAACGCATCGCCGCGCTATTGCCACAAGCCAGGCGCATAGAAGGCGACTTGTTCGGCAGCATCGGCGCAGGCCTCGCGGTAGAGGCGCAGCGCCGCTTCGGCTGACAAGGCACTGCGTTAGCTCGCCGGCCAGCGCCTCGCCTCGCGCAGATACAGCTCCTCGACCTTCGCCCGCGCCCAGGGCGTTCTTCTCAGGAACTTCAGGCTGGATTTGACGCTGGGGTCGTGCGTGAAGCAGCGGATCGGCACGGCCTCCCCCATCGCTTCCCAGCCCATATTCTCGGAGAGACGGGTGACGATGGTTTCGAGGGTGATGCCCTCCAGCGTGGGGCGCTGAGCGGTTTTCGTAGTGTTGTCCATGCGCGGATTTTACAGGGGATGGCGCGCCCTGAGCGTTTACAATGCGCATCCCCGATTCCCGCATACACATTACATGTCAGAGCCTATCCGTCTCGCCAAACGCCTTGCCGCACTCATCCCCTGCTCGCGCCGCGAGGCCGAGCTGTATATCGCGGGCGGCTGGGTGACGGTGGACGGTCAGGTAGTGGAAGAGCCGCAGTTCATGGTGTCGGAGCAGAAGGTCGAACTTCTTCCCGATGCGACGCCCGTCCCCATCGAGCCGATCACCATATTGTTTCACCAGCCTCCGGACACGGACATGAATTCCGACTCCATACCGCGCCTGATCCGCGCCGAGACGCAAACGGCGGAAGACCCCTCCGAGATCCGCATCCTCAAGCAACACTTCGTGCGACTGACGCAATGCCTGCCGCTGGAGGCGAATGCAAGCGGCCTGACGGTATTCACCCAGGATCGCCGGGTGTCGCGCAAGCTGACAGACGACGCCGCCACCATCGAACAGGAATATGTCGTCGAAGTCGCCGGCGAGTTGGTTGAAAATGGACTCAAGCTGCTCAACCACGGGCTCAGCTTCAACGGCAAACCGCTGCCCCCGGCCAAGGTCAGCTGGCAGAACGAAACCCGGCTGCGCTTCGCACTCAAGGGCGTGCGCCCCGGCCAGATCGCCCACATGTGCGACAGCGTCGGGCTGCGGATCGTCAGCATGAGACGGCTCCGCATCGGGCGCGTGTCCATGTCCAGAATGCCGTCCGGGGAATGGCGCTACCTGATGTCGCATGAGCGATTCTGAATTCGGGCAGAGAGGATGGCGCAGCCGCCAGGGAAAATATATAGGCCTTCAGGAATGTTGTTTTTCTGGCGGTGGTGGGGCAGGATGCGGGCTCGCCGTTTAATCAGGCTAAATGGGGTGAGATTTATGGATGTCGTTTTTTCTGGCGATGTTGGGGCGTTTGTGATTTTCCCTTCTGTACAAATCAAGGAGTTGCGATGGCCTGCCCGGATTATCCGACATGGCGCTCCAGATTATCAGACACTCCTAGTGTCTAGGTAACGTTAGGTTTCAAGCGACACCATGCGTGGCCTCTCTACCGAATACGAAATTCTAGTTCGCGATCTCCACGCAGCTTTAGTGGCAAGTGACTGCGTAGAAAATGTAAATGTCTTACACAATGTAAAAATAAAGGGGCGTAGCGGCGCGACTCATCAGATTGATGTTTACTGGGAGTTCAAGGTCGGTGGTGTGAAATACAAGACGTGCATCGAGTGCAAGCATTACAACCGCCGCGTTGAGAAGTCTGATGTAGCTTCGTTCATTACAACCCTAGACGACATCGGCAACGCAACAGGAATCTTTGCCACCACGGCCGGTTATCAATCGGGTGCGGTGCTTCTTGCAAAAGAAAGAGGAGTTCGGTTAGTCACCGTCAACCATTTATTGAAGTCTGTAAACATAACGTCAAACTTTGTAATTCCAGACACCTCAATTGTCGATGTGAAGTATGACAATGACCAAGCAAGACAACGGCTAATAGAAAGGAACTTAACGGGGTTCAGCTTCAACTGCCGATGGAATCTGCAAACGATGTTTTTTGATGCTGAAGGCAATCCGAGAATTTCATTGCGGCAACTTGTTAACCAAGCAATGACTGATGGAGCAAACGTACTTGAGCCAGAAGAACTATATGATCAGACAGAAATTGGCTTAATACGCGTCACCGAAATTCACTACCAACAAACCACGAACTATCATCAATCCAACCAAGAGATCATCATCAATGATGCAACGCGCGCAATCATGGAAGACGTTCTGGAGAACCACATTCTTTACCTTAACGATGATGGTTCAATATCGCAGGTTGAAACCTAACTTTGCAGTCGAGAGGACAGCCAACAAGCTAGCAATTGTTAGTGCCCTCGCTACGCTCCGCTGCCTCTCACTTCCACGTTATGCGTTTATAGGAGTCACGTATGACTACGTTCGTACTTGAACATCTGAAAGCCTTTCCAGAGTGGTATCGAGTGTTGCTGCTAAGCGCATGGGGCAGCCTGCTCATTCTGGTTCCGATTTACAGCATCGTAAAAATATTGCAGAGCCCACCCATGCTCTCGTTATTTCGGGCAACTCCCGATGCGTTAAAAAGAGTAGGCGCCTTCTTGCAGTACCAGATTGACGATCCGATCAAGTTCCCAAAGATACAGCGTGCCGTGGAATACGTGATGGTAGTTCAGTCGTATTTGATGTCGGGCTTGCTGTTCGTATGCTTCCTGGTAATTGTTATAGGGTGGGGAATGGCGGCGGAAAAGCTTTCCTTGCTTGAACACATAGGCATAATCGGGTTCAGTTTCATCTGCGCCTATTGGGCCGCCGTCCTGAAAACTCAGGGAAGTAGAGAGCTACTAAAAATTCGTGGTAGCCAAAGCGCATAACATTACGCTCAACCGGACCTACGCGAAAAGCTGCGCAGGTTGGTGATTCAAATTTTAACCTCCTGTTTATCGTAAGCCTGGGGCTCATGTAATATCGCGCCCCACCCCGTCACCGAATCCCCCATGCGCCAGAAACCTCTAACCGATTACCTCGCCGGTTACCCTGTGACACTGGCCGAACAAGTACGGCAATTGATCGCACAGGACAAGCTTGCCGATTTGTTGTTGCAGAAGTATCCACAGGCGCACGAGGTGCGAACCGACAAGGCGCTCTACGACTACGTGCTGGAACTCAAAGGCGAGTACCTGCGCAACGCCGGCTCACTGAGCAAGGTGGCATTCGACAGCAAGCTGCACATCATCCAGAACGCGCTGGGCACGCACACCAGCATCTCGCGGGTACAGGGCGGAAATCTCAAGGCCAAGCGCGAGATTCGCGTCGCGGCGATGTTCAAGGAGATGCCGCCGGAATTCTTGCGCATGATCGTTGTGCACGAACTGGCCCACATCAAGGAACGTGAGCACGACAAGGCGTTCTATCAGCTGTGCCGGTACATGGAGCCCGATTATCCGCAGCTGGAGTTCGACCTGCGGGTCTACCTCACCTACCTCGATGCGACCGGCCGGCCGCTCTGGTCACCCGCGGGTGTGGATGCCGCCACGCCTCCGGATGAATAGCCCGCATGAAAACAAAAAAGGCTCATTCCCCTTGAGAAATAAGCCTTTTGTGCGATGTGAACAGCCTGCATTCAAGGCTGGTGCGACGCTCAAGGCAACTGTGAACGGCACCAAGAAGTAATTGCCGACAACTGTCGAATGAAAGGCCGGTTCCCGCCGGCCTTTTTTGTTGCCCATGCCCCACGCGTAACCCAAGGTACATCTCTTCTTTGGTACGGTTATTGCTCGTCATAAGGCCCCATCATTCATTTACGACAAGGTGCGACATGCTATTCGACACATACGAACAAAAAGGCCTGCTGTTCAACATGAACTTCAAGGAAGCCAGCGGCAGCTACGCCGCCTATCGCGGCGACCTGGTGCTGGAACTGGGCGAGGTCGGCGACGCGCTTGGTCACCGCAAGCCACCCGTCTCCACAATCAAGAACACCATCGTGCTGGCCGAAAACGACAAGATCAAGCTCTATGTCGGTAGCCTCGACGACCTCACCCTGCTGCCCAAGGTGCTCGACTACTACCAGGCCGATTTCGCGCCGGACGTAAAGATCATTCTGTTCGTGGTGAACATCGACAAACCGCTGGTGATCGAACTCGGCGGGCTGAGTATCGCCGCCATCGGCATGCAGGAAGGCCTGATCTGGAACGAACTGATCGACCTCGCCGCGCTGGACAAGGGCGACTTCAAGGGCCAGTCCGCCTCGGAAAAGATCGTCACCGTGTACAAGGCGCTGGGCGACTACAAGCCCAAGGGCGACAAGGTCTCATTCGATGGAGCCATGACGCGCACCGTCGAACTGACGCGCGCAGGGCGCGGGCCGGTGTGATTGTCGTGCCGATTGTTGCGAATGCAACAATCGGCCACCTCATCGGGGTAATGTATGCCAAAGATTGGCCTCTTTTTTTCCAGCAGCACCGGCAACACCAGGCGCATCGCCAAAGCCATCAAGAAGCGCTTTGACGACGACACCATGGCCGACGCCCTCAACGTCAACAAGGCCACGCCGGCACTGTTCGCAAGCTACACCCACCTCATCCTCGGCACCTCCACGCTGGGCGCTGGGGCGCTGCCGGGGCTTTCCACCGACTGCATGGGCGGAGGCTGGGAGGAATTCCTGCCGAAGATCGAGCACCTGGATTTCGGCGGCAAGACCATCGCCCTCTTCGGCCTCGGCAACCAGGACAAATATCCGGACGAGTTCGTCGATGCGATGGGCATCCTCTATGAATTCTTCAAGGCTAAGGGAGCCAGGTTCGCCGGCGCATGGCCAGCTGATGATTATGATTTCGTCGCCTCGAAGGCGCTGGTGGACGGCGAGTTCGTCGGCCTCGCGCTGGATCAGGAGAACCAGAAGATGCTCACGGATGATCGAATTGAGGCGTGGTTGAAGGTGATTGCTATGGAGTTCAGGTTGCCGCTTTAAGCGGCGACCTCGCTCAGTTCTTCGCTCAGGCAGCCGATCGGCTCGGCCAGCGAGCCTTCCGCAGCCGTCTCGAAGCGCACCAGGTAGATTTCCGTATCCGGCATTTCCTGCGGGTGGCCGATATTGACGATGACGCCGCGCGTGCCGGCGGGGGCGAGCAGCGCTTCCGGCTCGACACTGGGGATGGCGCTTTCGCCGGTCTCTTCGATCGCTTCGTTGTAGAGGTCCTGCGCGGCGAACACCATGTCGCCCATCTGGAATCTGCTCATCTTGTTATTCCTCAAAACTCGGAACCAGTTTCGCCTCGCTGCGCATCGTCCCTTCGTTGCCCCAGGCTATGACCGTCTCGACGAACCAGCGCGCATCGCGCGGGTGCGGGCAGAACAGGTCGAACTCTGCATAGAAGCTGCCGTCACTGTTGAAAGTCAGCGTGCCGCAGCGTTCGTTGCGTGTGTTGCGCCAGATGCCTGCGTATCCCGGCTGCTGGTTGGCCGGGTCTACGACGCGCGTGAACTGCGCGCCAGCCAACTCGATCCTCGGCGCGGTGCCCGTGGAGGTGTTGCGCGTTGCTTCCTTCTGCAGCGCCTGCACGATGCGTCCGGCCAGTTCCTTCAGTTCCGAAGGGAGAAGATCAATCGCCATCGCATTACCAGATGTCGGCCGGCGTCTTCAGCCGCTCGACAACTTTCCCGCCCAACAGGTGTTCGTCGAAAATCTCGCTCACATCCTCCCTAGTGACGTTGCTGTACATGACGCCTTCCGGATAGACCAGCACGTTCGTCCCCATGCTGCACGGCCCGATGCAACCGCTCGGCGTCACCAGCACCTGGGTGAAGCACTGGCGCAACTGCCACTGCCTCATGAACTCGTCCACCACTTCGGCGCAGCCCTTCTGCCCGCAGGAGCCGCGCGGATGGCCGACGGGACGGTTCTGCGAACAGACGAATACGTGTCTTGTCGGCCTTGGCATGATTACGCTCCCGCCGTCAGGGCTTGATGGGTATGGCACTGCTTGGGACAGACGCGTCCGCAGGAGCCGCAGCCGATGCAGTCCAGCGCGTTGGCGAGTGTCATCACCATGCTGTTGTCTTCGTCCTCGTCGTAGTTCTCGTCGTCCTCGCTGCGTTCGACCAGTTCGAATACGGTGCGCGGGCAAACCTTGTAGCAGCGGCCGCAGCCGATGCAGTTGGTCGCGTTCAGTGCGGTGACGAAGGTGGGTTCGTAAGGCGTTCCACCTCTTGTGGTTCCGGTGATATTAGACATATCTCTTCCTCTATCTAAACTTGTGTCTCTTTCTGTGCTGCGATCAGTTTCGCGTTCGCCTCCGCCCAAGCCTGGCAAGCGTCGTAAGTGGATTGCGCGATGCCGGGGATCTCCTGATATCCAGCGGGCAGGCGTTCCTCGACCAGGTCGTGCAATTGCGACGCCCATTCGCTGGAGATGCGCTTGAGCTTCTTCACTTCGCGGTCGAGGTTCTTCAGTTCTTCTTCGGTCATTCATGTCTCCTTTGGAGAGGATTCAGGATTCAGGATACGGGATATAGGATTCAGCAAACCCGCCACTCGCTCCGCCTTTCCCTGTATCCCGTCTCCTGTATCCCGTATCCTCGATTTACATCCCTGCTACGTCCGGGTGCTTGCCCACGAGTCCCAGCGCCACCGACAGCAGCTTGTCGGCCTCGTCCTTCATCTTCGACAGGCTCTCATAACCGTAGCGATGGACGTCGCGCAGGGTCTTGTCCATCACCACCAGCTTGCCGACCGTGATCACCGCGCGGCCGAAACCTTCGTGGGTGATGTTGATCATCGGCACGGCCATTTGTCCGCATTCCTTCTCGATCAGCGAAGCGATGGCGTTGTAGAACGCCTTGATGCGCGACAACAGCACGTCGTCCGGGTCTCCGATCACGGGAATCGCGCGGCGCTGTTCCTTGGTCACCACGTACGGAGCGAGGATGCGCTCCACCGGCCAGCCGTCGTAGGTGCCATAGCTGTCGATGGCGCGCATCTGCTTGACCATCTCCTGGATGAAATCGGTGGACAACAACGGGTCTGATGCGACTGCCTGGTTCATGGTGTTTCTCCTTCGTTTGATTGATCACTCTTTAGTTGTGCGTACATCTGCGGCGTCCAGCCGGACAGACGCCCCAGCAAGAATCCCGTTGCGATACCGATGCCCGCCCCCAGCACCGCACCGACATCGCCCAGGCCATACGCCGCCGCAACGCCCGCCCCCGCCAACGCCAGCACCGTCGGCAACAAATAAGCCAGCAGCCCGGCCTTGAGCAGATCGCCCTCGCTCATACTCAGCTGCAACTCGTCGCCCGCGCGCACGTTCGCGTCGCATTGCACTTCGATGGCCTTGCGGTTGTTGGAGAAATACTTGCCCAACCCGGACACGCCGCAGCTGCTGCGCGACTGGCAGCCGCCGCAGCCGGACTGTGCGGTCGGCTCGACCTGCGCCCTGCCGTTGCCGGCCGAGACCACGCGGACAGGTGCGTCTATCATTCCTGCCATTCCTCGTCTGCCGCAAAACGGTCACTACCGCGCAGCTTCTTCAGGTGCTTAGCCAGCCATGCAGGCGGCTCGCTGCATAAGCTTTTTTGCAGGCCGGACAACAACTCATCGACCGGAGAATCTTCGTCCACGCGCATCGGCTGGATGCCCTTCGCCAGCAACTGCTGGATCGCCGATGCACCGGCGGCGTTGCAATACACAGCCGCGCAGTCGCCCAGCAGCTCGACCTTGGCGGCGAGCTTGCCTTCGTGTCCGTCCATTTCCGTCTCGGTGAACTCGGCCACTTCGACCAGCCGCACCTCGTTCTCGTCCAGCTCGTAGATGGCGAACGCTTCGGCCGCACCGAAGTGCTGATCGACCACGCGGCGGTCGCTGGTCGCAAATGCGATCTTCACCGTCATCGCTTTCTCCCTAGTGTTGTCCATTAGCCGCAGGTGTCGCACGACTCTCTCCCGTCCGCCGGTTGTAGATGGATATATATGGCGCCGGCTCGTGCTGGCCGTGTTCCACCAGCATGTTCGCCAGATCAAACAATGCCTGACGCGTGCCGCGATAGCCGACCCACAGCCGCTGGTAGCCGCCGATGAGGTCATATTGCGGAAAGCCGGCGCGCAGCAGCGGCACGCCTAGACGGCGCGCGGTTTCGACCGCGTGCGAATTGCTGATGACGAGTTGCGCGCCGTTGCGCCTGGCCGTGATCTCGAGATCCTCCAGATCGCCGATGGCGACTTGCGCTGCCGCCACATCGTTGAGGATGTTGGCGCGCGTTGGCGCAACAGCGGCTACCACTTCGCAGCCCATCTCCGTCACCAGCCGCGCATAGCCATAAAGCAGGTCGGGATCGGCAGCGATGGCAATGCGCGCGAAACCCAGCATGAAGTGCGCGTCGACCATCGCATCCTGCAACTGCGCGCGCTGGCGCTCGATCTTCTCCGGAACCGGCTTGCCGCTGATCTCCGACAGCGCAATGACGAAACTATCCGCCGCATCCAGTCCCATCAAACTGTCGAAGCGGAAATCCGGCACGCCGGTACGTTCCTTGAGCAAATCCGCCGCCTCGAACATCGAGTTTCCAAGCACCAGCGTGGCGATGGATTCGCCCATGCTGGAAATGTCGCTGACCGGTGTGCCGCCCACGGTGAGCGGACTGCTCTCCATCTCGGTGAGGTGGCCGTCGAGCGAATCGCCGATATCCGGCAATACTAAAGGACGTAAGCCAAAAGCCTCGACAATCTCCTTGATATGTTCGACATCGCCCGGCGTGAGGAAGGACCCGGCAAGCACGTTGACCTGCTTCTTGCGTTTGCCGACGACATTGCTGGTTTTCGGCAGCATGACTTCGATCACCGCCTTCACCGCCAGCGCATAGCCGCTTTCCAGGCAGCCGGTGAAATCCGGCGTATTCACCGGCACCACAGGGATGTGCGCGAACTCGGGATGTGCGGCGTAGAACTCCTTCACCAGCCGCTTGATGTCGGTGCCCTGCGTCTCCGACAGGCCCGTGGTGGGCAATCCGATCATCGCGGGCTTGTTCTTCTCGCATATGGTCGCAAGTCCCAGGATGACGTTTTCGTCCGCACTCATCACCGTGGAGACCTGATCCATCGCCGTGGTCTGCAGCGGGATGGGCTCACGGAAGTGGCGCACGAAATACACCTTGCCGAAGGCAGTGCAGCCCTGCGAACCGTGCATCATCGGGATAGCGCGGTGGATGCCGAGGAAGGCGAGCGATGCGCCGACCGGCTGGCTGGCCTTGAGCGGATTCACCGCGAGCGCTTTGTTGCGTTTCAGGAGCTCGGCCATGTCATGCTCCCAATGCGGTGCCCGGCACCGAAGTCTTCGCCCACGGCGCGGGCTTGCGCACCGCCTGCCAGACCGGTGATTCCAGCGTCAGCGCGAGCTGGCGCGCGAGTTCCAGCATTCCGCTGTAGCCCTCGTAGCCGAATTCGCGTTCCTGGTTGATGTCGAGGAAAGGGATACGCGCCTTCAGCGCGGTGTACATGTTGCGGCCGCCCGCGATCAGCATGTCGGCCTGGTATTCCTTCACTGCGCCGAGCAGCGCCTTGGCGCTGCCGTCGGTGATCATGCGGGTCTTGTCGCCCATGATCTCGCGGATGCGCGCCTTGTCTTCTTCGGTGGATTTGTTGGTGCCGGTGGCGACCACTTCCAGACCCAGGTTCTGCAACGCGGAAACGATGGACCACGACTTCACGCCGCCGGTGTAGAGCAGCACACGTTTACCGCGCAGACGCTCGCGCCACGGTTCGAGCACGGCGTTGATGCTCGCCTCTTCGCGTGCGATCAAAGCTTCGGTGCGTTCGGTCAATGACGGGTCGTTGAGCAGTTTTGCGAATTCGCGGAACGCCATTGAGGTGTCCGTTACGCCGTAGAAGCTGCCTTCGAAGAATGGGATGCCATAGTCCGTCTTCAGCTTGCGTGCGACGTTGAGCAGCGCCTTGGCGCACACTACCATGTTGGCCTCGGCGCGGTGCATGGTCTGAACTTCGCGGAAGCGCGCGTCTCCGGACAAGGTGCACAGGATGCGCAGGCCGAGTTCGTCGAACAGCGGCAGCACGTTCCAGAACTCGCCAGCGATGTTGTATTCGCCGATCAGATTTACGTCGTGCACGGTGATGCCGGGACGTTGCGATTCGTCGGGGACTGGCAACGGCTCCGCCGTGCCCACCACATGCCTGAACATTGCATCGCCCGCGATGCGGTTGCCGAGATTCTTGGTTCCGTAAAAACCGGCACAATCCACCGGCACCACCGGCACGCCGAAGCGCGCAGCAGCTTCCTTGCACACCGCGCCGATATCGTCGCCGATCAAAGCGGGCACGCAGGTGTTGTAGACGAACACGGCGGAAGGCGAATAGCTCTCCACCGCCTGCTTCACCGCATGGAACAGCCTCTTCTCGCTGCGCCCCATGATGACATCCTGCTCGGTGAGGTCGGTGGTCATGCCGATGCGGTACAAGGCCCCAACACCAGATGAAGAATCTACGGAAGAGCGCGTGCCGCGGTTATCCCACGAACTGCCCGCGCAGGCGATGGGGCCGTGCACGATATGCGCCACATCGGCGATGGGCAGCAACGCGATCTGCGCGCCGTCGAACGAACAGCCGCCCGCCGTCGCGCCCGGCTTGGGGCGCGCGCAGCCGGATTTCGATTTTTCGTTATGCGTGCAGGACGGCTCGTTGAGCAGTTCGGCGATGTCCTTGGCTTGCATGGCATTCACTCATGAGATTGACACCCTCTCATTCGCAAATGCCGTGCCAAGGACAGCAGGTTGATTTCAATAGGATTTGTTCTGAACCAGCTTGTAGCAAACCCGACAAAAGCTACAACATGACCTTGGTTCCGAGTTCGACTACCTGGTTGGGAGGAAGATTGAAAAAGCTCGCTGCACCTTCAGACTGGCGTGTCATCCACGAAAAAAGCGCGCAGCGCCATGCAGGCATGCCGCCGGGACCGTCAGCGACATTCGAGCGGGCGATAAAGAAGGTAGTGGCCATCGGCTCAAGCTCGATGCCGTAATCCCCTATCCTGCTCAATGCATCAGGAATGTCGACTTCCTGCCTGAAACCATAGTGCAAGGCGACGTTGTACATGCCGTGAGCCAGGCGTTCAACTTTCAGGCGCTGTTCCGGCTCGATATAGGGCACATCGGCGGTGACGACGTGCAGGAATAACGTCTGCTCGTGCAGCACCTTGAAGTGCTTGAGATTGTGAAACAATGCACTGGGCACCACGGCAGGATCGGCAGTCAGATAGATCGCAGTGCCCGCGACGCGAGGTACGTCAGGCTGTGTTCCGGCGATGAAGGCCGACATTGGGATATCGAGCTTGCGCCGTTGTTCGGCGACCAGCGTGCTGCCGCGCTTCCATGTCGAAAGCAGGACAAATAGCACCAGACCGAGCGCCAGTGGCATCCAGCCACCGCTGACGACCTTGGTCAGATTTGAACCGAAGAACAACAATTCCAGCAGGGCGAATACCGCCAATGCTGCCAGCAACAGCAGCCGCGCACGTCCTTGAAGCTTCAACGTGACGAAGATGGACAGTAGCGTGGTGATGATCATGGTGCCGGACACTGCAATGCCGTAAGCCGCCGCCAAGGCGCCGGAGGAACCAAACTCCAGCACCAGGATAATCACGCCGACCAGCATCATCCAGTTCACGGCGGGAATATATATCTGGCCGCGCTGTGCATCGGATGTGTGCTGAATGAACAGGCGCGGCAGGTAGCCCATACGCATGGCTTGCAGCGTCATCGAATAGGCTCCCGAGATGGTAGCCTGCGAGGCGATCACCGTGGCGGCGGTGGCCAGCGCGACCAATGGCAGCATGAACCAGTCCGGTGCCAGCAGGTAGAACGGGTTCTGGATCGCATCCGCCGAGCGCAGCACCAGTGCACCTTGGCCGAAATAGTTAATGAGCAGCGCCGGGCAGACCAGCCCATACCAAGCCAAACGCACCGGCCTTGCGCCGAAGTGGCCCATGTCGGCATACAGCGCCTCGCCGCCGGTAAGCGCGAGGAATACGGCGGATAGCAGCAAAAACATGCCGTACGGATGTTCGATGGCGAAGTCGATGGCGTACACCGGATTGATCGCGCGCAGCACACTCGGCGTTTCCGCGATGCTGACCGTGCCGAGGATACCAAGTGCCGCGAACCACAACAGCGTGACCGGCCCGAATAACCTGCCCACGCTGCCGGTGCCGCGGCGCTGGATGAAAAACAGCCCGGTGAGTACGCCGATAGTGACGGGAAGAATGAGTTTCTCCAGCGTCGGTGCGGCCACGCTAAGGCCCTCGACTGCGGAAAGCACGGAGATCGCCGGGGTAATGAGCGCGTCGCCATAGAACAAGGCGGCGGCGAAGATACCCGCCGTGGCAATAATGAGCTTCCAGCGCGCAGCCCCTTGCGCGGCACGGTTCGCCAATGCGGTCAGCGCCAGCACGCCGCCTTCACCGTTGTTGTCGAACTTGAGCATCACCCACACATATTTGATCGAGATAATCATCGTCATCGCCCAGAACAGTGCGGACAATGCCGCCAGAACGTTGGGCTCGGTAGGAGCCATGCCGTGCGCTCCGGCGAAAGCCTCCTTGAATGCATACAGCGGACTGGTGCCGATGTCGCCGTAGACAACGCCCAGCGCGGCGAGCGCCAAGGCGCCTGTGGCGGTATTGTTCTTTACACTCATTGCATTCTCCTTAGATTTGGAAGCGGTAACCGATGCCGGTCTCGGTCAGGAAATGTTCGGGTTGCGCCGGATCGTCTTCCAGCTTCTGGCGCAAATGACTTACGTAGATACGCAGGTAATGGTTGCTCTCGCTGTGGGCACTGCCCCATACCGCACGCAGCAGATGCCGATAGGTAAGCACTTTGCCGGGATCGGCCAGCATGGCGAGCAGCAGCCGATATTCGATGGGAGTGAGATGGACAGGAATGCCGCTACGCGTAACGAGACGCCGAGCAAAGTCGACCTCGATCTTGCCAAAACGGAATTGCAATTGCGGCTGAGCGCTATTTTCCGGGTTGCGGCGCAACTGGGCGCGCACCCGCGCCAATAGTTCGCCGTTGGAGAATGGCTTGGTCAGATAATCGTCTGCTCCCGCATCCAGCGCATGAATCTTCTCGCCTTCTGCCGACCTCGCGGACAGCACCAGCACGGGTGCCTGTGATTGTGCGCGCAGTTCGCGGATGAAACCAACACCGTCACCGTCCGGCAGGCCAAGGTCGAGGATGACTAGTTGCGGCACCGCCTCGTGTAATAGTTGCATGCCCTGTGCCTGCGAGCCGCTTTCCAGCACACGGTAGCCCTCGCGCTCCAGAGCGGCACGCACCAAGCGTCGTATCTGCACCTCGTCCTCGATCAACAGGATGACGGCGTCACTCATCCCCATCCTCCGGTTCGATCGCGGGTGGTTCGCCCAGCGGCAGTGTGAAGGTCACGCAGATGCCATTCTCGTTATTGCTGGCGCGTATCGTACCGCCATGCGCTTCCACGATGCTGCGACAGATGGCGAGTCCCAGCCCGATACCCGGAACATTCGACTCAGCATCGCCGCGCTCGAACAGCTCGAACATCCTGTCCAGGTTGCCGGGTGGAAAACGCGAGCCATCATTGCATACCGAAATGGCGGCTTGCCCGTCAGCGGTACTTGCGCTGATGCGGATGGCCGATCCTGGCGGCGCATATTTGGCCGCATTCTCCAGCAGGTTGCACAACACGCGTTCCATCAAGATAGCGTCGAACTTCAGCAGGGGCAGGTCTGGCGGCAATGTCACCTGTACCGGGTGCTGTTGCAGCGCCAGCCCCAACAGCTTGATGCTGGCACCGACCACCTCCTCCAATGGCTGCCATTCCGGGTTGAGCCGGAGATCACCAGCACGCAGTTTCGCCATGTCGAGCAAGTTGGACACCATACCGTTCAAGCGCAGGGTCTGTTCGCGCATCGCTTCTGCCGTTTCTCGCACATCAGGCGGTAATGGCTGTTGTGCCAGCGCGTCGCTCATCCCGTAGAGCACGGTGAGTGGTGTACGGATATCATGCGATAGCGCGGAGAGGATGCTGCTGCGCAGGCGTTCGTCGGTCATTTGCAACTGCGCGCGCTGCGCCACATCGACGAAGTGCAGGCGTTCTACGGCAGTGGCCACCAGTGCGGCGATGGCCTCGAACAATGGTCGGCGAGCATCAAGCGCATCGAGCGACGTTACACCGGCATCGATGGCGAGCACGCCGCGCACATATGTCGTTCCATGCAATGGCAGAAACAGCCAGTAGCGAGAATCGTCCAGCAAAGTGCGCGTTTCGACTCGCTGCAAGGCAGCAAACGCCGCAATCGTTTGCAAAGTCGAATCCAGACGATGAGCAGATTCGACAGGCTTCAGTACATCGTTATGGCTCATCAACAGGACACCGCAACAAGCCTGCGAGTCGTGCAAAAAGTCGCGCGTGGCAATGGCGAGCTGTTCCAGCGAGGTCGCCCCCGAAAGACGACTGGCAAGCTCATACAGCGCATGGGATTGTTGCTCACGCTCGAGCGCAGCCTCTTTCTCGCGTTGCAGCATCAAGGTCAGGTTGCCGATGATGAGCGCCACCACCAGCATGACTGCAAGCGTGACAACATATTGCACATCGCCGACGGTAAAAGTGTAGCGCGGGTGGATGAAGAAGAAATCGAGCAGCGCCGTGCTTGATAAGGAGGTCGCAATGGCTGCGCCGCGCCCTGCCCGCGCCGCCACGACGGCCACCGCAAGCAAGTACAGCATCGCGGTATTGGCGGGATCGAGAAAGTCGCGCCAGGGCCAGGCCAGCAGGGTCGGCAGCGCGCAGGCCGAGACCACCCACAGGCTGCGGGTAGCAAAGCTGCGCGGCTGTAACCTGTCCGCAAGAGGTATGACTGACTTCATGCGGCCGGATTATTCCAGCCCCGGCATAAAAATGTTGTAAAGAAATTCTGCAGCGCAGCGTGTCACACCGAGTACGGCGCTGCCACCCAGCTCTTCACCAATACTGCCTCAGTCTCTGGCAGATAGCTGAACCCCGCATCGAGGTCGCGCGCCGCGGCGTAGGCGATCTTGGGCGGGGTGAAGGTTCCCGCGACGAGGTGGAAGTACCACGCAGACGGATAGCCCGCGGCACGATCGAAGGCCTGGAATTGCGCAGACAGTTCCACGCCGGAAAGCTCGATATTCCACTGGAACGGCTTGAGTTCGCGCGCGTGGCGCGACACCAGCGAGACGGAGGTCACCGGGTTGCGGTAACGGTCCTGGTGTTCGCGCAGCGCGACGATCCAGTGGTCGCTGAAATGGCCGCGTGCTGCCGCGCTGCTGTGCGACCATTCGGACAACATGCGCGGCAGCTCGGATTTTCGCCCGTCGCCGAATGACGCCCTGGCGACGGCCTGACGCACGTCGATCAGCCTGCGGAACTGGTAGCGCGGCGCGCCGACCGGTTGCGCCTCCAACACATCCGGCGCGATCGGCTCGATCAATCCCTGCAAATCGTCCGGGGGATTGCCGGCATCGAGCAGATTCCTGTCCAGCACCTCCTGCAATTCTTCGATTTCGAGCTGCAGGAAGTCCGCGGGCGCGGGGCCGTAGGCCGCGACAAAATAGTGTGTGCGTCCGGTGTGGCGCGTGACCAGCAGCCCCTTGTCCGCCTGGCGTTCGACCAGCTCGTGCATGTCGCCACCGCAATCGTCGAGTTCGGACTGTGCCCACTGCTCCAGACTGTCTGCGACGCGCCTGCCATCCGCCGCCATGACACCCCCGGGACGGTACCAGCCGCCGCGGTTCAGCGCGTAATGGAAGGTGATGCCGGGGCGGATGCGGTTGGCGACCTCCAGCAGCGCAGCATGATGCGGACGCGGCGGAATGTCCCCGATAGCGGCGGCAAGGTTGTTCAGCGTGGTATTGTCAGGCGTGTGTGTGCTCATCAGTCTTGCCTCGTGTCGTTATTCGTCCCCTAGCAGGAATCCGCCCAGCCGCCGTCGCACCGCGGCGCGCACGTCGGATTCGGCATCATCCACCAATTCGGCGATGGCTTCCAGCGGCGCGCTCTGCGCGGCCTGAAGGCGCACCAGCCAGTCTTCGTCGTGCAGCATCTGCACCGCATCCTCAGGCAGCATGCGCTCGGCGACGATGCATCGCACCTCCGCGTCCGCATCCTGGGCCATGAACTGCAACGCAAACGGCGGCAGCCGGCGCGCCACTTCCTTGCGCACTTCGCGCTCGGGGTCATGCGCCATGCGCGGCAGCTGGCCGTGAGGCAGGCGCTTCGCCGCCGTCAGCCGCACCAGATAATCGTCGTCGCCGATCAGCTCGCCCAGCCGCTCCGGAGCGATGCGGTTCGCGACCGTCATGCGCACCTCGCGGTCTTCGTCGCGCAAATAAACGTCCAGCTCGCCGATGGGCAGGCGGCTCGCCACCACGCGGCGTACCACCTCGTCCCTGTCGCGCGGCATCTGCCGCAACGCATCCAGCGGCGCGTAACGCGTGGCGATGGCGCGCCGTTCCCAGAAGGGGTCGTGCAGGCATTCCTGCGCGAACTGCGGATTGCGCCGCAAGAAACGGTCTATCTGCCGGCCGCTCTGCGCAATCAGGCACACATCGCCCGGCTCACACTTTCCTTCCGCCAGCAGCGCGCGATGAGGACAGGCCGAGCAATCGGCCAGCACGACCTCGTTCAATGGCGTCGCCCCGGAATGACGTTCCGACATATTCAAACCCTTCAATTCCTGCTCCGCTGAAAATCATGCAAGGAATGAGCAACCAACGTGCCACTTTGCAGGGCATGACGCAAAGCCAGCGGCGACGGGATACAAGGTCGAATGGGAAAATCGGCGCGTGGAGTTTTGTCGCGATTGCGACAAAATGAAGCGTATCAATCCGACAGCATCTTGCGCAGCACCGTCATGTGCGAAGGCTCGAAGCCGAGCCTGCGATAGAAATCCAGCGCGGCCCGGTTGTCGCGGTCGGCCAGCAGGGTGACGCGCGTCATACCCTCCTCCCGCGCCCACGCAAGCACATGCTCGACCAGTTGCCGCCCCAGCCCGCTGCCGCGATGTTCGCGAGATACGATCACGTCTTCCAGCAGCAGCACGCGCCCGCCTTCCGCCGTGCTGACGGTAATCAGTGCATTCGCCATGCCAGCCACCTGGCCGGCTACGCGCAGCACGAACAGCCGACCCAGCGCCGGATTGTCGAGAATGAGCCGCAGGCCGCGCAGTTGCTTGTCTCGTTCGGGCTGGAAATCGCTTTCCAGCGCGAACAGCTCGGCGAGCAGGTCGGCCAGGTGCGGCAGGTCTTCGGCAGTAGCAAAGTCGATGTTCATATCATCCATAAGTCGACAACTGTAGGAGCGTGCCTTGCACGCGACCAGGGAGAGAGGTCGCGTGCAAGGCACGCTCCTACTTCAGGTTAATGCGACACTCTTCACCTGTGCACAAACATACATCCCCGCGACCAGGCCAAGATGGTCGCGCGAGCGGCGGGTGATGCGAGACAGCAGCATCTGCGACTCGCCCACATTCATGCGCACCATCACCTTGTCCGGCCCCTCGTCGCGTATCTCTTCGATGCGCGCGTTCAGGATGTTGTTGATGCTGGTGCCTTCCGGCACTTGCGTGGCGATGCTCACGTCGCGCGCCAGCACGCGGGCACGTACTCGGGTGCCGAAGGGTTGATCCACCTTGCCCACCCACAGATGCCCGCCGGGAAAGTCCAGCCGCGACAGGTGGTAGGCCTCATCGTGCTGCGCCACCGCCGCCTCGACTACAGCGCCCGCATCGTCGAAATGCGCAGTGGGCAGATCGAGCCGCGCGAGCGTCTCGCCGAGCGCACCGCTGGCGATGACCGTTCCTTTCTCCAGCAGCACCAGATGGTCGGCCAGCCGCGCCACTTCGTCCAGCGCGTGGCTGACGTAGAGCACGGGAATGTTCAGCTCGCGGTGCAGACGTTCCAGATACGGCAATATCTCCTGCTTGCTGGCGGTGTCGAGCGCGGACAGCGGCTCGTCCATCAGCAGGACGCGCGGGCTGGTGAGCAGCGCGCGGCCGATGGCGACGCGCTGGCGTTCGCCGCCGGAAAGTTGCGCCGGGTCGCCGCGCTCGATGAGCCGGCTCAGGCCCAGCCACTCCACCACCTGTTCCAGCGGCACTCTGCGTTCGGCAACTGGAATCCGTTTGTAGCCGTATTCCAGATTGGCGCGCACCGATAGGTGCGGGAACAGGCTGGCTTCCTGGAACACATAGCCCAGCGGCCGCTGGTGGACCGGCATAAAGGTCGTGTCGTCCTGCCAGGTTTCGCCGTTCACGTGTAACGAGCCTTGAGCGCGCTCCAGCCCTGCGATGCAGCGCAGCAGCGTGGTCTTGCCGGAACCGGACGGGCCGAACAATGCAGTAACACCGGTGGCGGGCGCATCGAATGCCGCGTCGAGCACAAAGCTCTCCAGTCGCATGGAAAACCTGACATTCATCCCGGCAATGGATTGCTGGCCAACTGTAGGAGCGTGCCCTGCACGCGAACAGGAAGAGCGGTCGCGTGCAAGGCACGCTCCTACTGGAGATGAGTTATCGATGTTCATCGTCCTCCCTTCCACGACTTGCCGCCCGCAAGATACAACCCGAGCAACACGACGAACGAGAACAGCACCATGCCGCCCGCGAGCAGATGCGCCGCGCCGTATTCGACCGCCTCGACATGGCTGTAAATCGCTACCGAGAGCACTCGTGTCTCGCCGGGGATGTTGCCGCCCAGCATCAGCACCACGCCGAACTCGCCGACCGTATGCGCGAAGGCGAGAATGATCGCGGTGAGGAAACCGGGCTTGGCAAGCGGCAGCGCCACGCTGAAGAACCTGTCCCACGCACCCGCGCGCAAGGTCACCGCCACTTCCAGCGGACGCCGGCCTAAGGACTCGAACGCGTTCTGTATCGGATGCACCGCAAACGGCAGCGAGAACAGCACCGAGCCGACCACCAGCCCGGTGAAGGTGAACGGCAAGGTGCCGAGGTCGAGCGCACGGGTCAACTCTCCCACCGCGCCCTGCGGCCCCATCAACAACAACAGATAAAAACCCAACACCGTCGGCGGCAGCACCAGCGGCAGGGCCACTACTGCCGCGACCGGCCCTTTGTACCAACGACGGTTATGCGCCAACCACCATGCTAGCGGTGTGGCCACACACAGCAGAATCAGCGTCGTGACACTCGCCAGTTTGAGCGTGAGCCAAAGGGACTGGAGATCGAGCGGGTCGATGCCGGACATGATTACTTGGGCAATTCGTAGCCAAAACTGCGGATGACCGCTTTTGCCTTCTCGCTCTTCAGGAATGCGAGAAATGCACGTATAGCAGCTTTATCTTTCGCAGCACTCAATTCCACCGCACTCTGCCGGATGGGGTTATATAGATGCGAAGGCACAATCCAGTATGAACCTTCCGTCACCTTGCCGTCCTTGACGATCTGCGACAGCGCGACGAAGGCGAGATCGGCATTGCCCGTGGCCGCAAACTGGTAGGTCTGCGTGATGTTCTCGCCCGTCACCAGTTTGCCCTGTACCGCATTCCACAACCCAAACTCTTCCAATGCTTCCTTCGCTGCCGTTCCATAACTCGCCAGCTTGGAGTCGCCGATAGCGAGTTTGTTGTAATTGCCCTTGCGCAATATCGCGCCTTTGCCATCCACCAAACCGGGCTGCGCACTCCACAGCGCCAGCTTGCCGACGGCATAAACAAAGCGCGAGCCTTCCACCGCCAAGCCTTCTTTCTCGAGACGTAGCGGCATTTTCTCATCCGCAGCGACCAGCACATCGAATGGTGCGCCGTTCTGTATCTGCGAATAAAACTTTCCGGTGGAGCCCAGGCTGACTCTGACCGTATGCCCGCTCTCCGCCTGGAACAGCTTGACGATCCGCTCCATCGGCTCGGTGAAATTCGCCGCCACCGCCGCACTCACTTCGCCCGCATTCGCCGCTTGCATCGATGCGCCGAACAGCAACGCGCCCAACAACCGCATCATGCCCGATTTCATTTCCATCTCCTTATGCGTTCACGGCCAGAATCACATGCGACGCCTTGATCAGCGCGCATGCCTTTACCCCCTCTTTGAGCCCCAGCGATTTGATGCTGTCGTTTGTCACGATGGCCGCGACACTCTTGCCGCCCGCCAGTTCGATGATGACCTCGCCGTTGATCGCTCCTTCATTGCAGCGCACCACGGTGCCGTGCAGCTCGTTGCGCGCACTGGTCCGAAAGCCGTCCGAAGTAGTCACGATCACCCAGGGTGCTTTCACCATCGCATAGGCTTCCGAACCGACCTTCAGACCCAGATGTTCCACGCTCTCGTTGGTGATCACCGCCGCGAGCGTGTCGCCGCCAATGTCCATCACCACCTCCGCGTTGATCTGTCCCAGCTTGATGCTTTTCACTTTGCCCAGAAACTGGTTGCGCGCACTTGTCTTCATGTCGAATCTCCTGATCATGTGGTAGTACTCATCGAAGTCATCCATGATGCGGCCTAACGTCTTGAGGACTTGCTCGCGCTCCTGCTCCAGGCGGCGATACGCCCCCACCACCCGGCGGCCATAAACAGTCAGCGTCGTGCCCCCGCCCTTCTGTCCGCCAGTCTTGCGTTCCACCAGCGGGTGTTCGGACAGGTTGTTGATCGCCTCCACCGCTTCCCAGGCCGTCTTGTAGCTCATTCCCATCGCATTCGACGCCGCCGAGATGGAGCCGGTCGCGTCGATGCGCTCCAGCAACTCCAGATGATCCCAGCGCCGCCCCCTGGAAAACTTCAGCTTGGGAATGACACTGGTTTCTGTTTTTTCTGCGACCGATAGCACCATGATGACCTCACGCGTTATAACCTTGCCCCCACAACGATGAGCAAAAGCGATGCCACCCTGGACATTTCAGCCACCTTCCCTACGCTGCTGCTGAATTCGGCAACTCCGTCGACATGTCGGTCCGGTCGCGCCCAAGCCCCTGTTTTGTTGGCTTACCAACAAATTGGGACAATCGTTACAACCTTCGCGCTATAACGCAGTCGCGCCGAATGCCGGAATTCCCGCCACACTGGGCTTCGCCCGCACTGGCATGGCCCTGATCGCGGCCAGCTGAACATACGTTATGGTTGAGCGGCATTACTAAAACAAAACGGGCACAGATGTGCCCGTTATCGTTTTCCGAACCACCCGGAAAACTAATCCTCTCCATCCACCCACGCCAGTACCACGCCAATGGCTTGCAGCGGGTCGGTGGTCAAACTAAGGCAGTGTTCGCCACCGCCCACCAGGTAGAGGTTGAATTTATTGCGCTGCAGCGCGGGCGGCATCCGGGCGGGCATGTCGTCGTCGCTGCAGAAAGTGAAGCGCAGGTCCGGCCATATCTGTTTCAAACCGGCCAGCGCATCTTCGTTCAATTCGCGCAGTGCGGCCGCAGCATTGGCGATCCGTTCCAGTGTTTCTTCGGTGAGCATTTGATTACTCTTCTTCTGCCTCGGTGAACCGGCTTAGCGACTTCGCTTCCACGCCGAGGATCTTGGCCAGCCAGGGCGGCGGCGCATCAAGCACGGCCTGCAGGCGTTGCAGGGTGGCGCGCGCCTTGCCGCCTTCCGGCACTTTCACGGGATGGACGTTGGCGCGCACGGCCTTGGCTGCGGCGGGACCGCCGATGGACTGTACATAGACGATCTGGCAGTCGTTGATGAGTTCGGCACGCGCGACGTTCTTGTCTTCCGCATCGTCGGAGATGAGGGTGGAACGCGCGTCGATGAGGCGGATGTCGTTGCGCCCGACTTGGTAGACGAGGAAGCGCGGGCATGAGCCGAAATGGCCGTCGAGGTTCTCTTCGGTGTTGGAGGCCACGGCCACACGCAGGCTGCCGGGCAGGTCGCCATCGGAGTAAACGTCCAGCGGCGGCAAGTTCTCAGCGTCGCCGGATTCGCCCCACAGGTGGCGCACGGCAAGTTTGATGGAAGCACCGTCCACGTCCGGCTCGACGGTCTCTTCGCCGGAAAGGATGAGTTTGAGGTCAGCCACGGTCACCTTGGCGAGTTTCTCTTCGGTGATCGGCAAGCCTAATTGATTGCCCAGCTTCGCCACCAGTGCGCCGGTGTCCACTTCCGAGAGGACGCGGGCGGCCAGTGCGATGCGCAGGGCGGCGGGTTTGGTGATGACGGCGGCAGTGGTCATGATTACCTCTTGTTCGTTCAGCCTGTAGGAGCGAGACATGCTCGCGAACGGAATGTGATCGCACGCAGGGCGTGCTCCTACAATAGCCTTCAGGGATTACGCTGCGATCTGTGTGATGCAACCCTTGATCGGGCAGATCTTCACGCATTGCGGCTTGTCGTATTCACCGTCGCACTCGGTACATTCGCTTGCGTTGATGACGTACATGCCCTTCTTCGTGCTAATGGAAGCCGTAGGGCATTCCGGTTCGCAATCACCGCAGGAGGTGCACAAATCTGCATTGATCTTCATTGCCATGATGATTCTCCTTTTCGTTTATTCCGCCGCATCGAGGCGCTTGGCGCGCACCGAATAAGGCAATCGCGCAGGCGCGACTTGAGGCTCGATGTAATAAGTCCCGCCGTTGTTTAGCTTGATCTCTCCCCCCCATTTCTCCTGGGTATCGAACTCCATCGAAACGATGGTGTCCTCGAGATCGCGCTTGGGCAGGTAGAACTGATAACTGCCCTTGCTGTCGCGACGGATCATGATGTTTGCCATTTGCAATTCCTTTGGAATTGCAGGATTCAGGAGTCAGGAGTCGGGATACAGGGCAGCGTCCCTGTATCCCGTATCCCGTATCCCGGCTCCTGCCTTAACGAACCAGGTCGTGGTTGTAGTCGGTCGTTCCCATGCCTCTGGTCTCTTCGTCCAGACGTTCCAGTACCGCGTTCACGATAGTGGTCAGCACTTGCATGGCGCCTTCGTAACCCAGGGTCGTCGAGCGATGCAGGTGGTGACGGTCGAAGATCGGGAAGCCGATGCGGATCAGCGGAACTTCGAACTCCTTGCCCTTGGCCAGCGTGTCGCGCTGGATGAACTTGGCGTAGCTGTTGCCGATCATGAAATCAGGCTTCTCGGTCAGCACCAGCGAACGGAAGTGCCACAGATCAGCGCCCGCGAACAGCTGGGTGTTCTTGCCGTAAGGGGTCTCGTCCAGCATCTTGCGCATGGCCTTCTCCCACTTCTTGCCGCCGTTGTTGCACAGCACGTGCAGCGGCTCGATGCCCAACTCGGTGAGGAACTTGGTCATGCCCAGCGTGAAGTCGGGATCGCCGTACAGGCTGATCTTCTTGCCGTGCAGCCAGGTGTGGCTATCGGTCATCATGTCGACCAGACGGCCACGCTCCAGCGCCAGCGATGCGGGAATCTCCTTGCCGGTGACCTCCGCGACCTTCATCAGAAACTCGTCGGTCCAATCCAGGCCCATCGGGATGCTGAGCTTCGGCACTTCATGCTTCCATGTGGTCTCGACATACTTCTTGGTCTTGTCGAGTTGCATCGGTTGCAACAGGAAAGTGGTGGCAGCGTTAGGCGCATCCTTCACTTGTTCCTGAGTGGTTCCGCCTGCATACATGCGGAACTGGCCGTCGGCCGGAGTATCCAGCACTTCGGTCGGGTCGCTCAACAGGGTGTAGTCCACGCCCATCTCGCCCAGCATGCGGTGCATCACGCGGTAGTTGCCGAGGTAGGTCTCGAAACCGGGAACGATGTTGATCTTGCCGTTCTTGCCCGGCACCTTGTCGTCCATGCTGTTCAGGGTGAAGTAGCGGATGACCCCTTCGAACATGTTGTCCCAGCCGGTGACATGCGAGCCCACGAAAGACGGTGTGTGCGCAAACGGGACCGGATAGTCCTCGGGGATGTTGCCTGCCTTCTTGGTGTTGCGGATGAAGGCGTTCAGGTCGTCGCCGATGACTTCCGCCATGCAGGTGGTGCTTACGGCGATCATGTCCGGCTTGTACAGCGCCTTGGCGTTCTCCAGGCCGTCGATCATGTTCTTCTGGCCGCCGAACACGGCTGCGTCTTCGGTCATGGAGTCGGAGACACAGGAGACCGGCTCGCGGAAGTGACGGTTGAAGTAGGAACGGAAGTAAGCCACGCAGCCCTGCGAACCGTGCACATACGGCAGGGTCTTCTCGAACCCCAGCGCGCACAGCACAGCGCCCAGCGGTTGGCATGCCTTGGCCGGGTTCACGGTCAGGGCCTCGCGCTTGAAGTTCAGCTCGCGGTATTCCATCGTGGTGGTCCACTTGAAGGTCTCTTCGATCTTCGCGGAATCGTGACGCTCTTCGAACAGCGCCTGTTTGTTTTTCAGCGTTTCCTTGTACTCGTCCTGACGGAACAGCGGATAACAAGGTTTGATGTCATCGACTTGTTGCATGTTTATCTCCTTAGCCGCACTGCCAATTTGCAGATGCCGGCACAGATTGATTTTTGGACGGCGACGGGCGCCGTCCCCAATTACTTACGCAGCGACCTTCTCGGCGACCGGTTCAGACTGTTTCAACCACGGGGCGGCCAACTTGCTCCAGCACGGGTTGTTCAAGGTCATATCCATGTCGCGGGCGAAGATGGCGAAGCCGTCGTAGCCGTGATACGGGCCGGAATAGTCCCAGCTGTGCATCTGGCGGAAAGGGATGCCCATCTTCTGGAAGATGAACTTTTCCTTGATGCCGGAGCCGACCAGGTCGGGCTTGACGCGCTTCACGAACTCTTCGAACTCGAAGCCGGTGACGTCGTCGTACAGCAGAGTCGAGTTGCCCATCTCCTTGATGGTGCGGTCGTAGTCATCGTTGTGCGCGAACTCGTAACCGGTGCCGACCACTTCCATGCCCAGATCTTCGTAAGCGCCGATGATGTGGCGCGGACGCAGGCCGCCGACGTACAGCATCACGCGCTTTCCTTGCAGGCGCGGCTTGTACTTGTCGATGATGCCCTGCATGATCGGCTTGTACTTGGCGATGACCTTCTCTGCATTCGCCTTGATCTTGTCGTCGAAGAAACTGGCGATCTCGCGAATGGATGCCTCGATCTTGGTCGGACCGAAGAAGTTGTATTCCATGTACGGGATGCCGTACTTCTCTTCCATGTGACGGCTGATATAGTTCATCGAGCGGTAGCAGTGCAGCAGGTTCAGCTTGGCCTTCGGGGTGTTCTCCATCTCGGCGATGGTGCCGTCGCCGGACCATTGCGCGATCACGCGCAGTCCCATGTCTTCCAGGATGGTGCGCGTCGCCCAGGCGTCGCCGCCGATGTTGTAGTCGCCGATGATGGTCACGTCATACGGAGTAGACTCGAACGCCTGGCCGTCGCGGTTGCCCAGCACCCAGTCGCGGATCGCGTCGTTGGCGATGTGGTGGCCGAGCGATTGCGACACGCCGCGGAAACCTTCGCAGCGCACCGGCACGACCGGCTTGTTGATCTCCTTGGCCGCCTTCTTCGACACCGCCTCGATGTCGTCGCCGATCAGGCCGATCGGGCACTCGGACTGCACCGAGATACCTTTGTTCAGCGGGAACAGGGTCTCGATCTCACCGATCAGCTTGGCGAGCTTCTTGTCGCCGCCGAACACGATGTCCTTTTCCTGGAAGTCGGAAGTGAAGTTCATCGTGCCGAATGTGTTCACGCCGGTGGTACCGACGTAGTAGTTACGGCGACCGGCGCGGGAATACTGGCCGCAGCCGACCGGGCCGTGGGAAATGTGGATCATGTCCTTGATCGGGCCCCACACCACGCCCTTGGAACCGGCGTAGGCGCAGCCGCGAATGGTCATCACGCCCGGCAACGATTTGCGGTTGGAGGTGATGCACTTCTTGGACTGTTCGATGGATTGATCGTTGACCGCCAGATGCTTGGCGCGGTCTTTCTTCGCTTTCTCGGGATAGACCTCGAGCACCTCCTGGATGAGGGCTTCGGTCTCTTCGCGTGTCAATGCAGACATTTCGTTCTCCTTTGACGACCCACCAATATGTGGAGACGTCTATCAGGTTTAGTCTCGGTAAGGATGGCGGGCCGTACCCAACAACCAACGGCCCGCCGTCCTTAACACCTTGCTATCAGGCTGCGGCAGCAGCCTTGCCGATGATGGATTCGTCTTCCGCTTCCATGATGCCGAACTCCATCAACAGTTCTTCCAACTCGTCCATGGTGATCGGAGTGGGGATAACGAACTTCTTGTTGTCCACCACCTTGCGAGCCAGAGCGCGGTACTCGTCGGCCTGCTTCGCCTTCGGGTCGTATTCGATCACGGTCATGCGGCGGATCTCGGCGTGCTGCACAGCGTTGTCGCGCGGCACGAAGTGGATCATCTGGGTGCCCAGGCGCTCGGCCAGCGCGATGATCAGCTCGTCTTCGCGGTCGGTATTACGGCTGTTGCAGATCAGGCCGGCCAGACGCACGCCGCCGGAGTTCGCATACTTCACGATGCCCTTGGCAATGTTGTTGGCGGCGTACATCGCCATCATTTCGCCGGAGCAAACGATGTAGATCTCCTGCGCCTTGTTCTCGCGGATCGGCATCGCGAAACCGCCGCACACCACGTCACCCAGCACGTCGTAGAACACGAAGTCGAGTTCGTCGTCGTACGCACCTTCTTCTTCGAGGAAGTTGATGGCGGTGATCACGCCGCGGCCGGCGCAGCCGACGCCAGGCTCAGGACCACCGGACTCGACGCACTTCACGCCGCCGAAACCAACCGACAGCACATCTTCGAGTTCCAGGTCTTCCACGCTGCCCGCTTCGGCCGCCAGTTCCATCACGGAGTTCTGTGCCTTGGAGTGCAGGATCAGGCGAGTGGAGTCAGCCTTCGGATCGCAGCCGACGATCATTACCTTCTTGCCGGCTTCGGCCAGAGCCGCCACCAGATTCTGGGTGGTAGTCGATTTACCGATACCGCCCTTCCCGTAAATTGCGCATTGACGCAGTGCCATGTTAGTCTCCTTAGAGGTTGCTGAATTTGAATCGCGATTGAAAACTGTCGCTCGCCCCCCTACTTCCGCAAGCTCCATGCCAGTCCGCGCCACGCCACTCAACACATTGAAATGCAAACGGAAAATCATTCCACCTCAAGCGCAAAAGCGGATGGGGAACGCGACAAAGAAATCGGCTTTGTAGGAGTGCCGACAACGTCCGGTGCCCCGGCGATCCCGCTGCCGAAGTCCGCGCGCCTGCCGATCAACCGTTGCAACCTGCCCGCCGCCATCCTCGGCAGCCTCACCTTCCAGCACGCGCCCGTAGCGCTCGAACTCGACGGCGTGAAGGAACTGCATCGCGGCCTGTTCGAACTGCTGGATAAACTCGACGACGTAAAGGAGCGCGCACATGCCTTCATGCTGCACATGAACGCCTCGTTCTTCCTGGGCCAGCCGGAACAGGCCGGTTTTACCGCCGACTCCACGCTGGACCGCAGCCGGGCGGATTACCTGAGGATGGTGCGCGGCTGGGCATTCGATGCGGACGGGCGCGAAGGCGCGGTGATGAAGGGCTGGGTGGAATCGCGCTTCGGCCTGTTGCAGCGCTACCACGGCGGGCCGATACGCGACTTCTCGGACGACACCTACCGCCGCTACCTGGAGATGCGCTCCGCCGGCCTGTATGGAACCAATGCGCTCGAAGCGCAGCTCGACCTGCTCTACACCTATTGCCAGTACGAACTCGCACGATCGCATCCAGGCAAGATGCACCTCACTCTATACCGCGGCGTGAACCGCATGGACGACCACGAGACGCTGGCGCAACTGGACGGCAAGCGCCGCGTGGTGCTGCTCAACAGCCTGAGCTCCTTCACCGCCAATAAAGAACGCGCCGACGAATTCGGAGACTACCTGCTCACCGCCGAAGTGCCGCTGAGCAAGATCGCCTATTACACCCGGCTGCTGCCGGACATGCTGCGAGGGGAAGAGGAATACGCGGTGATTGGCGGGTTGTATGAGGTGGGGATGGCGGCGTATTGAAAGGTGGGCACGCTGTCGCGCCCACGCGGAATACCCAACAGCGTGGGCACAGAATACGTGCCCACCCTACAGGAAACTAATGGGGCAGCATCGCTGTTCCACCCTGGCGCGACACCCGCAGGCATTGCGCCCTTCCGCTTATTTCACGATACCGAGTTTTCTTGACCACCACGGCGTGATTGCCGGGAGCAGGGTCAGTGTCCAGATGACGACCCAGGCGGTCAGCGGCATGAGCTGCGTCATTTCCGGGAACTGCGCGACGGTGATGACGGCCAGCACCACCGGGATGACTCCCGTCTCGCGCACCGCGCTCAAGAAGAGTTTGTCCTTGATGCTGAGGTTGGTGGGCAGCATGGAGAGCAGGACGGCCACGGGGCGGGCGATGAGAATGAAGGCGAGCGACACCAGCAGCCCGAGCACGGCGGTCTCCCACAGGTTACCCAGCGAGACGAAAGGACCGACCATCATGAAGATGGTGGGCTTGGCGATACTCTCGATCTTGATCTCCATGGTGTGCAGGGTCTTGTGGAAGTATTCCTTGCCATGGTTGTAGTTGGCGAGCAGACCGGCGACGAAGGCCGCCAGGAAGCCGTTGCCGTGGATCATCTGCGCCAGCAGGAAGGTGACCAGCGGGATCGCCAGCACCATCGCGAAGTCGTAGGCAGTCTCACCCACGTTGCGTGCGTTGTCACGCGATTTGTAGATCTCGTATCCGTACATGGCGACCCAGCCGATGACACCGGCGAAGGCGCCGAACAGGAACTGGCCGCCGAGGTGCATCATGTTCTCGGCGCTGAACAGGCCGGAAACAAGAGCGCCCAGCGAATCCAGTGAATTGCCCGCCAAGATCATGGAAGCGATGGCGGCCACGAAGATGGCGCCCACCGCATCGTTGATGGCGCTTTCGGCCACCGAAATGTTGGCGAGGCGCTTGTACTCGTCCTTGAAAGCAATGGCTTTCAGGGTCGGGATCAGCGCCGCCGGGTCGGTGGAGCCGATGATGGCGGCGAGCAGGGCCGCGAGCTTGCCGTCGAGTCCTAGCGCCAGCAGGATGGGGAACATGACGAAGAAGGTGATGAGATAACCCACCAGCGCGATCATCACGGTGGGAAAAGCAATCTTCACGAAATCGCGCCGGTCGACCTCGTCGCCGCCGCCCTTCAGGATGATGGCGGCAAGCGCGGTACAGACAACCACAGCGAGCATCATCTGCGAGGCGATGGGCGCCAGTGCATCGTGCAGGACGATGCCGATCAGAAGTTGCAGGGTGAAGCTGGGGAAAACGGTGCCTTCGGCGAACTTGCTGCACGCCCAGCCGAATCCCAGGAACAATCCCAGACACCACAGGGAGTTGGCGATGGCCGTTTCCGTGCCGCCCAACTCGGCTATGCGTTCAAGCAGGGTCGGAGCAGCGAGATCCAACATATAAGCGACAACGAACAGGACTGCGATCTTCAGGTATTTCATTTTGAAATTTCCAGGGATAACGAAAACGGGGGGGGAAATCAGGGGCGGATTATTTGATATGGGTGTGCGCTTGTCCATCAAATTTGTCGGTTCTTTGGTTTGGTGAATATGCCATCAAAAATCTGTTGGGATCGAATCCGGATGAGCGGCAACTGCACTTCAGCTTCCGGCGATCTGGCCCTCTGCTGCGGTGTTTGCAGCCGCAAAGCTCCCTACCCCCGCCCCTTGTGCGACAAGCATTTCGACTTTGTCGTATTCGCTCCAAACCCCACCCCACTGCAACCAGCGCCGATACTGGATGCACGCGCTGGCGCGATTATTGCGAATGATCCCGCATCAACGCCACAAGGAGTCATTCCTATGAGTACCGCATTTGAAAGCATCTTTTCCGGCCTGTCCGAAGGCAGCGTAGTCCCCTATCTCGGCCCCGGCGCGCTCGACGGTGTGATCGACCCGGCAACCGGCAAGACCATCCCCGCCGACAGCGACAGCCTGATCCTGGCTATGAACAACGGCCAGCCGATGGCACCCAAGCTGATGTTCGAGTTCCCGCGCGCGGCGATGAACGTGGAACTGAAGCGCGGCCGCTCGACGCTCAATCGCTTTCTCGACACCACTTACCGCGATACGCAATGGAGCAACTCCGCACTGCACGGCTGGCTGGCGCAACAAAAACTGCCCTGCATCGTCGACGCCAACCGCGACACACAGCTGCAAAAGCAATATGCCGCCACGCCGCACACGCTGGTCGTCGGCGTCGCGCGCATCTCCAGCAAGGAATACCGCTTCCGCCTCTTCCACTACGATGGAGCTAGTTATTCTGCCGTCGAGCAGGAAGCGGTGGATGCCAGTCTGCCCATCCTGTTCAAGCCGCTGGGCACGCCCTTGCCGGAATCGAACTACATCGCTTCCGATGCCGACTTCGTCGATTACATCACCGAGTTGATGGGCGGCTTCGCCATTCCTTCGTTCGTCAAACGCATGCGCCAGAACAAACGCTACCTGCTGCTGGGCCTGCGTCTCAACCGCGACACCGACCGCATGGTGTTCTCCGACATCATCTTCGGCGCGGACAAGCCCGCCGGCTGGGCGCTCATCCCCCATCCCACCGACAAGGAGAAACGTTTCCTGGGAAGGCTCAACATCGAGATCGTGAATGCCGACGTGGCGGACTTCCTCACCGCCGCACAAAGCCTGGACGGCAGCCTCGCCGCAGCATGAGCAAGCATCACGCGATCTGGAATGAATCGCGCCACGCGCTGAATGTGGCGCAAATGGATCTCACCCATCAGGAGTTCATCCGGCAAGTGGCCGCGTTGATCGGCGCGAGCGACGCGGAGTTTCCCGCCCTGTTCCAGGCTTTGATCAACCATACCCGCATCCACTTCACCGAAGAAGGCCGGTTGATGCGCGCCTCGAAATACAGGGGGCTGCCGGAACACGAAAGCGAACATCACCGCGTGCTGGGCGAACTGCAACAGCTCAACCGCAGCCTCAGGCGCGGCCGCATCCTGCTGGTGCGGGCATATGTGCGGGAAGGATTGATGGAATGGTTCGACTCACATCTGGCGATGATGGACAGCGCGCTGGCGATGCATCTGAAAAGCGCGTCGAACGGGGAATATGTGAACGGATTCTCATCCTGCTTGATTGCTGGCGTTGCGGGAACTTAACTTCCCCCTTGGGCGGCAGTCAACTTTTCCGAGACGAACTCGGCCCTTGATGTGGCGTTGTTTTCCTGGCTGTTCAGCGCGCACCACGCCGCAAACTCTTGCGGAGCTATCAGGCATTCGATCGCGCGCACCCCGGAACGCTGAAACTCTCTGCGAGCCGAGACGGCCATTGCTTTCCACTTTGCAAATGACTCCTCGAAACATTCCGGATCCGATGCGGTAGCCTTTACCTCGGCCCAGGTTTCCTCGGTGTACCAGGTGAGTCCTATCACAAGCGACTGGCTGCGTCTCTTTGCCCTCAGGCGCTGATGTAATGTTGGTTTTTTCATGTTCGAGTAGTGGAAGCCGGGAAATGGTCGCGCTGCTATTCGTCGTCATCGCCGGCGATCACGCGGCGCGGCACAGTTGCCGGATCGGCGGTGATAGCGCGATAGATCTCCACCCGATCTCCTGGCCTGAGCGCCGCATCCAGTTCAGCCACTTTGCCGAAGATGCCGACCTTGTATTCCGCCAGATCGATATACGGAAATTTCTTGAGGATGCCGGACTGCTCGATGGCTAGTTGCACGGTGGCCTCCTCGGGCACTTCGATGCGCAGCCAGAGTTGTTGTGCGGGTTCGGAAAAAGCGACGCCGATTTGCATGATCTCTCCTAACTCGCTGCCGATTCGGCAGCAACCAATTGGGCACGCGCCGCGCGGCGGCTCTCGAGGACGCGCTTGCCTGCCAGCAGGAATCCCAGCACCATGAAACCGCCCGGGGGCAGGATCATCAGCAGGTAGCCCTTGTATTCGGGAATCACCGTGGTCTCCAGGAATGCGAAAGTCTGTCCCAGCAACAAATGAGCATTTGCGAATAGCGTGCCCGCACCCAGCAGTTCCCGGATACCGCCAATCAGCGTCAGCGCGAAGGTAAATCCCAGTCCCATCATCAAGCCGTCCATGGCCGAAGCGGCCACGCCGTTCTTGGCGGCGAAGGCCTCGGCGCGTCCGAGCACGGCGCAGTTGGCCACGATCAGCGCGATGTACAGGCCGAGCACCTTGTACAGGTCGTGCGCCCATGCATTCAGGCTCACGTCCACCAGCGTCACCAGTGTGGCGATCAGCACGATGTAAACCGGGATGCGCACGTCCGGGCTGATGAGGTCGCGCGCCGCCGAGATGATGGCGTTGGCGGCGAGCAGCACTGCCGTGGTCGCCAAGCCCATGCCAAGGCCGTTGGTGGCGCTGCTGGTCACGGCCATGGTCGGGCACATGCCGAGTATCTGCGCGAAGACGATGTTGTTGTCCCACAAGCCGTCGCGCGTGATGCGTCCGTAGTTCTCGCTCATTTCTCGCCTCCTTCCGTTGCCGCACCTTCAAGCAGCGCGGTTCGATTCTGTTCGAAGAATTCCAACCCGCCCTTCACCGCCTTGACCACGCCGCGCGGGGTGATGGTGGCTCCGGCGAACTGGTCGAATATGCCGCCGTCTTTCTTCACCGCCCATTTCTCCAGGGGCGGGTCGCCCAGCCAACGCCCCTCGAAAGCGTGTATCCAGTTGCCCTTGGCCGGCTCGATCTTGTCGCCCAGCCCCGGCGTTTCCTTGTGGCTGATGACGCGCACACCGAGGATCTTGCCCTCGCGCGACACACCCATCACGCACACGATGTTGCCCGCGTAGCCATGGCCGATCACGCGATACACGACCGCTTCGACCTTGCCCGCACGGCGTCCGCGATACACCAGCACCGCGCCCTCTTTGCCGGGCAGTTTGATCGTGTCCTTGAGCAGGTCGTTTTCGTATTCGCCCGGCAGCACTTGCGTCAGCGACAGCTTGAGGTCAGCTGCTTCCGCCGCCTTGATGTCCGCTTCGGTGATGCGGGCCGCATAGGCCAGCGCCGCGCTGGTCAGCAGTGCCACGCCACCCAACAGGATGCCCTGATAACTCAGCTTGCCGCGCAATTCTTCGAGTTTCATCTCACGCCTCCTTTTTCACGGGCATCGCTGCGCCCTTGCGGTCGCGTCCATAGATGCGCGGCTTGACGTATTGGTCGATCAGCGGCGACACGGTATTCATGATCATTACGGCGAACGCCACGCCTTCTGGATAGCCGCCCCAGGTGCGGATGATCCAGGTCAGCAGGCCGCAGCCCAAACCGAAGATGAATTGCCCCAGCGCGGTGTTGGGCGAAGTCACCGGATCGGTGACGATAAAGAACGCCGCCAGCATCAGGCCGCCGGAGAGCAGGTGGTACATAGGCCCGGCGTAATGGTTTCCGTCGATGGTGTTGAACAGCAGCGCAGGCACGGCCACCCCGAGCAGCATGGCGACCGGCGCATGCCAGGTGATGATGCGGCGCGCGATGAGGAACAATCCGCCTGCCAGCAGCAACACCGCAGCCGTTTCGCCCAGACTGCCCGCACGGCTGCCCCACAGCATATCCATCGGCGAGTAGTAACCAGTAAGCGCCTGTTCCAGTCCGATACCGCGTGTGAACTCGGTCTTCACATGGCCGAGCAGCGAAGCACTGGCCATGCCGTCCAGTGGCTGGCTGAGAAAGGTTATGCGCAGGCTTTCCAGCAGGCCCGGCGCGTGCGCCGAACCGAATGGTGCGGGTGCGACCCAGGTGGTCATCTCCAGCGGGAAAGAGATCAGCAGCATCACGCGCGCCGCCATCGCCGGATTGAACACGTTCTGCCCCAGCCCGCCGAATACCTGTTTGCCGATAACGACCGCGAACAGGCTGCCCAGCACGGCAATCCACCAGGGCGCGAACGGCGGTAGGGAGATCGCCAGCAGCCACGCGGTCAAGATGCCGGAACCGTCCATCAGTGCGGGACGCACGGCACGTCCTTGCAGACGTACTGCGAAGGCTTCGCCGACGATGGCTGCGATCAGCGACACCGCCCACAGATTGATCGCAGGCCAGCCGTACAGCCAGAAACCGAAAAACGTGGCGGGCGTGAGCGCAAGCATCACCGTTCCCATCACCTTGCCTATGGAAACGGGTGCGTGCGCGTGCGGGGAATGGGCGATGGGATTCATGCGGTCTCCGTTGCAGCTTGATCTTGGGCTTTCTGGGCGGCTTCCTTCGCGGCGCGCTCTTTGGCTTCACGCGCCGCCTTGCGCTTCGCCGCCGCTTCGGCGCGTTCTCGCTCGATGCGGGCCATGCGCTCGTTGCGCGCGTCCGCCAGTTTCTTCGTGGCTTCCTGTTTCAGCTTGGCGCGTTCCTGCGTGGCGAGGTCGCCTTTGGCGTAGTTGAAGAAATGCACCAGTGGGATGTGCGCCGGACAGACATATGAGCATGAACCGCAGGAGATGCAATCCTTGAGTCCCAGATCGACCGCACCGGACAAGTCGGAAGCGCGGATATGCGCCGCCATCTCCAGCGGCAACAAACCGACCGGACAAGCACGAACGCAGGTCGAACAGCGGATGCATGGCGAAGCTTCCGTCTGCCCGATCTCTTTTGCCGTCAGCGCGAGTACGCCGCTGGTGCCCTTCACCACCGGCACTGCGGTATTGGTGAACTGCTGCCCCATCATCGGCCCGCCCAGCACCAGGCGTGCCGCAGGCTGGGTATAGCCGCCGGTGTACTCGATCAACTCCTGCACGGGGGTGCCGATCAAGACTTCCAGATTGCACGGCTGCCTGATCGCGCCGCCGCTGACGGTGGCGATGCGCGAGATCAACGGCCTCCCGTAACGGATCGCCTGCTGCACGGCAAAGGCAGTCGCGACGTTGTGCACCAGCACGCCGATGTCGGCGGGACGTCCGCCTGCGGGAATCTCCTTGCCGGTGAGCACCTGGATGATCTGCTTCTCCGAACCCATCGGGTACATGCTGGGCATCGCCACCACCTGCACCGCGCTGCCCCTCGCCGCAGCCTGCATCGCGGCGATGGCTTCCGGCTTGTTGTCCTCGATACCGACCAGTACTTCTTTCGCTGCGACGGCGTAGGCGATCAGGCGGATGCCCTCGACGATCTGAACCGCGCGTTCGCGCATGATGTGGTCGTCGCAGGTGAGATAGGGTTCGCATTCGCCGCCGTTCATGATGAGCGTCTGCACGCCGCTGCTGCGGCTGAGATTGAGTTTCAATGCAGCCGGGAAAGTCGCACCGCCCAGACCGACGATGCCTGCAGCACCGACGCGCGCGGCGATGTCTTCCGGGG
Source organism: Ferrigenium kumadai (assembly GCF_018324385.1). Lineage (NCBI taxonomy): Bacteria > Pseudomonadati > Pseudomonadota > Betaproteobacteria > Nitrosomonadales > Gallionellaceae > Ferrigenium > Ferrigenium kumadai. The sequence continues at coordinate 1,128,643 of NZ_AP019536.1, read as the reverse complement.
AAAGTTCGAACGGATCGGCCACCGCTTCCATCTCGATCCACCGATCTTCGCCGTCGCTTTCCAGCGTGATGGTCGGCACCGGCAAACCGGAAGGATGCGGCGCTGGATGGTCGCCCAGCGCAACGATCACGCCGGATGTCGGCGCATGGATGGATGAGGACACCGCGCCTTGCGCCGCCGCAATGAGCTGGCCTTTCAGCACCTGGTCGCCGACGTTCACCATGGGTATCGCCGGTGCGCCGATGTGCTGCTGCAAAGAAACATATAGTCGCCTGGGCAACGGCAACGAACGGATGGGACGGTCCGCCGACAACTCCTTGCGGCCCTCCGGATGCACGCCGCCGCGCAGATTGAACAGTTTGGCTACGGCGTTACCTGAAGGTAAGCCTGCGCCGCAACAAGTCGCTACGCGCCGTGTTGTCATGCTGCACTCCCTGTCTGTGGTTTATGCCAGTGCCACGATTGCAGCGTCACCGGGATGGGCTGCAACTTGATCGACTCGGTCGGGCACACCTCTTCGCATTTGCCGCAGGCGGTGCACGCCTCGCGGAACACCACATGGATCTGCTGCGCAGCACCCATGATGGCGTCGGTGGGACAGACCTTGAAACAGCGCGTACAGCCGATGCAGATTTCTTCCTTCACCTCGGCCATCATCGGCACGCTGTCTTTCACGTCGGACAGATTGGCTTCGACCCCCAGTTTAGCTGCCAGCGCCTGCACCACCGCACGGCCGCCGGGCGGGCACAGCGTGATGGGTGCATTGCGATCCGCCAATGCCTGCGCCGCACCCGCGCATCCGGGGAAGCCGCATTGCCCGCACTGCGACCCAGGCAGGATGGCCTGTATCTCGGCAACCAGCGGATTACCCTCCACTTCGAGGCGGCGCGCGGCATAGCCGAGGAACAGCCCCATGGCCGAACCGAGAAGAGTCAGACTGACGACAGCGATGAACATTTCTTTCTCCCGTTAAACAAGTCCGGCAAAACCCATGAAGGCCAAGGCCAACAGGCTGGCGGTGATAAAGCCGATCGGCGCGCCACAGAATGCGGGCGGCACCTGCGCCAATGCCAAGCGCTCGCGCAGCCCGGCGAATAGCACCAGCACCAGGGTGAAACCCGCAGCCGAACCGAAGCCGTACAACAGACTTTCCACAAAGGGCAGCTTCTCTTGCGTGGTCAATAGCGGAATGCCCAGCACTGCGCAGTTGGTGGTGATGAGCGGCAGGTAGATACCCAGCACCTGGTACAGCGCCGGATTGGTCTTGCGCACCACCATCTCGGTGAACTGCACCACGACGGCGATGACCAGGATGTAGACGAGGATGCGCAGATACAGCATGCCAAGCGGCACCAGCAGCCAGTGCTCCAGCATCCAGCAGGACGCCGAGGCCATGGTCATCACAAAGGTCGTGGCCAGCCCCATGCTGAGCGCGGTATCGACCTTCTTGGAAATGCCCATGAACGGGCACAGCCCCAAAAACTTCACCAGCACCACGTTGTTCACCAGCACGGTACTCAGCAACAGCAACAGGTATTCGCTCATATCGATCATCTCCTGCCCCTTCTGTTGCAAACGTCATGCCAGCGCCCACACACGAAACGGAGGCACACAAAATCAGGCGCTTGATGCATGAGCGCACCAATGGGGTGCAAAAAACCTTTGTCGTTGTCGGGGCGACACATGCACCGATGTCGCAAACGCGACAACGGGCCTGCATTGAGAGAAAACAGAAAATCTGCGGCATGGATATTGCTGAATTGCTTGTGTCACCAAGAACCGGAGCCATCATGGCCAAGCAACCCGCCGCACCGAATACGCCCGCAGAAACAGGCGACGCCTTGCCGGCGCACATTTTCCGCCAGGCAGTGGAGCAATCCGCGCTGGCGATCTCCATCACCGACGGGGACGCCAACATCCTGTACGCCAACCCATCATTCCAGCGCACCAGCGGCTACGAGCAGCAGGAACTGGTGGGGAACAACGAGTCCATCCTGTCCTACCGCGTCACGCCCAAGCTGGTGTACGAAACCATGTGGGCTCAGATCAAGCGGCAGCGCCCATGGAACGGCCTGCTGGTAAACCGGCGCAAGGATGGCAGCCGCTATCTCGCCGACCTGACCATCTCGCCGGTGGTGGACGAGGACGGCAACACCACGCATTACCTCGGCATGCACCGCGACGTCACCGAGGTGCACCGGCTAGAACGTCAGGTGCAGAACCAGAAGACCCTGATCGAATCGGTGGTGGATGCGGCGCAGGTCGCGATCGTGCTGCTCGACGAGCGTGAACACGTGCTGCTCGACAACCAGGAATACAAGAAACTGATCGGCGACCTCGGCAAGGAACCTGCCGTGAAGCTGCTCGCCGCTCTGCGCGAGCAGATGGGGGAAGCATTCGCGAAGGCCTATGACAAACACCGCAACATCGCCGCGCGCGAGGTGTGCATCGAGCTGCCGAAGCGGGCTTCGCGCTGGTTCTCCTGCTCGGTGTCCTGGTTCGAGGAACAGGATGCCGGCGCGGATGCCTTCTACGAACCGCTGCGCCGCCATTACCTGCTGCTCACCATCCAGGACATCGGCGAACTCAAGCAGCAGCAGGAGACGATACGCATCAACGGCCTGCGCGCGCTGCTGGCGGAACAGGAGCGCGTGCAGGGGCTACGTGAGACGCTGGCGGGCGCGGTCTACCAGCTGGAAGAACCGCTCAACATGCTGAGCGCCGTCGCCAACATGCTGGAACGCCGCCGCGACGCGGGCAGCGAACTGCCTGCCGTCAATGCGCTGGAAGAAGCCATGAAGAAGAGCCGCGAGGCGCTGGAAACCTTGCGCGCCTGCATCCCGAGCCAGGACGGCGAGGCGATGCAGCCTACCAACCTCAACGAGATATTGCCGGACGTGCTCAAGCTCGCCACCGCCAGCCTGCTCGGCGCGGGCATCGTGGTGGAATGGCTGCCGTCGGATGTGTCTGCCGTGGTGCACGGCCATCCGGCGCAACTGACTAACCTGTTCAAACAGCTCGTCGCCAACGCCATCGAAGCGATCAACGAGCGGCGCAGCGGACGGCGCGAACTGCGCATCGCCTGCATGACGCGGCCGGATTGCATCGAGGTGTACGTCGAGGACAGCGGCCCCGGCATCGCCGAAGAACTGCGCTACAAGGTATTCCAGCCATTCTTCACCACCAAGGGCGCGGCAAGGCAGCATCTGGGCCTCGGCCTGGCAATGGCGCAGGAGGTCGCGACGCACCACGGAGGGGCCATCGACATCGACCCAGACTACCGCAACGGCTGCCGCGTGCGCGTGCAACTGCCACGCTCGGGAGAACATCATGGTTGAGCACGATACCAACGCACTGCGCGAAGGCTGGTCCGAGCTCGAACTCGAGATGCTGCGCACCGAGCTGGAGACGCTGTACCAGGTGAGCCGCGTGCTGTCGCGCTCGCTCGATTTCAAGCAGACGCTGGACGGCGTGCTGCACGCGCTGCACGACGGCGTCGGGCTGGAGCGCGGCATGGTCAGCCTGATGGACGCGGAGAGCGGAGAGCTTCAGGTGTCACTGGTGTACGGCGTGTCCGATACCATCACCGAGGAGGTCAGCTATCTGCCCGGCGAGGGCGTGGTCGGCTCCATCCTGAAGACCGGCAACAGCATCGCGGTGGAGCGCATCATGGACGAGCCGCGCTTCCTCTCCCGCCTCGGCATCTACAACCCGATGGGCGCCTTCGTCGGCGTGCCGATCCGCGTCGGCAAGAAGGTGGTGGGCGTGCTCGCGGCGCAGCCGGCGCCAGGCGCGGAGATACTGCTCAACGAATACGAGCGCTTCCTGGAGATGGTCGCCAACCTGATCGGCCAGAGCGTTCGTCTGTCGCAGGACGTGGCGCAGGAGAAGCGCGAACTGACCGAGGAGCGCGACGTGCTGCGCCGCACCGTGCGCGGGCAGTACGGCTTCGACAACATCATCGGTCATACCCAGTCGATGCGCCGCATCTTCGAGCAGGTTCGGCTGGTGGCGAAGTGGAACACCACCGTGCTGATCCGCGGCGAGACCGGCACCGGCAAGGAGCTGATCGCCAACGCCATCCATTACAACTCGCCGCGCGCGCGAGGCAACTACGTCAAGCTCAACTGCGCGGCGCTGCCCGAGACCCTACTGGAAAGCGAACTGTTCGGCCACGAGAAAGGTGCGTTCACCGGCGCGGTGGCGCAGCGCAAGGGACGCTTCGAGCAGGCCGAGGGTGGCACGGTGTTCCTCGACGAGATCGGCGAGATCTCCGCCTCGTTCCAGGCCAAGCTGCTGCGCGTGCTGCAGGAGGGCGAGCTGGAACGCGTCGGCGGCACGCAGACCATCAAGGTCGACGTGCGCGTGGTCGCCGCCACCCACCGCGACCTGGAGGCCGAGGTCGAAGCCGGCCGCTTCCGCGAGGACTTGTACTACCGCCTCAACGTCATGCCGCTTTACCTGCCGCCGCTGCGCGAGCGCATGGAAGATATCCCGGAAATCGCGCGCTTCCTGGTGGAGAAGGTCGGCACGGGGCAAGGCCGCCAGCTCGGTCTTACCGACACCGCGCTGCGCGTGCTGATGCACCACGACTGGCCGGGCAACGTGCGCGAGCTGGAGAACTGCCTGGAGCGCGCCGCAGTGATGACCGAAGGCGACACCATAGACCGCGACGCCATCCTGCTCACCGGCATCGACGAAAAGATATCGGCGAGCCGGGGCGCGATCCAGACGCTGGACCTCGACGACCCCAACCTCGACGAACGCGAACGCGTCATCGCCGCGCTGGAACAAGCCGGCTGGGTGCAGGCCAAGGCCGCGCGCCTGCTCGACATGACCCCGCGCCAGATCGCCTACCGCATCCAGACGCTGAACATCAAGGTGAAACAGATTTGAACGTGCACACCCAACCGTCCCTGCTGGCCGAGATCGGTATCGATGACGACGAGATCACACAACGGCAAGCCTTCCTGTCATTCGACGAACACGATGCAGCCATGCTCCAGTCCCTGCACGGCATACTTGAAGGCCAGCGCGAAAGGCTGATCGAGGCGTTTTACGACCACCTGCAGCTCTTTCCGGAAATACGTCCGCTGCTGGGCGACGAGGCCAAGCTGGCGCGGATGAAACAGTCGCAGATGACGTATTTCAGCCAGCTGACCGAGGGCCGCTACGACCGCGCCTATGTGGAGAACCGCCTGCATATCGGCGTGGTGCATCAGCGCGTCGGTCTGACGCCCAAGTGGTACATGAGCGCCTATTGCAAGTATCTCAGCGAGGTCATGCCGCTGGTGCTGGAGCATCACGCCGACTCGCCCAGGCTCGCGCTGGACGCCTGCCGCGCGCTGCTGAAGGTGGTGTTCTTCGACATGGGGCTGGCGCTGGACACCTATTTCCATGCCGAACACAAGGCGCTGACGCTGGCCCGAAGCTACACCGAACAGATCGTCAGCAGCATGCCTATCGGCTTCATCGTGCTGGACGCTCAAAGCCGCATCCGGCTGGTGAACAACGCCGTGCTGCAGATGTTCGAGCTCACCGGCAACGAGTCATGGCGCAACAGGACGCTGGGCGCGTTCCTCGATGTCCCCGCCCTCGACGAAAAGATCGTCAAGGTCATCACAAGCGGGAAACATTGCAACGAGCACGGATTCGACCGCCCCATCGGCGGGAAGATGCGTTCCTTCCTGGCCGACATTTCGCTGGCGCACATGGGCGAGGAGCATGTCGTGCTGTTCATGGTGCAGGACATCACGATACGCAAGCAGTCCGAGGAGGAGATCCATCGCCTCGCGTTCTACGATGCGCTGACGCAGCTGCCCAACCGCCGGCTGCTGCACGAACGCCTGCTGCAAAGCATGGCCATCAGCGCGCGTAGCGGCAAGCACGGGGCCGTGATGTTCATCGACCTGGACAACTTCAAGACGCTTAACGACACGCAGGGGCACGACGTCGGGGACCTGCTGCTGAAAGAGGTCGCCCGGCGGCTGACGCGCAATGTGCGCGAGGGCGATACGGTGGCGCGCCTCGGCGGGGACGAATTCGTCGTGGCGCTGGAATCGCTGAGCGGCGTCGAACAGGATGCCGCGGCGCAGGCTGAACTGATCGCCGAAAAGATCCGGGCCGAGCTCGTCCAGCCTTACCGGCTCAAGGATATCGAGCACCAGAGCTCGCCCAGCATCGGCGTCTGCCTGTTCCGCGGCCACCAGAACAGCCTGGACGAGGTGCTGAAACAGGCCGACCTCGCGATGTACCAAGCCAAGTCGTCGGGCCGCAACATGGTGTGCTTCTTCGATCCGGAGATGCAGGCCGAAATGGAACAGCGCGCCGAACTGGAAAAGGACCTGCGCGCCTCGATCCGCCTGAATCAGCTGATGCTCTACTACCAGATGCAGGTGGACGAATCCGGACGCATCGTCGGCGCGGAGGCACTGATCCGTTGGCGGCACCCGCGCCGCGGCATGGTCTCTCCCGCCGAATTCATCCCGCTGGCGGAAGAGATCGGCATGATCATCCCCATCGGCGACTGGGTGATCGAACAGGCCTGCGCACAGCTCAAGCGGTGGGAAATGGAGCCCGCGATGCGCAAAATCTGCCTGTCCGTCAACGTCAGTCCGCGGCAACTGAGCCAGCCCTGGTTCGTCGAACAGGTGAAGGATGCCATCGAAAAGACCGGCATCCGCGCCTCGCGGCTCAAGCTGGAACTGACCGAGAGCTTCGTCCTGGACGATGTCGAGGAGGCCATCGAGAAGATGCAGGAGCTGCGCGACATCGGCATCCGCTTCGCAATGGACGATTTCGGCACCGGCTATTCCTCGCTGGCCTATCTCAAGCGGCTGCCGCTGGAGCAGCTCAAGATCGACCAGTCCTTCGTGCGCGACATCGCCTCGGACAAGAGCAACGCGGTGATGGTGCGCACCATCATCAGCATCGCGAACAACTTCGGCCTGGAGATCGTCGCGGAAGGCGTGGAGACCGACGACCAGTTCGCATTCCTGATCCAGTATGGCTGCAACCGCTTTCAGGGCTACATGTTCGGCAGGCCGGTGCCGCCGGACGAATTCGAACGACTCTGCAAACCATCCGGAGAACCGCAAACATGACAGAGACCATCCGCCATTTCGTCACTTATACCGGCATCAGACTGCCGTTCCGGCTGGTCAATGAGCTGGAGCAGCACGAAGTGCAAAACCGCAATACCTTCTTTCGCGGCTATTTTGACGCGCAGGAAAGGATCACCGGATTCGACATGTTCTCTTACGGCGAGATCGAACTCGCGCACCACTACGAATACCACGGCAACGGCAAGCTGAAGCAGGCCGAGATCACCGACATCGACGGCGACGTGACGGTGCTGGAATTCGATTCGGACGGCAATCCCGCATAGGGCACGGACATTGAAAACGAATGCACGCATCGATCCGGCGCCGTTTGTCGCCTTCCCCACAAGCCCCGCCGGATGTCATGTGCCGTTTGCAACAGTTGAGCGCACCCCAGGCGTACGCCCCATATAAAACAACAGGTTAAAAGCTCGTTTTATCCGGGCACGCAGTTTGCTTTTATTCCTTCAGACCCACCATGAAGGAGCAAACGTGGAATTGCCAGTCATCAATAAAGCCTCAGCCGAAGCCCCCAAAGGCGGATGTTCCGCAGGTTCGTGCGGCTCGACCGACGACCAGATGAGCCATCTGCCGGAGCACATCCGCCAGAAGGTGTTCAACCATCCCTGCTATTCCGAAGAAGCACACCACTACTTTGCGCGCATGCACGTGGCGGTCGCCCCTGCGTGCAACATCCAGTGCAACTACTGCAACCGCAAATACGACTGCGCCAACGAATCGCGCCCCGGGGTGGTGTCCGAGGTATTGAAACCGGTGCAGGCGGTAAAGAAGGTGCTGGCCGTCGCGGCGACCATTCCGCAGATGTCGGTGCTGGGCATCGCCGGCCCCGGCGATCCGCTGGCCAACCCGGAACGCACATTCGAGACGTTCCGCATGCTTTCCGAACAGGCGCCGGACATCAAGCTGTGCGTTTCGACCAACGGCCTGTCGCTGCCCGAACAAGTGGAAGAGCTGGCGAAGTACAACATCGACCACGTGACCATCACCATCAACTGCGTCGATCCCGACGTGGGCGCACAGATCTATCCGTGGATCTTCTGGAGGAACAAGCGCATCAAGGGACGCGAAGCGGCCGAGATACTTATCGAGCAGCAACAGAAAGGGCTGGAGATGCTGGTGGCCAAGGGCATCCTGGTCAAGGTGAACTCGGTGATGATCCCCGGCGTGAACGACAAGCATCTGGAAGAAGTCTCGAAGATCGTCAAGGCCAAGGGTGCGTTCCTGCACAACGTGATGCCGCTCATTTCGGAAGCCGAACACGGAACCTTCTACGGTCTCACCGGCCAGCGCGGTCCGACCAACGAGGAACTGCAAGCCTTGCAGGATGCCTGCGAGGGCGACATGAACATGATGCGGCACTGCCGACAGTGCCGAGCCGATGCGGTGGGCTTGCTGGGCGAGGATCGTGGTGCCGAGTTCACGCTGGACAAGATCGAATCGATGGACATCGACTACCCTGAAGCGATGAAGATGCGCGCCGAGGTGCATGCGGCCATCAATGAAGAGCTGGAGAGCAAGCGTCTGGCACGCGAAGCCAAGGTACAACTGGTCAGCATCCAGGGCACCAAGACCAAGGAAGGGGCGCGTCCGGTACTGATGGCCGTGGCCACCAAGGGCGGCGGCATCATCAACGAACATTTCGGCCACGCCGGCGAGTTCCTGATCTATGAAGCTTCATCTTCCGGCGTACGTTTCATCGGCCACCGCAAGACCATCCCCTACTGCGAAGGTGGCGACACCTGCGGCGACGGCGAAAGCGCGCTGGACAAGACCTTGAGAGTATTGGTCGGCTGCGAAGTGGTGCTGTGCAGCAAGGTCGGCTACGAACCCTGGGGGCCGCTCGAAGCCGCCGGTATCCAGCCCAACGGCGAACACGCGATGGAACCCATCGAAGACGCCGTGACTGCGGTATACGAAGAGATGCGGGTAGCGGGCAAGCTGGCACCCAATCCACCAGAACAACAAAAGGTCGCCTGAGGAGATAGACATGGCACTCGAAATCATCGAATCCTGCACCAGCTGTTGGGCCTGCGAACCGCTGTGCCCGAGCAAGGCGATCTACGAGGCGAAACCGCACTTCCTGATCGACGCAAGCAAATGCACGGAATGCGCGGGCGATTTCGAAGACCCGCAGTGCGCCACCATCTGCCCCATCGAAGGCGCCATCCTCAACGAAGACGGCGTGCCGCTGAACCCGCCCGGTTCGCTCACCGGCATCACGTTACAGAAGCTGGCGGCCTGAGGAGATCGAAAATCATGGCGACGGTGATCTTTTACGAAAAGCCCGGCTGCGGCAACAACATCAGACAGAAGGTGTGGCTGGCCGCGTCCGGCCACACCGTGCTGGCGAAGAACATCCTCACCGAGAAATGGACTGCGGATCGGTTGCTCGCCTTCTTCGGCAAACTGCCGGTAGCGCAGTGGTTCAACCCGGCCGCGCCGCGCGTGAAATCGGGCGAGGTCGATCCTTCCGCGCTGGACGAAATCGAAGCGCTGGAGCTGATGCTTTCCGAACCGCTGCTGATCCGTCGCCCGCTGATGGAAGTGGAAGGCGTGCTGTGCGCCGGCTTCGACGCCAAGGCCGTAGATGCGTGGATCGGCCTGAACGATACTCATCCGAAAACAGAACCCTGCCCGGTGTGCCATCGTTCCGAACCCTGCCCGCCACCCGAGGAGGCCAGCCATGCCTAAAGCAAACGTCACTTTCGAGAAACTCGGCCTCACCGTCACCGTGCCTGCCGGAACGCGCCTGATCGAGATTTCCGAAAAGATCGGCGCGGGCATCACCTACGGCTGCCGCGAGGGCGAATGCGGAACCTGCATGGTGCGCATCGTCTCCGGCATGGAGCACATGAGCGAACGCTCGGTGCTGGAAGACAAGGTACTGCAGGAGAACATGGCCGGCCGCGACCACCGCCTTGCCTGCCAGGCGCAGGTGCTGGGCGGCGACATCGTGGTGCGCGGCTGAGGACTCCATCATGCAACCCAACGTCATGCTTCCGCAGAAATCTCCCGCACAGCCCAATGGTTTGTATGCTGAGCTGATGGTGCACGCGGTGGGCCTGCCAAACGACGAACTGTTTGCGCAGATGATCTCCAGCCAGATCAATGGCATTGGTGCGCTGCCGCCTGGACTCAGCCTGGATGAAAAAGGCTTCTCTGAGCTGCTGACGAACCACTTCCCCGGAGTTGAACTGGTGATCCGCTGCACGGAGAATGTTCCCGATCCGCGCGCACTGGAGCGCGACGACGTCCTCGCGCTGCTGCTCGAACACCGCGCATTCAAGGACAGCTCGGAAGAATGGATGGCCGGGATCGTCACCGCCGCCTGCATGGCCAGCGACCACCTGTGGCAGGACCTCGGCCTGTGGTCGCGCGACCACCTCAGCCGCCTGATGATGCAGAACTTCCCTGCCCTCGCGGCGAAGAACGTGCACGACATGAAGTGGAAGAGATTCCTCTACAAGCAGTTGTGCGAACGTGAAGGCATCAACGCCTGCCGCGCGCCGAGTTGCGAATATTGCGCCGATTACCTGAAGTGCTTCGGGCCGGAGGAATGATCCCCCGTAGGGGCGCGATTCATCGCGCCCATTTTTCGATGGCATGTCAGGGCGCGATAAATCTCGCCCCTACGAGAAACGCATGACCACCGACCGCGCCATCGCCGCCTACCTCGGCCTCGCCATCGGCGACGCGCTGGGCGCGACGGTGGAGTTCATGACGCCGCGCGAGATCGCCGCGCAATACGGCGTGCACGACAAGATGATCGGCGGAGGTTGGCTGCACCTCAAGCCGGGACAGGTCACCGACGACACCACCATGTCGCTCGCACTGGGCGAGTCCATCCTCAAGCAAGGCAGGGTGGATGCACTCGCCGCCGCACAGGCCTTCGATGCCTGGATGCGTGCTAAGCCCGTGGACATCGGCAACACTGTACGGCGCAACCTGCTGCAGTTCCGCAAGACGGGCAACCCGGAAGCGCTCTATTCCGACCATGACGCCGGCAACGGCGCCGCGATGCGCGTGCTGCCCGTCGCGCTGGCTACCTTCGGCCAGACGGAAGAAGCCGTGCGCGCCGCCTGCCGCGCACAGGCCCACGTCACCCACTACAGCACTCTCTCCGATGCCGCCTGCGAATGCTTGGCGTTCATGGTGCAGGACGCGCTACGCGGCGCAAGCAAGAACGATCTGCTGCATAAACACGCCCACCCGCTCGCCGCACAGCATCCCGAATTCAGGTTCCGCGCAGTACGCCAAAGCCGCAACCCCAGCGGCTATGTCGTCGACACGCTGCAAGCCGTGTTCCAGAGCTTCTTCGACACCGACGATTTCCGCGACTGCCTGATCGACGTGGTCAACCGCGGCGGCGATGCCGACACCACGGGGGCGATCGCGGGGATACTGGCAGGGGCGGTGTATGGGCTGGAGGCGATACCCGAAGCATGGCTGAAGGCACTAGATACGAACATCCGCCGGTCATGCGAGGGGCAGGCATGGGCGCTAATTAAACTGGCAGGTAAGTCGTAGAATCTTTCGCGGATAGTCAAAACACGTCAACTCCGGTACATTTGGAACATCCAACCAACCACAATCACCTGTGACGACATTTGCCGACCTATTCACATCCCTGAAGGATGAGCTTGCAGCGAGATATAGAAGCCCAGTTTGGGGCGCCGCCCTTATCGCACTCGCTGTATATCACTGGAAAGTGATCGTATTTTTCCTTACTGAAAATCCGAGCGCCAAAGATGCAATCGCGTTTATTGAAGCAAACGTCTCTGGCACTAGCATCACCGCCGCCATCGCAATTGCGTTGTGTTATGTCATCACATTCTCTTGGGTTGAGCTCTTCATTGCACGCACTGCGTCATTTGGGAAACGCGCGCGTAACGACTTCCATACGGAAGAACGTGAGCGGGAGATTGGACGGCGCAAGCTGATCGCTCAAAAACAAGCCCAACTAATTGAGATAGAACTCAAAACCAAGAGCGACCAATCAAAGTTGGCTGACATTGACTTAGCTAAGAGCTACCAGAATATGCTTTCAGGAGAGAACTTCGGAAGGTGGCTGAAGGATTTACAGAATGGCGCTATTAACAGCAGCCTGAGTGGCTCAATATTCAGCTACCTAAACAAGGTGGACACAATTGAAGGGAAATTTATTAATCCAGAAATCGAGTTAGCTCACGCCAACTTTGTGAGTAATCTTTCTTCGCTGGGATCTGCACTCAGTGAAGGAGGTCTTACAATGGACGAAGCTCGGCAAGCAAACCTTATAAAATTTAGCCGCAATGTTATTGATTCTCAAAAAGACTACCGCCAAAAAGTTCGCGACCTGCTTGGAGTTTAAGAAAGCAACGTTGAGATCTGAAATTGGCAGATGCGATGGTTTCTTCTAGGTCTTCTCTCAGTCGCCTTTCTATTTTTTCTCCAGCAACTGCTTGACCCACGCCTGCTGACAAACCCGTTTGCGTTTCTGTTCCATCAGCTTGCGGATGTGAGGACGGGCCTGGGACAGACTGAGCACGCCGGCTTCGGTGATGACGTCGCAGCGCAGGACGTGGAAGCCGAGTTCGGACTCCAGCACGCCACTCACCTCACCCGCATTCAATTCGAATAAGGCTTTATCCAGTTCCGGGAAAAGCTTGCCGCGCGGCAGGTCGCCCAGTTTTCCGCCGTCCAGCGCGGTCGGACACTCGGAGTGCTTTAGCGCCTGTTCCTCGAAGCGCTGGGGTTCTTTCGCCAGCCGCGCGGCGATGGCATCGATGCGCTGCCGCGCCGCCACTCTCGTGTTCTCGGCGATGTTCTCGTTGATGGTGATGAGGATGTGGCGCGCCAGCCGCGTCTCGGGACGGCGGAACTGGTCCGGGTGGTAGTGGTAATACAGCTCCACGTCCATGTCGCTGATGTGCGCGGCGCGCGTGCCGACTTTTTCCAGGATGGCCTCGACTTTCAGCTCGCGCTCCAGCGCGGCGGCAAAGCCCGCCTCGTCCAATCCATTACGCTCCAGATCGCTGAAAAAGTCTTCCTCGCTGGGATAGCGGCCGCGGATCTCATCCATCGCCGCGCTCAGCGTGGCGGGCGGCACCATCGCGTCGCGCGCTTCGGGAGCGGCAAGCACGCGAGTTTCGAGTTGATGCTGCTGCTGCGCCATACTCTGCACGCGTTCGAACTCGTCCGGTTTCAGGGCATCCGGGATCTTGCCGTAAAGCTTCTGGGCAGCCTTCAGCGCAAGATAAGCCACGCCGGACTCAATGACTTGCGGCATTCGTCACCTCTTCGTCGTCATAGACATGCACCGCCTCCAAAGCGGCTTCCGGCACTTGCAGCACATGGTCGTGGAAAATGACCTGGTACTGCACGCCCCCCGCTTCGTCGCGCAGCACCTTCAATATCTCGCCTTCCGCCCCGGGCGTGGCGCGCACGCAGCCTTGCACGGCGAGCGTGACCTTGCTGCGCACCTTCTCCCGGCTCTCGAATCGGCTTGGAACCCAGGGTTCTGCGATGCCGATGAGTTCTTCTTCGCGAAAGCCGACGATCTTGTCCTGGTCGAGGAAGTTCACGGTGTAGATCAGCTGGTCCTGCAGGAAGGTGCCGACGTTGATGACGAAGCCGGTGCTGCCGCGCCGGATCAGCAATTGGCCCGTGGGCACGCCGGGATAGGTGCCGTCGTTGCGCACGTTGCGGATGATGCGGACTTCTTCGCCGAATTCGAATTTAGGCAGCATGGAGGGTTCCTTGCTCACTCATCCAATGTTGTCCATTTGGGTACCACAGGCCGTTCGTGGTGAGCTCGTCGAACCATGAATGGCCCTTCGACATCGCCTTTAGTCCTGAGCTGGGTCGAAGGATCAGGGCGAACGGTTGGCATGAACAGTCTGGATTCATCACACCCCCGCTTTGTTCACCGTGATCGAACTCAGCGGCACGAATTTCACCTGCGGCTCGTGCATGTGGAACACCTTGAACACCTTTTCGGTGAGCGCGTCGGATTTCACGAAATCCTGGTACGCCTGCTGCAACAGCGTGGCATACACCACGCGCCGCGCCGCCTCGACCGCAGACTGCGTTCCTGCCTTGGCGAGGTAGTCGTGAAAGCGTTGCAGGATGTGCAAACGGTTTACCTGCACCACCGACGGTTCGTATTCGATGCCGAAGTATTCGAGAAAATCCTCAGCGGTCGACAACTCCTCGAGCGCCTCGTCCAGTGTCAGTTCGTCCATCATGCGCTCCTTTCCAGAGATTCGTAACTCGCGGCCAATTCAGTGCGTATCAGTTCCAGCAATGCCTTCCCTCCGATGCGGTCATGGCTGTCCAGTTCGACCAGTTTCTCCAGCATCGCCTGCCCCTCTGCATAGTTGCCTAGCCGCAGGTTGACGTATCCGGCGGCCTTCAACACCATCAGGTAGAAACGCACCAGCCCCATCGACTGCATCACGCCCGAGCTCACATTCGCGATGCGCAGATGCATCCAGTTGTAGGGAAATTCCAGCCGACGCCCGGCCACAGCCAGCGTGCACTCCGCCACCAGCAGAGCGTCTTCGAGGCGGTGCTGGTAATAGTAATAACGGTACAGCGCGACCAGCACCGTCAGTTGCCGCGGCGCCATGAAGTTGGCCAGCAACAGTTTAGACTCGGCCTCCTCGCTGCCGTAGCTGTTCGCAGCCTCCTGCAGCAGCTGGGCAACCTCCGCGCTAAGCGGCTCGTCGAAATAAAGCTCCGTCTGTTCGAAATCCAGCAAGTCCATCATTCTTTCCTCAATTGACGCGCCACTTCGGTGCCGCATAACTCGTCCCCCTCACAGGTGCGGCATTGCCCGTCCACCTGATCAGCCTGCTTGCACAACTGTCCTTCCAGCACCTCGATGCGTTCCATCAGGCAGGCGATGGCGCGCCCCACCGGATCGGGGATCAGGTGATGGTCGAGGTTGATGCCGTAGATGTTGTCTGCGTTTGCTTCTTCGGTGCGTAGCACAACCTTGGCGGGAATGCCGACCACGGTGCGGTGCGACGGCACATCTTTCACCACCACCGAGTTCGCACCGACGCGCACATGCTCGCCCAGCGTGATCGCCCCGAGTATCTTCGCGCCCGCGCCGACCACTACGCCGCTTTCCAGCGTCGGATGGCGCTTGCCCTTGTTCCAGGTGGTGCCGCCCAGCGTCACGCCGTGATACAGCGTCACGTCGTCGCCGATCTCTGCGGTCTCGCCGATCACCACGCCCGCGCCGTGGTCGATGAAGAAGCGCCGGCCGATGGTGGCGCCCGGATGGATGTCGATGTTGGTGAGCAGGCGCGCGAACCAGGAGAGGAAACGCGCGGGGTAGCGCAGCTTCACTTTCCATAAACGGTGTGCAATGCGCTGCAGCAGGATGGCGTGCACGCCGGGATAGGTGGTCAGCACCTCGAAGCGCGAACGTGCCGCCGGGTCGCGCTGGAACACGCAGCTGACGTCTTCGCGCAGCAGCCGCAGCAACGAGGGCTGCGCTGGTTTTTCTATCACGGCTCCGGCTGTCA
Source organism: Ferrigenium kumadai (assembly GCF_018324385.1). Classification (NCBI taxonomy): domain Bacteria; kingdom Pseudomonadati; phylum Pseudomonadota; class Betaproteobacteria; order Nitrosomonadales; family Gallionellaceae; genus Ferrigenium; species Ferrigenium kumadai. Next base: position 1,113,006 of record NZ_AP019536.1, on the reverse strand, counting down.
TCACTTCGTCCATGATGTCCCTCTAATGTCCAGCGCCGGGCTGAGTGCGCCCGATGTAGCGTTGGTAAAGGAACAACAGTTCCTGATCGGCTGGCGAACGCTTCGCGCGCTCGGCGAAGGCGCGGATGTCCGGCAGCAGCGCGCGCGCTTCTGCCTGGCTCAGGTTCAGCCCCATGCCGGCATAGGCGGCGATGACGCCTTGCGCGCCGGAATGCTTGCCGACTACCAGCTTGTGGCGGCGGCCGACCTCGACGGGATCGAAGCCCTGATAGGTATCGGGGTCCTTCAGCAGACCATCGACATGGATGCCCGCCTCATGCGTGAACACCCCCTCGCCCACCACGCTCTTCTGCCAGGGCACCGGGCGGCCCGAAGCGGCGGCGACCTTCTCCGACAAGCCGGTGAAATGCGCGAGGTCAATGCCGGTTTCCATGCCGTAGAGCTTTTTCAGTCCCAGTGCAACTTCTTCCAGCGGCGCGTTGCCGGCACGCTCGCCGAGTCCGTTCACCGTGGTATTGAGGTGCGTCGCGCCCGCCAATGCGGCGGCGAGGCTGTTGGCGGTGGCCAGTCCGAGATCGTCGTGCGCGTGCATCTCGATCTCGAGGTCGCAGGCGGCACGCAATGCTGCAATGGCCTTGTGCACGCCGAACGGCTCCATCACCCCCAGTGTATCGGCGAAGCGGATGCGCTGCGCCCCTCCAGTCTGCGCAACCTCGGCCACCCGCAACAGGAATTCGGGATCGGCGCGCGAGGCGTCCTCGCAGCCGACGATGATGCCCACGCCCTGATCGCAGGCGAAGGACACCAGGTCGAGGACAGTATCCAGCACCCAGTCCCGGTCGCGCCCCAGTTTCTTGCTGATCTGGACGTCCGATACCGGGATACAAAGGTCGATGAGCTGCACGTCGACTTCTTCTGCAGCCAGGATGTCTTCCCTGCACATCCGGCACCACGCGATAAGTTTCGCATTGAGGCCGAGTGAAGCCACGGCGTTGATGCTGTCGCGCTCTTCCTCGCCCATTGCCGGGATGCCGACTTCCAGTTCCGGCACGCCCAGCGCATCGAGCTGGCGCGCAATGTCCAGCTTCTCATCCAGCGTGAACGCCACCCCGGCGGTCTGTTCGCCGTCGCGCAGGGTGGTGTCGTCGATGATGATGGTGCGGGACATGATGTTTGCCTTACGCGTAGGTCGGCGCGAACGCCTCTTCCTTGGGGCCGTCTCCATCCCAGTACGGCGACAGCTTGCGCAGTTGCGCGATGATCTCGGGCACCACGGCGATCACGCGGTCCACTTCGGCCTCGGTGCTGTAGCGCGACAGCGAGAAGCGCACCGTGCCGTGCGCGGCGGTGTACGGGATACCCATCGCGCGCATCACGTGCGACGGCTCCAGAGAGCCGGAGGTGCAGGCGGAACCCGAACTCGCGGCAATGCCAAACTTGTTGAGCAGCAGCAGGATGGCCTCGCCCTCGATGAACTCGAATGCGATGTTGCTGGTGTTGGGCAGGCGGTCGTCCGGATTTCCGGTGACGAAGGAACGCGGCACCTTCGCGAGGATGCCCGCCTCCAGCTTGTCGCGCAGGCGCTTCACCTCGGTGTTCTCGTATGCCATCGCTTCCATCGCCATCTCGGCGGCCTTACCCAGCCCGACGATGGAGGTGGTGTTCTCGGTGCCCGCGCGGCGACCTCGCTCCTGATGGCCGCCGCGCAGCAGTGGACGGAAACGCGTGCCGCGCTTCAGGTACAGTACGCCGATGCCCTTGGGCGCATGCAGCTTGTGGCCGGATACGGAAAGCATATCGATCTTGGTGTCCTTCAGGTTCAGCGGCACCTTGCCCACGGCCTGCACCGCATCGGTGTGGAACATCGCGCCGGCCGCGTTCGCCAGCTCGGCCATTTCGACCACGGGGAAGAACGTGCCGGTCTCGTTGTTCGCCCACATGGCCGACACCACGGCGACCTGGTCGGTGAGCCGCCTCCTGTATTCGTCCAGATCGAGGCGTCCTTTTCCGTCCACCTTGAGGTAGTGCACCTTGTAGCCTTCCTTCTCCAGATAGGCGCAGAGGGTAAGGATGGCCGGATGCTCCACGGTGGTGGTGATGATTTCCTTGCGTTCAGGCTGCGCCTTCAACGCGGAGAGGATCGCTGTGGAATCCGACTCGGTACCGCAAGAAGTGAAGATGATCTCGGAGTCGTGTTCCGCACCGAGCAGCTCCTGCACCTGCATGCGCGCCTTCTTGATCGCGAGGCCGACCTTGTTGCCGAAGCTGTGCATGGACGAAGGATTGCCAAACTGCTCGGTGAAATACGGCAGCATGGCTTCCACCACCACCGGATCGACCCGCGTAGTCGCATTGTTGTCGAAATAGATGCCAGTCATGCTCGCTCCTCAAGGATGACAGCTGGCGCGGGTCAGCGCACCGGCCTTGGTCGGCACGATCTTGATGAACTCTTTCAGCTCCTCCATCAACTTCTGCTGGATACCTTGCAGCGTCAGTGCTTCCATCTGGCAACCGGAGCACGCGCCGGTCATGTTGACGTAGATGGTCTTGCCGTCCACATCCACCAGTTCGATATCGCCGTGGTCGCGCTGCAACTGCGGACGCACGGACTCCAGCACCGCTTCGATCTTGCGGATGCGCTGCAGGTTGGTCATGCCAGAAGGAGCTGCTTCCTCTTTCGTTCCGGCACCCGGCTTGAACGTCTCGCCACGCTCGGCCATCACCTTCACCAGGATTTCTTCGATGCCTTCGTGGCAGGAGGAACATCCGCCGCCCGCCTTGGTGTAGTTGGTCACGTCCTGCACCGAGGACAGATTGTTGGCGCGAATGGTGTCCTCTATCATCACCGCATCGATGGCGAAACACTTGCACACCAGCGCGCCTTCCTCGTGGTCGTCGCTCCACGCTTCGCCGCGATAGTTGGCCACGGCCGCTTGCAGCGCCTCGCGCCCCATCACAGAGCAATGCATCTTCTCCGGCGGCAGGCCGTCGAGGTAATCCGCGATGTCCTGGTTGCTGACCTTCAGCGCCTCGTCCAGCGTCTTGCCCTTGATCATCTCGGTGAGCGCGGAAGAAGACGCAATCGCCGATCCGCAACCGAAGGTCTGGAAATGCGCATCAAGGATGATGTCCGTATCCGGCTCCACCTTGAGCATCAGGCGCAGCGCATCGCCGCAGGAGATCGAGCCGACGTCGCCCACGCCATTCGCCCCTTCGAGCGGTCCCGCGTTGCGCGGCTGGAAGAAGTGTTCCTTGACCTTGTCCGAGTAGTCCCACATGGCGAGGCTCCTATGCCGAGAAAGATTGGCCGCACGCACAGCTCGAGCTGGCATTCGGGTTTTCGAACTTGAAGCCGCGGCCGTTCAGGCTGTCGATGAAATCCACCGTCACACCTTCCAGCAAAGGCGCCGAGAGCGGATCGACCAGCAGCGTCACCGCGCCGTACTCGACCACGACGTCGTCTTCATTTTTGATCTGCTCCAGCGACATCGCATACTGGAAGCCGGAGCAGCCGCCGCCGGAAATGGCGATGCGCAATCCGGCCACAGGCACGTCCGAGCCTTTGATGAATTTCTCCACGGCAGAGAGTGCATTGGAGGTCAGGTTGATCATGGTTCGCTCCTATCAGGGTGTTAGTGCCTGATACTCCGCAAACTGCGTGCCAGCCTTGAGACGACGCTTTAACCAACTGTTTAATTGTGAAATTACTGCAATATCGCACTCAACCCGCATGTGCGGAACAAGACGGGGGCGGGAGGTTGTAGGGTTTACGACAAGAAACAATGCACCGAAGACCGAACAGGAGACGGTCGCGTGCCAGGGTTATAGTCTGCTATTGGCCTGATCGACTTGGCCTAGTTTCTTCAGATGCCTCAAGTATGGACGACAATGTTTTGCCCAGCACCAAGGCGATGCGTTCCATATTGTCCACAGAAATGTTTCGTTCACCACGCTCGACAGAGCCAATGTAGGTCCGATGCAAACCGCAACGATCAGCCAACTCTTCCTGAGACAAACCTAATGCCTGACGTCCCGCCTTCATGTTGCGGGCAAAAATCATTCGTGCCGATGGAAGCTCATTTAGCTTTTTCATGCTGTTGAGACTGCCATCTTGACTACTTTGAGTCGACAGACTACGTGAGCTGCTGGATGCCCTGAATCTAATTACAGATGAGCGCAACCGGATCAACGCGAATCTGGAGATGCTTTTTAGGGAAAAGGCTGAGTCCCTTCAAAGTTCCTTCGAAAGAAAAAACGGGCTAGACCGTTTCTGATCTAACCCGTTGTTTATATGGTGCGCCCGAAGAGATTCGAACTCCTGACCCCTTGGTTCGTAGCCAAGTACTCTATCCAGCTGAGCTACGGGCGCGTGTAAAACTTTACTTCTGATAAAAACGGGTTAGATCATTTCTGATCTAACCCGTGTAATTTCTGGTGCGCCCGAAGAGATTCGAACTCCTGACCCCTTGGTTCGTAGCCAAGTACTCTATCCAGCTGAGCTACGGGCGCATCTAACAACATTACTACTGGTACCTTGGCGGAGAAGGAGGGATTCGAACCCTCGATACAAGTTTAAGCTCGTATGCGCCCTTAGCAGGGGCGTGCCTTCGACCTCTCGGCCACCTCTCCGAAGGCCGCGAATAATAGTGCAAACGTTCGGAAAGGTCAAACTGATTATGCGATTTATGCGTCTTCTTGATCCAGATCGAAGGCCTTGTGCAACACACGCACGGCCAGCTCCAGATATTTCTCGTCGATGACGACGGAAATCTTGATCTCTGAGGTGGAGATCATCTGGATGTTGATGCCTTCTTCCGCGAGGGTGCGGAACATCTTGCTGGCGATGCCGACGTGCGAACGCATGCCCACACCGACCACGGACACCTTGGCCGCCTTGTTGTCGCCGACCACTTCACGTGCGCCGATGTGCGGTTGCACCTGGTTCTTCAGGATGTCCATCGCCTTGGCAAATTCGTTGCGATGCACGGTGAAGGAGAAGTCGGTCGTGCCGTCTTCGCTGACGTTCTGGATGATCATGTCCACGTCGATGTTGGCGTCGGAAACCGGCCCCAGGATCTGGTAGGCGATACCGGGTTTGTCGGGCACGCCCAACACGGTGATCTTGGCTTCGTCGCGATTGAACGCGATCCCGGAGATAATGGCTTTTTCCATTTTTTCTTCATCCTCAAAAGTAATCAGCGTGCCCTCGCCCTCTTCCTCGAAGCTGGAGAGCACGCGCAGCTTGACCTTGTACTTGCCGGCGAATTCCACCGAGCGGATCTGCAGCACCTTGGAACCCAGGCTGGCCATTTCCAGCATTTCCTCGAAGGTGATGGTCTTCAGGCGGCGCGCCTCGGGCACGACACGCGGGTCGGTGGTATAGACGCCGTCCACGTCCGTATATATCTGGCACTCGTCGGCGCGCAGCGCGGCCGCGATCGCCACGCCGGTGGTGTCGGAACCGCCGCGACCCAGCGTCGTGATGTTGCCGTCCTCGTCCATGCCCTGGAACCCTGCGACCACGACTACGTGATCATTCTCCAGGTCGGCACGGATGTTCTGTTCGTCGATGCTGACGATGCGCGCCTTGGTGAAGGCGCTGTCGGTCAGGATCTTGACCTGGCCGCCGGTGTAGCTCTTGGCCTTGAGACCGATGTCTTTCAGCGCCATCGACAGCAGGCCGATGGTGACCTGTTCGCCGGTCGAGATGATCACATCCAGCTCGCGCGGATCAGGATGCTTCTGCATCTCGTGCGCGAGAGCGACCAGGCGATTGGTCTCGCCGCTCATCGCGGAGACCACCACCACGACCTGATGACCCTGTGCCTTGAATTTCGCGACGCGGCGCGCCACGTTCTTGATGCGGTCCGGACTTCCGACCGAGGTACCGCCGTACTTCTGAACAATCAATGCCACGATTTTTATGCCTGACTTAAAAAAGTGGGCGCGATTCTAGCTCAATTGCCCGAAAAAAACGAGGCGGCGAATTGCCGCAGTTTGCTACACTCGCCGGAATTTCCAGTATCCCGAACCGCCGCCCCATGACAGCCATCACCCCGCGCGACATCCCTGCGCCCGCCCTTCAATACCTGCTCGACAGCGGCTACCCGCCCGCCCTGGCACGAGTCTATGCGGCGCGAGGCATCGCCGACAGCAAGGAACTGGATACTGCACTCGGCGCCCTGCTCCCCTTCGACGAACTGAAGGGCGTGCACGAAATGGCGCGCCAACTGGCCGACGCCATCGCCGCACGCAAACAGATCCTCGTCATCGCCGACTACGACGCCGACGGCGCGACCGCCTGCACGGTGGCCGTGCGCGGGCTGCGCAGCTTCGGCGCGCGGGTCGATTTCATCGTGCCGAACCGTTTCGAATACGGCTACGGCCTGACGCCCGAGATCGTCCACCTCGCAGCACAGCAAAGCCCTGACATCCTGCTCACCGTGGACAACGGCATCGCCAGCGTCGATGGCGTCACCGAGGCCAACCGGCTGGGCATGCAAGTTCTGGTCACCGACCACCACCTGCCCGGCGACACGCTCCCGGACGCGGCCTGCATCGTCAACCCCAACCAGCCCGGCTGCACCTTCCCCTGCAAGCACCTCGCGGGCGTCGGCGTGATCTTCTATGTGCTGCTGGCCTTGCGCGCGGAACTGCGCACGCGCGGCGCATTCGCCGACCGCCCCGAACCCAGGCTCGCCGACCTGCTCGACATCGTGGCATTGGGCACCGTCGCCGACGTGGTGAAGCTGGACCAGAACAACCGCATCCTCGTGCAGCAGGGCCTGCTGCGCATCCGCGCCGGACGCGCGTGTCCCGGCATCAATGCGTTGCTGCAAGTGGCGAGGAAAAATCCGGAGCGCGTCTCCAGCCAGGACCTCGGCTTCACCGTCGGGCCGCGACTGAACGCGGCAGGACGGCTGGACGACATGAGCCTGGGCATCGCCTGCCTGCTGACCGATGACCCTGCCACCGCCTTGCGGATCGCCACGCAGCTGGACGCGCTCAACCGCGAGCGGCGCAGCATCGAAGCCGACATGCAGGACAGCGCGCTGGCGACGCTCGAACAGTACGACCCGCAAGACAGATACAGCCTCGCCCTGTTCGACGAGAACTGGCATCAGGGCGTGATCGGCATCCTCGCCTCTCGCCTCAAGGACAAGTTCCACCGCCCGGTGATCGCCTTCGCGCGCGCCAATAACGGCGAGATCAAGGGCTCGGGCCGCTCCATTTCCGGGCTGCACCTGCGCGACGCGCTGGACCTGGTCAGTAAACGGCATCCTGCGCTGATCAGGAAGTTCGGCGGCCATGCCGCAGCGGCTGGGCTGAGCATCGCCGAAGTTGACTTGGCCGATTTCACCGCCGCCTTCGAGCAAGCCGCGCGCGACATGCTCGATGCAAAAGACCTGGCGCGTCGCATCGAGACCGACGGAGCGCTGGCGCAACAGGATATGACGCTGGAAGTGGCGCACCTGCTGGACGAGCAGGTGTGGGGCCAGGGCTTCCCAGCACCACAGTTCAGCAATGACTTTGCCGTGATGAATCAGCGCGTGGTCGGCGAGAAGCACCTCAAATTGCGCCTGAGCGCGAACGGCCAGCCCGTCGAGGCGATGCTGTTCGGCCACAACGAGGAGCTGCCGGAACACATCCACGCCGTGTACAGCCTGAGTGTCAATGAATACAATGGATCGCAAAGCCTCCAACTCCTCATCCGCCACTGGCAAACGAAGGAATAAACGATGGACACCGCTTTCCTGCAAGTGCACGGCATCGAAGCGCTGCCGCAGTTCCTCACCAGCTTCGCCATCGGCCTGCTGATTGGGCTGGAGCGCGAACGTAACCCGTCGGCCAAGGCCGGTCTGCGCACCTTTACGCTGGTCGCCATATTCGGCACGCTGTGCGCGCTGCTCGCCAGCAAGGCGGGCTCGCCCTGGATACTAATCGCCGGACTGGTCGCGGTCGCGGGCATGATCGTCGCGGCCTACATCAACGCACCGCCCGATCCGACCGAACCGGGCACCACCACGGTCATCGCCCTGCTGATGAGCTACGGGCTAGGTGCGATGATCTGGTACGACCTCGCCAAACTCGCCGTAATGCTGGCGATCGGCATCACCGCCCTGCTCTACTTCAAACCCGAACTGCGCGGCATATCGCAGAGACTGACGCGCCGCGACCTCGTGGCGGTGCTGCAATTTTCCGTGCTCACCTTCATCGTGCTGCCCATCCTGCCCGACGAGAACTTCGGGCCGTACAACGCCTTCAACCCGTACCAGGCCTGGCTGATGGTGGTGCTGATCTCCGGCATCAGCCTCGCGGGCTATGCCGCATTGCAGTTGATAGGCACGCGCTACGGCGCGCCGCTGCTCGGTTTTCTCGGCGGGCTCGTATCCAGCACGGCCACCACGATGATCTATGCGAAACATAGCAAGAGCGATCAGGCCATGCTCAACCTGGCCGCATCGGTCATCGTCATCGCCAGCATGGTCGTGCTGCTGCGACTGCTGGTGGTCAGCTCCGTGGTGGCCTACGGCAGCCTGCCGGGACTGATCGCGGTGTTCGCCGGCGGCCTGTTGGCAGGACTGGCGGTTGCCATATACCACTGGCGACAGTTGCGCAAAGGTACAGAACTCTACGTGCCGGCAACCGCCAACCCTGCCGAACTGCACGCTGCATTCGGCTTCGGCCTGCTGTATGTCGTGGTGTTGTTCGTTTCGGCCTGGATGGCCGACATCGCCGGCAGTCAGGGTTTATATGCCGTGGCACTGGTGTCCGGACTGACCGATGTGGACGCCATCACCCTGTCGAGCCTGCGCCTGTTCAACCTCGGGCAGTTGAGCGAGCAACAGACCGTCATCGCGATCGTCATCGCCTTCCTCTCCAACCTGGCATTCAAGTTCGGCATGGTCGTGTTCATCGGCGGCTGGAATCTCGCCAGACAGGTCGCCGTCGGCTTCGCCGCCATCACCGGCGGGGTGTTGATAGGTCTGTTTGCGCTATAATCGCGGCCTTTCTCAGCAAGCGACAAAATCATGGAAGCCGAACAACTCAACGCCCTCTCTAACCAGCTGCAAGACCTCGCCTCCCGCAGCGCCGAACTACGGAGGTATCTTTGACTTCGATACTAAACAGGAACGTTTAGTCGAAGTCTGCCAACTCGCCGAAGACCCCGCCATCTGGAACGACCCCAAGCGCGCCCAGGAAATGGGACGCGAGCGTAAGTCGCTGGAAGACGTGGTGCTCGGCCTGACGCAGATCGGCCAGAACCTGGCCGATGCCGCCGAATTGTTCGAGATGGCGAAGGCCGAGAATGACGACGACAGCCTGAACAGCATCGCTGCCGACGTGGAGGATATCCAGAAGCGTGTCGAGGCGCTCGAATTCCGCCGCATGTTCTCCAATCCGGCAGACCCGAACAATTGCTTCATCGACATCCAGGCCGGCGCCGGCGGCACCGAGGCCTGTGACTGGGCCTCGATGCTGCTGCGGCAATACCTCAGGTACTGCGAACGCAAGGGTTTCAAGGTCGAGGTGCTGGAGCAGACCGACGGCGACGTCGCCGGCATCCGCAGCGCCTCGCTGAAGGTCGAGGGCGAATATGCCTATGGCCATCTGCGCACCGAGACCGGCGTCCACCGCCTCGTGCGCAAGTCGCCCTTCGATTCCTCGGGCGGCCGCCACACCTCGTTCGCCAGCCTGTTCGTCTATCCCGAGGTGGATGACTCCATCGAGGTGGAGATCAACCCTGCCGACCTGCGCGTCGACACTTTCCGCGCTTCAGGTGCGGGCGGACAGCACATCAACAAGACCGACTCGGCGATCCGCATCACCCACATCCCGACCGGCATCGTGGTGCAGTGCCAGAACGACCGTTCTCAGCACAAGAACCGCGCCGAAGCCATGTCCATGCTGAAATCGCGCATGTACGAAGAAGAACTGCGTAAACGCCAGGCCGAACAGCAGAAACTGGAAGACACCAAGTCCGACGTCGGCTGGGGCCACCAGATCCGCAGCTATGTACTCGATAATTCGCGCATCAAGGATTTGCGCACCAACGTCGAAATCGCCAACACGCAGAAGGTGCTCGACGGCGACCTCGATCCCTTCATCGAAGCCAGTCTGAAGCAAGGCGTTTGATCCATGTCGGAGCGTGAAGTAGCGGGCCACGCAGGCGCGCCGCTTGGCGGCGGCCCGCAGAATTCGCTGGCCGAGTTTTTCGCACCCGGCATCGTCCCCCAGGACGTTCCCCAGCTTTTTCCGCTGGTCGAAGCCAAGCCGTTGATCGGCGCGCTGATCGCGCTGTTCCGCGGCGGTGACGAGGAAGTACTGGTGCGCCTTGTGGTGTTGCGCGAGATCGGCCTGCGGGCCGATGCGCCGGACTGGTCGCCGCGCGAACTGGAAACGCATTTCGCCTATTTCGCCCCGGCGAAGCTCAACACCGTCCTTGGCCGCCTGCGCGAACACGAACTGTTGCTGTGGGACGCCGAGCGCCGCGTATATCGGCTGTCCAGCGCAGGGCGTATGGTGCTGGCGGCGTTGTCCAGCCTGCTGTCGTTCAGCGGCGAAGCGGACAGCGAGCTGGGCTTCTATGCCGCGCAGGTCGCTGCGGGTTCCGCGGTCGGCAAGCTTTCCCCGGAAACGCTGTCTCACCTGCTGGCGCGCCTCACCGAACTTGAAGAGTCGTTTGCCCAAGCCGTCGCCTCCGGTTCCGAGCACCGTCTGCGCGCCGCGCAGAGCCAGCTCGAATCCGTCTGGAAGTGGATGGAGAAAGGCAACGAGGTGCTGAAGAACCTCGGCGAATCCGGCTTTGCCGACGATGCCAGCTGGCGCCTGGCACAGGAGATCGGCTCGCGCCAGTCGCGCATCATGCGCATGTCCTCGGTGTTCCAAAGAGAGCTGGCCGCTATCGCGCGCCAGCAGGTTCATCTGTCGCAAGGCGGGCTCACCTCCTCCGAGCTCGCTGCCTGGCTCGGAGAGCGCACGATCGACGAGCTGGTCGCCTTGTCCGCGCAGCAACTCGCAGTGGTACCGGAGATGACCTTTGTGTTGCCAGACGTGATGCTGGACAACGCCGAGGAATTCATCGAGCGCGAGCAACCCACACGTCGCGTTTCCGCGTTGCCGCCGCCCACCGGCATCAACCACACCCAGGAAGTGCCGCTCGAACCGCCGCCGCAACTGGCCGCACTCACCCGCCTACTCGCCGCATTGCCGGAGGTGACACCGCTGCGCGATGCCGTGGTCGGCGACGATTTCAGTTCGGCTTCCTATCGCATGTCCCTGCTCGCCTTCCTCGGCGAACAGAACGTCGATCCCGAACTCGCGCCCCTGGCAGCGCTGCCGCTGACCGTGCGCTGGGACCACAGTAGCCACGAATTGACACCCGTAAATCGCAACGAGGTCGCTGCCATGAGTAGCGGCGAACTCGTTCCCCTGCAGGAGAACCCGAAATGAACCACGATCCCGCCGTGCGCCTGATCGCGCGCCTGATGGCGATGCGCTACTTGCCGCGCGAGGACGCCGAGATACGCCGCCTGCTGGTCGACGGCAGCTTCCGCGACGAAGTGGAGCAGCGCCTTGCCGGCTGCGGAATGCGCCTGCTCGCGCAACCCTTTGCCGCACATGTTGGCGTTGCCCTCATCCGCAGCACCGAAAGCGCGGTGTTCGAGCAGAACGACACCTGGCAGGCCAGCAACATCGGCCTGCCGAAGGATGCAGTGGCGCTGCTGGTGATCCTGTGGGCGCTCATCATCCTGCCCAAGCGCGAACGCCAGTTGGCCGGCGAAGCCGCACAGCAGGAATCGCAGAGCGAGATGTTCGAGACGGTGAAGCTCACGCCGCAAGCGTATGAAGCCTCGCGCGGCATCGCCGAGAACATCCTGCTGGAGGACTACGGAAAGCTGCTGGGCGGCAAGGCGCGCATCCAGTTCGCTTTGCCGCAATTGTCGCGACTCGGCTTCATCGAACGCCGCAACAAGACCATACACGAAGGCCCGCTGCTCGACCTCGCCTTCGACTACGCCGAAATGGCGCCGCGCATCCTGCAGGGCGCGCTGGCCGACCTGCTGAAAAAGCGCGGCATCCTCGCCGATGCCGCAACGGAGACTCACTGATGTTCCGACTGCTCGAACTGGAAACCGTACACTGGGACTACTGGCAGCGTTTCAAGCTGCCGCTGGACGCTTCCATCATCACCATCGTCGGCCCCAACGGCTCTGGCAAGACCACGCTGCTCGATGCGCTGCGCACCCTGCTCGCGCTGGAATGCTCGAAGAAGCGCGACTACAAACGCTACGTGCGGCGCAACGGCGAAGACTTCTGCTGGCTGCGCGGCGTGGTGGACAACCAGCGCCCGCCCGGCTCAAGCCGCCGCCCCTTCGGACTGCCCTACCAGCAGGACCGCATCACACTGGCCTGCCGCATCGACAAGAAAGGCGGCGACTGGATACGCAAATACTGGGTGGCCGAAGGCGAAGTCGCACTGGAGGACATCGAAAAGCTCGGGCAGGAATTCGGCGTGCGCGATTTTCAGCGCCTATTGCATACCGCAGGCCTGTCGCCCGCCATCGCGCGCGTGCTGTCGCTGGAACAGGGACAGACCGACAAACTGTGCGAACTGTCTTCCAAGGAATTGCTGGAGCTGGTGTTCCAGGTGTTCGGCGACAAGGAGGTGCTGGAACGTTATCAGGAAGCGCGGCACCACCAGGAACACACCTCGCACGAACTGGATGCAGTGCAGAACCAGCTGGAGGCCCTGGGCAACAGCCTGGAGCGACACGAACAGAAAGTGAACCGCTACCGCGAATGGCAGCGCCTGAACGAGGAGCGCACGCTGCTGGTGTCGGAAACCGGGCCGCGTCTGGAGCATTGCCTGCTGCAAAAGGAAGCCGAGAACGCGGGGCGCACCCTGCAGACGCTGCGCCGCGACTGGCACAGCAAGCGCGTTGAGAAACTGGCGCTGGCGCTTGACCTGCAAGTGCAGCAACAGGCACTGCAAGCCGCGCAATTGCGCAAGCAGGCCGCCCACGAGAACGAACAGGCGCAACAACGCACGCTGAACGAACTCAACCGCGAACTGGGCAACTGGGAAGCCGTCGTCAAACAACACGACCGCTTGCTGCAGCAAGCCGAAAGCGCGGGCGGCAAGGTGGCCGATGCGCGCGAACTGGAACAGCTGGAGAACGAGCGCGACCGCCTGCGCCTGCGCATCGCCGAACTGGAGCAGCAGCAACGCCGGCTAGACGAGATGCTGGAAAATCTCGCCGCCGGCCGCCGCACCGACCCCGCCGATGTCGCCGCCTTCCGCCAGGCATTGAGCGGTGCGGGCATCGCCCACGACCTGCTCACCGACCTGGTGGAGATCGCCGATCCTTCCTGGCAGGCTGCGGTAGAAGCCGTGCTCGCGCCCTTCGCGCACATCGTGCTGCTGGGCAGGGAAAAAGATACCGAAGCGGCGATGGCGCTGGGCGAGAAGCTGCGCTACCGCCATTTCATCGTGCCGGAACGAACAAAGCCCGGCCTCGCTCCGCAAGGCTCGTTGCTGGAAGTGGTGCGCTTCAGCCAGCCCGTGCCGGACTGGCTGCTGCGTTTGCTGGAACGCATCCGCCGCGTCGAAGATGCGAGCGCCGGCGCCAAGCTGCCGCGCGGAGAGGACTGGATCACGCGCCAGGGCTATCTGCGCGAGCGGCGCGGCGGACGACACGCAGCACCGGAACAGGCTCGCTTCGGCAAGGCTGGCCTGGAATCGCTGCGTGAGCAACGCGCCAATCTGGAAAAGGCGCTCGCGCCGTTGCGCCAGCAACGCGACGACTTGACCGGCCGCATCCGCAACCTGCAGGCACAGCTCGCCGGGGAAAGCGCCGGCGCACAACTGGCGGCACGTGCGGCCGAATTCGCCGAGGCGCGCCAGCACTACGACGCGCTGGTCGTCAAACGCCGCGACAACGGGGTGTATCAGGCACAGCAGGACCGAGAACAGGCCGACGAGGCGGTGGTGGCGGCGCACAGCACGCTGGAAAAGATTCGCCTGCTCATGCAAAGGCTGGACAAGGACATCGCCGAGAAGGAGAACCGCCCGGCCCGCGAGGAACAGGCAAAACGCCTGCTGCGCCTGCGCCGCGACCGGAGGCAGATGCCCGCCGCGTGGCGCGATGCCGAGGCCAACCGGCAGATCGCCGAGCTATGGCGCGACAGCACCAACATCGAGCGGCGCATCCACGAGATCGAAGCCCGCTTCGCCGACGAATCGTGGGAGACCGATGCCACCGTGGTCGCCCTGCGCGACAAGATCCGCGACGACTACGCGCACATGGAAAGCGACCTGGCCGCACGCCGCCGCGACAACGAGCTGGCGCGCAGCCACACCGAAGCGGCGCGCGAGCAGTACATCGCCGTGCTGCGCCACACCGTCACGCGCTATGTGAAGAACGTCAAGACATTGGGCGACATGGTCGGCATCAAGGTGGAGCACGAACCCGTCCTGCTCGCCAGCGACGACGTCACACTGTCGCAAGCCGGACTGGCGGTGCGCTTCGATTTCGACGACAAGGGCTTCATGGGCATGAACGACGGCGACGCCTCCGGCGGCCAGCAGGTGATGAAATCGCTGATCCTGCTCGTCGGCCTGATGATGGAAGAGTCGCGCCCCGGCGGCTTCGTCTTCATCGACGAGCCGTTCGCCCACTTGGACATCGTCAACATCGAACGCGTCGCCTCCTTCCTCAAGGCGACCCGCGCGCAATACCTGCTCACCACACCGGTCACGCACAACGTCAACGTGTACGACCCGTCCATGCTGACCCTGGTGACCTTCAAAAAGAAGGCCAATGACGCCTGGGCGCCGCGTATCGGCGTGCTGGTGCGCGAACAGGAAGGGCATGCGTAGTCCGGAAAAGGCCTCCCCTGTGCTATATTTCACGCCGCTAAAATTCAATTCAACATTCAGATCATCATGAGCACCGAACAAAACCTGCCAGTCCAAGACGAAAACCAGATCATCGCGGAGCGCCGCGCCAAGCTGAGTGCGATCCGCGAGAAAGGCATCGCCTTCCCCAACGATTTCGATCGCAAGCATTACGCCGGCGACCTGACTGCCGAATTCGGCGAGAAGACGCATGACGAACTGGAAGCCGCGCAGATCCACGTGGCGGTGGCCGGCCGCATGATGCTGAAGCGCGTGATGGGCAAGGCCAGCTTCGCCACCATCCAGGACGTGAGCGGCCGCATCCAGCTGTTCGTCAGCAACGGCGACACCGGCGAAGAGGCGCATGCCGAGTTCAAGCGTTACGACCTGGGCGATATCCTCGGCGCCGTCGGCGTGCTGTTCAAGACCAAGACCGGCGAGCTGTCGGTGCGCGTCACGCAGATCCGCCTGCTGACCAAGGCGCTGCGCCCGCTGCCCGAGAAGTTCCACGGCCTGACCGATCAGGAGCAGAAATACCGCCAGCGCTACGTCGACCTCATCACCAACGAGCAGACGCGCAACACCTTCCTGATCCGCTCGAAGATCATCCAGGCGATCCGCGAATTCTTCGCGCGCCACGATTACCTCGAAGTCGAGACGCCGATGATGCACGTCATCCCCGGCGGCGCTTCGGCCAAGCCCTTCATCACGCATCACAACGCGCTCGATATGCCGCTCTACCTGCGCATCGCGCCTGAGCTGTACCTGAAACGGCTGGTGGTCGGCGGCTTCGAGAAGGTGTTCGAGATCAACCGCAATTTCCGCAACGAGGGCTTGTCCACACGGCACAACCCCGAGTTCACCATGATCGAGTTCTACGAGGCGTATCGCGACTATCGTTACCTGATGGACTTCACCGAGAAGCTGTTCACGGAAGTGGCCCGCAAGGTGCTGGGCACCACGGTCATCAGCTACCAGGGCAAGGAACTCGACCTGGGCAAGCCGTTCCACCGGCTGACCATGGTGCAGGCCATCCAGAAATATCATCCGCAGTTCACCGACGCGCAGCTGAATGACCGCGAGTTCGTCATCAGCGAACTGCAGGACCTCAAGGCCAAGTACAAGCCGGAAGACGGCATCGGCGGCCTGCAACTGTCGTTGTTCGAAGAACTGGCCGAGGGACACCTGTTCGAGCCGACCTTCATCGTCGACTATCCGGTCGAGACCTCGCCGCTGGCGCGCGCTTCCGACGCACGCCCCGGCATCACCGAACGTTTCGAGCTGTTCATCGTCGGCCGCGAGATCGCCAACGGGTTCTCCGAGCTGAACGATCCGGAAGACCAGGAGCGCCGCTTCGACGCACAGGTTGCCGCGAAGGAAGCGGGCGACGAGGAGGCGATGTTCAAGGACGCCGACTACGTCCGCGCGCTGGAATACGGCCTGCCGCCGACCGCCGGCGAAGGCATCGGTATCGACCGCCTGGTGATGCTGCTGACCGATGCCGCGAGCATCCGCGACGTGATCCTGTTCCCGCACATGCGGCCGGAGTGACACGGTCACTCAGTCATCCATGCTGACTGGAGACATCCAGAAACGCCTGTTGCAGCACTACCCGATGCTGTGCGAACTGCCCGCCGCCGAGCTGGATTCGCTGCTGGCAGTAGCAAACGTGATGCAGATTCCGGCAGGCACCACGGTGTTCGACGAAGACCAGCCGTGCCAAGGCTTTCCGCTGCTGCTTTCCGGCAACATCCGCGTCATCAAGGCCGCGCCCAACGGGCGCGAACTTCAACTCTATCGCGTCGTGCCCGGCGAGAGCTGCATCCTCACCAGCAGCTGCCTGCTGGGACATACACGCTACCAGGCGCGGGGCATCACCGAACAAACGCTGGAAATGGTGCTGCTGCCCGCCGCTGCGTTCCACAAGCTGCTCGACAGGCATGAGGCGTTCCGCAGCTATGTGTTCCACCTATTCTCCGACCGGCTCACCGACCTGATGCAACTGGTCTCCGCCGTCGCTTTCCAGAAACTGGACCAGCGTCTGGCCGCCCTGCTCACCGCCAAGCCCAACCCGATCCACGCCACCCACCAGGCTCTCGCCGACGAACTCGGCAGCGCGCGCGAAATGGTCAGCCGCCTGCTCAAGGGCTTCGAAGAGCAGGGCTGGATCAGGCTGGGCCGCGAACAGATCGAAGTCATCAACGCTTCCGCCCTTCAAAAGTTCTCCTCGCTGTAACCCTCTGTGACGTTTCTCACAGACGCAGCCCTCGTGGCTCCCTATCATGCGTCCGTAGTCGAAATGGAACGCAGGATTAGTTCGTTACTCAAATAGTCAACGTTAACCACAGGAGAGCATCATGAAAATCAATGTAGGCGGTGTCGACCGCATCGTACGTATCGTCGTCGGTCTGGTTCTGATCGGCCTGGCGGCCACCGGAATGATCGGCGTGTGGGGCTGGCTCGGCGTCGTTGTGCTCGCGACCGGCGTGTTCAAGTTCTGCCCGGGCTATGCGCTGTTCGGCATGAGTACCTGCCCGACGGACAAGAAATAACCATAGTCTCATCCCCAATTGCGCCCGGTGTTTCATCGGGCGTTTTTTATTGGCCTCACCTGAAGCCAATATGACGAAAAAATCGTACTGACCACCCAGTCCCCCGCCCGCTCTGGCAATCGTGGTAAATTCGGTGCGATATGGAAACACGAACCGGTCACGCCGAACTTCAGATCACCGGGATGCACTGCGCATCCTGTTCCGCGCGCCTCGAGAAGGCGCTAAACCAGCTCCCCGGCGTCACCGCCGTGGTCAACATCGCCACCGAGAAGGCCAGCATCGCCTTCGACCCGATTCAGTCCGACGTTGAGCGCCTGATCGCCGCCGTGCGCGACACCGGATTCGACGCGCACCCCGCGCGCGACTTCGCCGCCGAAAAGGCAGCGCGCATGCAGGCCTGGCGCCGCGAGGTGATGCAATTCGGCATCGCCCTGCTGCTCACCCTGCCGCTGGTGATCGAGATGCTGCTGATGTTCTTCGGCATCCACCTGATGATGCCCGCCTGGCTGCAATTCGCGCTCGCGACACCGGTGCAATTCTGGGCAGGCGCGCGGTTCTACCACGGCGCATGGGGAGCGCTGCGCGCGGGCGGCAGCAACATGGACGTGCTGGTCGCGCTGGGCACCAGCGCGGCCTACTTCATGAGCTGCGCCGTGGTGGTGCTCGACCTCGACCAGCCGCTGTATTTCGAGGCGAGCGCCACGCTCATCACACTGGTGCTGCTCGGCAAACTGCTGGAGGCGCGCGCCAAGGGCAAGGCCTCGGCGGCGCTCGAAGCGCTCTTCAACCTGCAGCCCAAGATGGCCCATGTCGAACGCAACGGCCAGATGCTCGAAGTATCCGCTGGGCAGCTGCGCCCCGGCGAAATGTTCTTCGTGCGCCCCGGCGAGAGCGTGCCGGTCGACGGCGAGATCGTGGAAGGCGCATCCAGCCTCGACGAAGCGATGCTCACCGGCGAGAGCCTGCCTCAGGCGAGACAGGCCGGCGACAAGGTATACGCCGCCACAATCAACCAGCACGGCCTGCTCAAATGCCGCGCCATCGCGGTCGGCTCGCGCACCCAGCTCGCCGCCATCATCCGCCTGGTGGAACAGGCACAGGGCTCGAAGGCCCCGATCCAGAAACTCGCCGATCAGATCTCCGGTATCTTCGTGCCCGTGGTGCTGATCATCGCCGCGCTCACCTTCACCGGTTGGTGGCTCGCCGGAGTCGGCTTCAGCATCGCGCTGATCAACGCCGTGTCGGTGCTGGTCATCGCCTGCCCCTGCGCGCTGGGCCTCGCCACGCCCACCGCCGTGGTCGTCGCCACCGGGCGTGCCGCCCACGCGGGTATCCTGGTGAAGGACGCCGCCGCGCTGGAGAACGCACACAAGCTCTCGGTGCTGGTGGTGGACAAGACCGGCACGCTGACCGAAGGCAAACCCGCGCTCACCGACCTGCTGCCCGCCGACGGCATCGCGCCGGACGAACTGCTGCGCATCGCATCCGGCCTCGCGCAAAGCTCCACCCACCCGCTGTCGCGCGCCCTGCTCGATCACGCCAAGGCACAACAGATCTCGCCCGCCCCGGTGCAGGACTTCAGCGAGCGCTCCGGTAGCGGCGTGCAAGCCTCGATAGACGGCGCAACCTGCCTGCTCGGATCGCCCGCCTACATCGCGCAATCCGGCGTCGCGCTCGACGAGCCTCATCTGCACGCGTTGCAACTACAGGGCAAGAGCGTCATCGCCGTGACGCGCGGCGGTTCGCTGCTCGGCCTCATCGCCTTCGCCGACCGGCTGCGCGACACCAGCCGCGACGCCGTCGAAAGGCTGCGCAGCATGGGCATCCGCGTAGTGATGCTGAGCGGCGACAACGCCGCCACCGCGCAGGCCATCGCGATACAGGCGGGCATAGACGAATTCCGCGCCGAAGTGCTGCCGCAGGATAAGGCCGCCGTGGTGCAGTCGCTGAAAACGGAAGGCAGGCTGATCGGCATGGTCGGCGACGGCATCAACGACGCCCCTGCGCTGGCCGCCGCCGACGTTGGCTTCGCCATGAAGAGCGGCAGCGACATCGCCCTCGAAGCCGCCGACCTCACGCTGATGCGCAACGACCTTGCGAGCGTCGCGGACGCGATCTCGCTGTCGCGCGCCACGCTGAAGAAGATACGCCAGAACCTGTTCTTCGCCTTCGCCTACAACGTCCTCGGCATCCCCCTCGCCGCCGCCGGCATGCTCAACCCCGTGATCGCGGGCGCGGCGATGGCGATGAGCTCGGTATCCGTAGTGAGCAACGCCCTGCTGCTCAAGCGCTAGCACGGCTCGCGGTGACCCGTTAACGGGTCATTCACCCCATTGCTTCCGCCTGGGCCATTTGTTAGGTTGCGGAAGCAGCTTCCCATGTGCGGGCGATTCTGGGCCTGTCGCAGACGCGACGCCGGTCCCGAACGCTTGTGCATCCCGTTGAGTCATCTATCGATCGGGGGTCGACTCCGTGGCTATCGCGCTCGCATCGAAGTTTCGCGCCCTATTCTGTATCGGCCTCCTGGGCCTGATCGGGAATGCATGGGCAGCGGAAGTGCGCGTCGGCGTCTACGAGAACTCCCCCAAGATCTTCACCGACGCGAAGGGCATCCCTTCCGGCATCCTGATCGACATCCTGAAGGCGATCGCGGACAAGGAAGGCTGGCAACTCTCTTACGTCCGCTGCGAATGGGAAGCCTGCCTGAAAAAGCTGGAAACAGGCGGCATCGACCTCATGCCCGACGTCGCCTATTCCGCGGACCGGGACCGCCACTTCGATTTCCATGCGACGCCTGCCCTGTATAGCTGGTCGCAGCTCTACCGCCGCAGCGATGTCGAGATTTCGTCCATCCTCGACCTCAAGGGCAGACGCATCGCCCTGCTGGGCGGCGGCATACAGGAGAAGGCCTTTGCGGACATGCTGGCCGGATTCAACATCGACGCACAGCTGATTCGAACCAGGACGGTGGAAGACGCCTTCCGGCTGACGCAGTCCGGCCAGGCGGATGCCGCGATCTCCAATCAGTATTACGGCGAATTCCACAAATTCAAATTCAATCTCGTAGAAACGCCGATCATTTTCCAGCCCGCCCGCTTGTACTATGCAACGGCACAAGGACGGCGGGCCGACCTGCTGAACGGGATAGAAAAGCATCTTTCGGCCTGGCACAACGATCCCGATTCCCCCTACTTCGCGATCATCAAGCGCTGGGGCGGACAGGCGCCGGAAGCATTCATTCCTCCCGTTCTTTGGGAAGCGCTCATCGCCGCCATCGGCCTGTTGCTGGCGGCGATGCTCGGTGTCGTCGTCCTGCGCCGGCAGGTCCGCGCCAAGACCCGCGAGCTGTCCCTCTCGAACGCCGAGCTCCGGCGCAGCAGCGGGCTCTACGCGGCTTTGAGCCAGTGCAACAAGGCCATCGTCCACAGCGCCAATGAAACCGAACTGTATCCCCGGATCTGCCGGAGCGCGGTCGAGTCCGGCGGCATGAAGATGGCCTGGGTCGGCAAGGTGGACGCGCAAACCAGACAGGTGACTCCTGTCGCCTCGTTCGGAACCGGCACGGAGTACCTGGAAAATCTTCGTATCCCGCTCGATGGCGATGACCCGGCCGCACAGGGACCGACCGCCACTTCCTTGCGCGAGAACAAACCGTTCTGGTGCCAGGACTTCGCGCATGACCCGGCCACAGCCCCCTGGCATGAAAGAGGCGCACATTTCGGCTGGGGGGCGTCGGCCTCGATTCCCCTGTCATGCCGCGGAGCCGTCGTCGGTGCACTGACGCTGTATGCCGGCGAGCCGAACGCCTTCGACGAAGCGGCCCGCGATCTGCTGCTCGAGATGGGAATGGATATCAGCTTCGCGCTGGACCGGTTCGCCAGTGAAGCCGAACGCGAAGAGATCGAGAAATCCCTGGTCCAGCTGTCGCAGGCGGTGGAACAAAGCCCGGACACCGTCATCATCACCGACCTTGATGCCAACATCC
Source organism: Ferrigenium kumadai (assembly GCF_018324385.1). Lineage (NCBI taxonomy): Bacteria > Pseudomonadati > Pseudomonadota > Betaproteobacteria > Nitrosomonadales > Gallionellaceae > Ferrigenium > Ferrigenium kumadai. Next base: position 1,091,567 of record NZ_AP019536.1, on the reverse strand, counting down.
AGTACGCCAACCAGACTTTCACCAACGTGACCGGATACACGGCCGGCGAAGTGATCGGCAGCAATCCGCGCATCTTCAAGTCGGACAAGACGCCCCAAAAGACCTATGACGACATGTGGGCACACCTGACCCGCGGAGAGCTATGGCGCGGCGAACTGATCAATCGCCGCAAGGATGGCTCCGAACACGTCGAGTCGGCGACGATCTTCCCGGTGCGCCAGTCCGATGGTCGGATAACGAACTACCTGGCCATCAAGGAAGACATCACAGAGAAGAGGCAGAACGAGGAGCGCATCGAAAGCCTGGCGCATTTCGACCAGCTCACCGGCCTCCCCAACCGCGTGCTGCTCGACGACCGCTTCAAATTCGCCATCAGCCTGGCACAACGGAGCGGGGAAAAACTGGCGGTCATGTACCTCGATCTCGACAATTTCAAGACCATCAACGACACCTTGGGGCACTCCATCGGGGACCAGCTGCTGATGGAAGTGGCCAAGCGGCTCAAGGCGACGCTGCGCGAGGAAGACACGGTGTCGCGCCAGGGGGGGGACGAGTTCTTCCTGGTGCTGCCCGGCACCGATGAGAACGGCGCCGCCAACGTCGCGACAAAGCTGATGGAGGCCGTTTCCCGTCCATGCCAGATCGAGCAACACGAACTGGTTTCCACCGCCTCGATCGGTATCGCCGTCTATCCGCACGACGGCGAAGACTTCGAGATGCTCTTCAAGAACGCCGATGCCGCGATGTTCCGCGCCAAGCAGGACGGCCGCAACAATTTCCGTTTCTTCACCCCGGAGATGCAGACCCACTCGGTCCGCATCCTGCAGCTGAGCAGTGCCTTGCGTCACGCGCTCGCCCGCAATCAACTGCAGCTCCAGTACCAGCCGCAAGTCTCGATAAGGGATGGCCGCATCATCGGCGCAGAGGCGCTGCTGCGCTGGCAACATCCCGAATTCGGCTTGGTCTCGCCGGCCGAATTCATCCCCCTTGCCGAGAACAATGGCCAGATCGTCCAGATCGGCGAATGGGTGCTCAACACCGCGACCAGGCAGCTGAAAGAGTGGATGGATCAGGGACTGCCCCCCATGGTGATGGCGGTGAACCTGTCTGCCGCTCAGTTCCGTCAGCCCAATCTGGTGGACCGGGTCACCCGCATCCTGGGCGAGGCCGGATTGGCGCATCAGTATCTGGAACTGGAGCTCACCGAAGCGGTCGCCATGCATGACCCGCTGGCAGCGATAAAGACCATGGACGAACTCCACGCGTGCGGCATCCACATGTCCATCGACGATTTCGGCACCGGTTACTCCTCGCTGAGCTACTTCAAGCGCTTCAAGGTGTACAAGCTGAAGATAGATCAGTCCTTCGTGCGCGACATCACCCGCGACCCGGACGACAAGGCCATCGTCACGGCCATCATCAACCTCGCCCGTAGCCTCGGCATACGGACCATCGCGGAAGGCGTGGAAACATCGGAGCAGCTGGCCTACCTGCGCCAGGTCGGCTGCGACGAGGTCCAGGGCTATTACTTCAGCGAGCCCCTGCCCGCAGAATCGTTCGCCGCCTACCTGAAAGAACAGAAGTGATCTGGCTCGGCATGGCCCGACCCTGCTCAACTCAGAGGGCGGTTCGCTATATCCGATTATCTAGATAATCCGGTCTATTGTTCCGGGCACTCGCATCGAGTAAGGTGTCGCCCGCCAAGCGCCTCGAAGACGCAGTCTTTCATGCCATTTAGGGTGTCTACTTAACGTTAGAGCACAGGACAAATGAGTAAGCCGGACACAAAGAAAATCGCAATTACCCTCCTAGTTGTATTGGCCAGTATTTGCCTCTTGCTTCTTATCTCAAGCAAACGCGTGCTAGTTTGGGAAACAAAGGTGGAGCCTGGGGAAATTTATGTTTTACCTGAGTGGGGCGACTTAGGGAAAGCTCAGCAAACTCAATTAGTATGCCGATATTTCACAGGCCGTAGCATCAAGCTCAGCGTTTATTGGTACTCTCCAAATAGTATTATGGGGAAAGATCAATGCCCCTTCCTGTCGAGTGAAAATGAGCTCTAACCCATCCATCAAACGGGACTGGCTAAGGCCAGTCCCTTATGTCAAACGTTAGCCATCTGTCGTGATCGATCCTCCATTACATTTCCAGAAATTCGAACTGCCATTTAAGGGCGTGCACATCCAATGTCTAGACTGGGATGGTCAGCCGATAAAAGGAGCATTTGCAAGCGGCTTTATTCGTCGCGAAGGCGAATACCACTTCCTTTACACGTGCTGGCACGTTGTAACCGGTTTCGACATGCACAACTTGCGCATTCGCAACCAACTCCCTAATCGCGCAGCGCTGAAGGTAACGTTACAAAACTCCGAGAACAGGCAACCTGGTGTGACTGTCGTTGGGGGCAATCAGGAGCTGATTGTTCCTCTCTATAAGAATCACAACACACCGTTTGAGCCACTCTGGTATCAAGACAAGCAAGACACTCCGCAACCAGACCTAAATGCAATTGGGCTGCGTGTCCCTTTTTGGCACGATGCCGTAAAGGTTAAGCTCCCCGCCACGCTTAACGTATCTGAAGTGCAAGTGGTCGACGAACGTCGCTGTTTAGAAAGCTTGCTTTGCCCCTGTGATCAAGTCTTCGTCGTTGGATTTCCATATGGCTATAGCGCTCTCGGCATGGGCCAGCCAACGCCAATAGTGCTTACGCGCCACATCGCAGCCACGCGAATTGAGGGGCGCCAGAGAGAAATCTTGTTGGATAGCACCGGCGCTGGCGGTATGTCCGGAGGCCCTGTCTTCGTAGAAACTCCGACCGGTTTCCTTCTCGTAGGGCTCTATACAGGACTAATCTACCCAGATCACGTTGTTGAGAAAAACGAAAGGGTTACCGCACTCGGAACCTACTGCGATCTGGCGCTTTGCTGGAAGACCCTTGCTTTGGAGCCCTATGCACATGCCAATGGCTAACCTCTCGGCCAACCGAACCGCCTGCAAGCTGCTCCGCGCTTCGCGCTCCGGCGGCCGGTTACCTCAAACATTAGACTACACAGGTAATACGCCCGCTCGCATTGGCTCCCCATGAGAATATTAAAATCATTCTTTTACGTTGGCGTATACGACCCTTTGAAATTTGAGTCGTGGCCTTATTTTTTTGACGAAGGTATTTACTTATCGACGAACAAAAGAATGTGCTCCTTTCGCAAGGCCATTTCATTTGAAACGCCAAATGAAGCCAGAGAGTTCTACCACGCGTGGCTCCATAAAGAGAACCACAGACTTGAAGTTGTCGAGCTAAAAGAATGGGTTGATATAGCAGACCCAGATTACCCCGAAAACCATCCAAGAAGCATCATCAAGTCAATCAAGGATGGCGAAAAATCAAGCAGGTTGGTTATAGCTGCACTTCTTTGGATTTCTGGGGCCGACCCAGCCGAACACTATAGTGACAGAACAAAATCCAAATACCGCAAGAAATTACTTGAATACGGAATTGACATCTTTAATCCACCAAGCGCCGAGATGGTTCGGCTGTGGACTGAATCGAAACCGGAAAAATATAGCGACTATCAATTCATGACCACTGCAAAGCCAAGGTTAATCAAGTGAATCTGCCACAAGGTATTACCTAACCTTTCAGTTAACCCGACCGCCTAAAGCTGTGCCTTGGATTCCCTCCATCGCTGCGCAACTCCGGCAGCGAGTTACTTCCAACGTTAATCAGCACGTTGTGCTCCCTGCAAAAACGACGCCCCGCGCATGCCGATTGAAAATCAGGAAGCGCATCGTTAGACTCCCGCCCTTTCGTATAACAACCCGCGGCATGACAAAGCCGCCCTAACGTACCTCCAAATGACCCGCGCAGAACCCGCATTTAAGATCAAGAACGCCAATTTCCCCCTGTTCGTGCTCCACGTCCACACGACCGACATGGACAGATTCAAGAGCGAACTGGAGGCGCGCCTCACCCAGGCGCCCGGATTCTTCACCGAAACGCCGGTGGTGCTGGGGCTCACGCCCATCGCCGATTCCGGCGTCACACCGGACATCGCCGGCTTGGTGGCATTCATGGGCGCGCACGGCATGCGCGCGGCGGGGGTGCTGGGTGGCTCGCAGGAGCAGCGCGACACCGCGGTGAAGGCGGGACTGGGACTGTTTCCCGACGCCCCGGCGCGCCGAGCGCCGCAGCAAACCGAGGCAGTCCCCGAGGCGCCCGCCGAAGCCCCTCTCCCGGCGCCCACGAAACAGCCCGAACTTCCGGGACTGGAAGCAGCGCCGGAAGAGGACGAGCCCGCCCAGGCTCCCGCTGCAAGCCAGGCCGAAGCGCCACAACCGGAGAGCCTGCCCGCTGCGCCAGCCTTGAAGCCCACCATGGTGATCGACAAACCGGTGCGCACCGGCCAGCGCATCTATGCCAAGGATGCGAACCTGGTGGTGCTCGCCATCGTCAACGCCGGCGCGGAGCTGATCGCCGACGGCGACATCCATATCTACGCCCCGCTGCGGGGCCGCGCGCTCGCAGGCGCGCACGGCAACCAGGATGCGCGCATCTTCGTGCATAAGCTGGAGGCGGAGCTGATCTCCATCGCCGGCTGCTTCCAGGTGTTCGAGAACGGGGTGCCGGAGAACGTGCGCGGCAAGCCGGCGCAGGTGCGCCTCGACGGCTCTCGCCTGATTCTCGAACCGTTAGCCGTCTAGGTTCTTTGTACGGCGCTTTGCGTGTAAAATCACGCATCTTTTTTTCAGGGATTGAAACGTGGCTAAAGTCATCGTAGTTACCTCCGGCAAGGGCGGTGTGGGCAAGACCACCACCAGCGCCAGCTTCTCCAGCGGTCTCGCCCTGCGCGGCAACAAGACAGTCGTCATCGACTTCGACGTCGGCCTGCGCAACCTGGACCTCATCATGGGCTGCGAGCGGCGCGTGGTGTACGACATCATCAACGTCATCAACGGCGAGGCGACGCTGAAGCAGGCCCTGATCAAGGACAAGAACTGCGACAACCTGTACATCCTTCCCGCTTCGCAGACGCGCGACAAGGATGCGCTCAACCTCGAAGGCGTTGAGCAGATCATCAACGAACTCAAGGAGAGCTTCGACTGCATCGTGTGCGACTCGCCCGCGGGCATCGAGTCCGGCGCGTTCACGGCGATGTATTACGCCGACGAGGCGCTGGTGGTGACCAATCCGGAAGTGTCGTCGGTGCGCGACTCCGACCGCATCCTCGGCATCCTCGCGGCGAAGTCCAAGCGCGCCGTCGAAGGGCTGGAGCCGGTGAAGGAACACCTGCTGGTGACCCGCTATGACCCCAAGCGCGTGGACGCGGGCGAGATGCTGTCCGTGACGGACATCCAGGAAATCCTGCGCATCCCGTTGCTCGGCGTGATCCCGGAATCGGAATCCGTGCTGCAGGCATCCAACTCGGGCACCCCCGCGATCCATCTGGAAAAGGCCGACGTGGCCGAGGCCTACCAGGACGTGGTGGCCCGATTCATGGGCGACGAAGTGCCGATGCGTTTCCTGACCGCCGAAAAATCGGGATTCTTCAAACGTCTGCTGGGAGGCCGCTAACATGTCCATGATCTCTGGCCTGGTCGACTACCTGCGCGGCAACGAAAAGAAGACCGCCTCCGTCGCCAAGGAACGTCTGCAAATCATCCTCGCCCACGAACGCGCGGGGCGCGGCGCGGCTACTCCGGACTACATGCCTGCCCTGCAGGAAGAACTCCTGGCGGTGATCGCGAAGTACATCCACATCGACCGCGACAGCTTCAAGGTCCAGCTCGAAAAGCACGGCGATTACGAAGTGCTGGAACTGAACATCACCCTGCCGGAAGGCGTCCGCAACTAGCACGCCCCCCCCAAAGAACTAGGGCAACCCTTTCGAGGGTTGCCCTTTTCTTTTGGCAACCGGATCGAAAACGCGCTTTATTCCATCTCTTCGACCTTGATCAGCACGTTGCGCTGTTCCTGAGAGCGCGCCGCGCTGCGGGTGGAGATGGTGTTGCTGTCGTTGTTCGTACCCCGACCTATCCCACCCACTACCATCCATTCGCCGAGGCGGCCGGAAACGGTGCTCGAGGTCTGCTGCGTGCGCGTGGTCGGGTAGGCGCCGCCACCCGGCGCAAGAGCATCGTTTTGCGTGCTGATCTCCAGCGTGACGCGGTCGCCGCTGATACGCGGCAGCACATAGAAGCCGCTTTCCACCTGCCGGTATTCGGTGGTTTCGACGACCTCGGTGCCCCACGGCCGCTGAATCACCTGGCGCACCGGCACGGGCACGCTCAGGCCGCTGCTCACCAGCGCGCGGTTGCCTTCCAGCACTTGCATCTGCTGCGTCTTGCGGTCGGTCTCGAGCGAACGGGTTGAGTACACCCTCGCGCGCACCCTGTCCTGTCCGCGCCCAGCCTCGACGTTCAGCCCGCCGGTATCGCCGCTGCCAGGCACGGTGACGCGCGCATCGCGGCCCACCCCGACGCTGCCGGAGACTTCGGTCAGGCGCGCGATGGTGTCACTGTCGACGTCCTGCATCACGGTGATCCTCAGGCGGCGCGGCGCGGAGTCGAGGCTCTCCAGCAGCTTCTTGATCTCGGCTATGCGTTTGGGCGAGGCGCGCAGGATGAGCCGGTTGTTCATGCCGCTGGCGACATCTTCCTTGTCCAGCAGCGGGCGGACGATGGGCAGCATTTCTTCCGCGCTGCGGTGCCGGAGTTCGATGACTTCCAGCTCCGCCCAGACAGGGGCTGAAAGCAACAACAGAGCAAGGCTAATGAGGAGTTTTTTCATGGCTATTCTTCCTTTACAGATGCAGGCACTTTACCGTAAATTGCGCACCATGCAACGCCTCGCCCTTACCCTCCTCGCCCTGCTGCTCGCTGCCTGCGCCACGCCCAGCCATTCCCCGGAACGCGCTTCCGGCGGGGATACGAACGAGGTCGCACTCTATGCCATGAGCCTCGCCGATACGCCCTATCGCTATGGGGGCAATTCGGCCGAGAACGGCTTCGACTGCAGCGGCTTCGTGCAGCACGTGTACCTGAATACGCTGGGGATGAAACTGCCGCGTACCAGCCACGAGATGAGCCAAGTGGGGGTGAATCTCGAGACCGGCCAGTTGCGTCCCGGCGATTTGGTGTTCTTCAATACGCGCAAGAAGCCGTTCTCGCATGTGGGCATCTATGTCGGAGAGGAGCGCTTCGTGCATTCTCCCAGCAGCGGCCGGGCGATCATGGTGACCAGCATGCGCGAGGATTACTGGCGCAGCCGCTATAACGGCGCGCGCCGGGTCACTTCGGCGAACTAGTAAAAACTACTGCGGTGGTCATCTGCGGCGTTGCCCGGTACTCGCTTCCTCGCCTACCTACAAGGTATGTCTCGGTCGCTCCGTTCCGTGCGCCTTGCATATGACCATCCTCGCGACGTTTTTCAACAGCCACCAACCTAACACACGCTCCGTGAAGGATCGGACAAGGCTTAGCGACGCGTTTTCTTTATTTCCTCTGCCAGCTGCAGCACCGTCATCGCATAGAAGTCGCTGTTGTTGTAGCGCGTGATGACGTCGAAGTTGTTGAACGCGAGCCAGTATTCCTTGCCCTCACCCACGGTGAACTCGATCAGGCGCGCGCTCGTCTCCGGCGGGAGCTTGCCTTCTGGCACGATGCCCGCCGCCGCCCAGGCCGCCAGCGTGCGGGGCGTGGCGGTTTCGCCGGGGCCGATCGCACCGTTCACCTGCGCGCGCACCGCGACCGGCGCGTCCTTGATCCAGCCATAGCCTTGCAGGTAGTTCGCCACGCTGCCGATGGCGTCCCGCGCCTCATGCCGCAGGTCGGTCTTGCCGTTGCCGTTGAAGTCCACTGCATACTTGCGGTAGCTGCTGGGCATGAACTGGGGGATGCCCATCGCGCCCGCATAGGAGCCGCGGGTATCGAGCAGGTCGAACTCCTGGTCGCGCGACAGCAGCAGGTACTGTTCCAGTTCGCCGCGGAAGAACTCGGCCCGGCGCGGATAATCGAACGCGAGCGTGGTCAGCGCGTCCAGCACACGGTAATTGCCCATGTTTTCGCCGTAGATGGTCTCCACGCCGATCAGCGCAACGACGATCTCCTGCGGCACCCCGTACTTCTTCTCGGCACGGCGCAACGTGAGGGGGTATTTCTCCCAGAATTTCAGCCCGAGCTTGATGCGTTTCTGGTTCACGAAGGCGGCACGGTATTCCAGCCAGGGTTTGACGGTGAACGGGCGCGAGATCGCCTCGATGATCGCGGGGCGGTACTGCGCGCGGGCGAACACCTTTTCCAGCTCGTCGCGCTTGAATTGGTGCCTGGCGACCATTTCGTCGATGAACTGGGGAATACCGGGAAGTTCGGCCGCAGGGGCGGCTAGAGGACACAACAACAGGAGGAATAACACGAGGCGGATCATGGCCGCATTTTAACTCGACAGTCCGGCGCGTCGCTGTTAAATTTCGCCAGTTAACTTAAATCCGAAATGAAAGTCCGCATCATGGAAAAGACCACCCAGCACCATCGCCTCATCATCCTCGGCTCCGGCCCGGCGGGTTATACCGCTGCCGTGTATGCCGCGCGCGCCAACCTGAACCCCGTGCTGATAACCGGCCTCGCCCAGGGTGGCCAGTTGATGACTACCACCGAGGTGGACAACTGGCCCGCCGATCCGAACGGCGTGCAGGGGCCGGAACTGATGCAACGCTTCCAACAGCACGCGGAGCGCTTCAATACCCAGATGATCTTCGACCATATCCACACCGCCAAGCTGCAACAGAAGCCATTCCTGCTGGTCGGCGATTCGGGCAGCTACACCTGCGACACGCTGATCATCTGCACCGGCGCATCGGCGCAATACATCGGCCTGCCGTCGGAACAGGAATTCATGGGACGCGGCGTCTCGGGCTGCGCGACCTGCGACGGCTTCTTCTATCGCGGCCAGGAGGTCGCGGTGATCGGCGGCGGCAACACCGCCGTCGAAGAAGCGCTGTACCTGGCCAACATCGCCAACCACGTGACGCTGGTGCACCGCCGCGACACCTTCCGCGCCGAGCGCATCATGGTCGACCACCTGATGGAAAAAGTGAAGGAAGGCAAGATCACCCTGCAACTCAACAGCACACTGGACGAAGTGCTGGGCGACGCCAGCGGCGTGACCGGCATGCGCATCAAGAACGTACAGTCCGGCGAAAAACAGGACATCACGCTCAAGGGCGTGTTCATCGCCATCGGCCACAAGCCCAACACCGACATCTTCGCCGGCCAGCTGGAGATGGACAACGGATACATCCTCACGCGCGGCGGCTCGAACGGCAACGCCACGGCAACCAGCATCTCCGGCGTGTTCGCGGCGGGCGACGTGCAGGACCAGATCTACCGCCAGGCCTGCACCAGCGCGGCGACCGGCTGCATGGCGGCGCTGGATGCGGATCGTTATCTCGCCTCCATCGGCAAGATTTGAAAAGACCTCTACACAACTACTGCGCTCACTGATACGGCGTTAAAAAATGCCTCGAAATCCTCATTTGCCAACAGCAAACTCCGGTTTCTCGGCCTTTTTCGCCTTGTCTCAGTTTCGCTCGTAACGTTGTGAAGAGGTCTTTACCTCCGCTACAAGAAACCGACGACGATGCCGCACTGTTCCGCGCGGCAGTCGGCGACGTGAAGCCGCTGCCGCAACAGAACTGCATCCTTCCGCAAGCCGCGCCGCGCAAGCCGTTCCGGCACAGCACCGCCGTTCCCGACGCCATCCCCGACATGCTGTCCGACTTCGCTCCTGAAGAGACGGCGGACGAATACCTCGGCAACGGCCTGTCGCGCATGACCCTGCGCAAGCTGCGGCGCGGTTTCTGGCCGGTACAGGACAGGCTGGACCTGCACGGGCTGAACACGGACGCGGCGCGCAAGCTGTTGCAGGAATTCCTGCACGAGGCGATGCAGCACGAGGCGCGCTGTGTGCTGGTGGTACACGGCAAAGGGATTAACAGCCGTGGCGGCGAGGCGGTGCTGCGCAAGCTGACGCGCCACTGGCTGACGCAGCATCCGCGCGTACTGGCCTGGTGCGACGCGCCGCCGCAGGAAGGCGGCAGCGGCGCAGTGCTGGCGCTGCTGAAGACGTCCGGCTAGCCTTCTGTGCTAGACTTTCGCGCACATTCCGTTTGATCATCCTACTCAGGAGCCTATGCCATGAAGAGATACCTGACGATCCTGTTGCTGCTCTCCAGCACGACCGCATTTGCCGCACTCAGCAAATGGGTGGATGAGAAAGGCGAGGTGCATTATTCTGATGCGCCGCCCCCCGCCAACGTCAAGGCGAAAACACTGCGCCCAAGTGCAACGACACCTGAAAGTACTACGGCGCCGGCGAACACAACTCCGGCAAGCGGCGCGACCGCAGCCAGTGCACCGGCCGGCCCCAAGACCATCGCGGAACGCGAAGCGGAATTGAAGAAGGCGCAACAGGCGAAGAAGGAAGCCGCCGACCGCGCCGCCAAGGAACAAGCCAACAAGGAAACCGAAAAAGCCAACTGCGCCGAAGCTCAGCAGAGCTTGCGCACCCTACAGGAAGGGAGGCGAATAACGGAAATTGATGCTCAGGGAGAATACTCTTACCTTGAAGACGACCAACGCCAGCAGCGCATCGCCAAGGCTCAGGAATCAGTCAAAAACTGGTGCAAGTAAACCAAGGTGAGCGCTAAGCGACGACCTGTTCGTCGCGCATGCGCAGCGCCTCCTCGATGTCCACGGCGACGACCTTGGACACGCCCTTCTCCTGCATGGTCACGCCGACCAGCTGCTTGGCCATCTCCATGGTGATCTTGTTGTGACTGATGAAGATGAACTGGGTGTGCTGAGCCATCTTCTGGATCAGCGCGCACAGGCGTTCGGTGTTGGTGTCGTCCAGCGGCGCGTCCACCTCGTCCAGCAGGCAGAACGGCGCGGGATTGAGCTGGAACAGCGAGAACACCAAGGCGATCGCGGTGAGCGCCTTCTCGCCGCCCGACATCAGGTGGATCGAGCTGTTCTTCTTGCCCGGCGGCTGCGCCATCACCTGCACGCCGCTGTCGAGGATCTCCTCGCCGGTCAGCACCAGGCGCGCCTCTCCCCCCGCGAACAGCACCGGGAACATCTCCGAAAGGTGCTGGTTGACCTGGTTGTAGGTATCCATCAGCAGGTCGCGCGATTCCTTGTCGATGCGGCGGATCGCATCCTCCAGCGTGGCCATCGCCTCGTTCAGGTCGGCCGCCTGCGCATCGAGGTAGGTCTTGCGCTCGGTCGCCGCCTGCAGCTCCTCGAGCGCGGCGAGGTTCACAGCGCCTAGCGCCTCGATCCCTGCATTCAGGCGATTGAGTTCGTTCTGCAGCGCGCCCGGCTTGTTGTTGCCGGACTCCAGCAGCGGCAACAAGGCCTGTTCGTCCACGCCCTGCAGCTGCTCGGCCCACTGTTCGAAATGCAGCCGCGCCTCCTGTTCCTTGAGCGTCAGTTCGCTGAGCTTCTCGCGCAGCGGATTGAGCTTGTGCTCGCAGGCCAGGCGTTCCTGTTCCAGCTTGTGCAGTTCGACCGTGGCGTTCTCCAGGATATTGCGCGCCTCGGCCAGTGCCTGTTCGTAGCCCTCGCGCCCTTCGAGCGCGGCCTGCAGCTGCTCCTTGGCGATTTCGTCCTCGCTGCCTTCCAGGTCGGTGTGCAGCTGGCCCAGATCCAGCTCGAACTGAGCCAGCGCCGCGGCGATCTGCTGGGTGTTGTGCTGCAGGTCGGCGATCTTCTCCGTACAGGTCTTGGCGAAGAAGCGAGCCTCCTGCAGGGCATGCTGCGCCTGCTGCGCGCGGCTGCGCTGGTCGCGCAGCGCGAGGTCCTGCGCGCTCGCCTGGCGCTGCGCCTCGTCGACCTGCTCGCGGAACTCGGCGATCTGCTCGCGCAGGATCGCCATCTGTTCGTTCGCGCCCTGCTGCTGTTGCTGTTCGCCAAGCATCATCTCGGCCACTTCCTGCATCTCGCTCTCGATCTGCGCACTGCGTTCCGCGCTGCGCTCGTTCGCCTGGTTCAGCTTGAGTATCTGCATCTGCAGACCGTGCAGACGCTGCTGCAACTCGTTGCCCACACTGCGCAACGGCGGAATCTGTACCTCGATGGACTGGTGACGCTGCTCGGCCTGTGCCACCTGCTCGCGGCTGTATTCCGCGCCCTTGGTCTGCTCGGCCAGCTCCTGTTCGAGCTTCTCGATCTCGCGCTGGCGCGCCAGCACGCCGTGCAGCTGACTGTCCGGCGCATGGAACAGCACGCTGTGCGCGCCGACCAGATGGCCCTGCGGCGTGACGAACCAGCCGCCCTTGGGCAGCTGCGCGCGTTGCGTATAGGCCTCGGCCGCATCCGCAACCGCGTACACATGCGTCAACCAGTCGCGCACTGCGGGCAGTACACGCGCATCCTGGCATTCAACGTAGTTCAGCAACGGGGTGAGTTGCGCGGGAACGTCACCGGAAACCTGCGCAGCATCGTCAGGCGCGAACAGCGCCAGCTTCGCGGGCGGCGCATCGCTCCAAGCGGCGGCATCGGCCAGCCCGGGCATGGCGATGGCGTTCAGCCGTTCGCGCAGCACCGCTTCCAGCGCGTCTTCCCAGCCGCTCTCGATGCGGATGGATTGCCACAGGCGTGGCAGCTTGTCGAGTTGGTGGTGCTGCAACCAGGCGTTGAGCTTCTGGTCGTTGTCGAGCCGCTGCTGCAATTGCTGCAGGGCATGCAGGCGCGCCTCGGTCTGCGCCAGCATGCGCTCCTGCTGCTGCAGCGAGCCGCGCTGGTTGCGACGCTCATTGTCGGCCAGCGGCAACTGCTCCTGCAGTTGCGCCAGCTTCTCCACCTGCTCCGCGCGCTCGATCTCCAGTTCGGCGACCTGCTGCTGCGCCTCCTGCAGCGCGCCGGTATCGGGACGCGGCAGGTTGTCCTTCTCCATCAACAGGCGCGAACGGCGCGATTCCATCTGCTGGATGGTGCGCTGCAGGTGCTCGCGCTGTGTGTCAGCCAGTTGCAGCTGCTGTTGCAGTTGCATCTGCTCGCGCTGCAGCGTGTTGTAGCGTTCCTGTGCGGCGCGCGCGGCCTCTTCGGCCTGCGGCAGGCTGGCACCTTCCGCTTCCGCATGCTGCTCGGCTTCCGCCAGCTGGACGACCGCCCCCTCCTGCTGGCGCTGCCAGTGGTCCAGCAGCGCATGCACGCCCTGGCGCTGGTGTTGCTGCTGCTCGATCTGACGCTTGGTGTTGGCGATCTGCTGCGTCAGGCGCTGGCGCTGGTCGGCGACGTGCCTGATCTGCTGCTCCAGCCGCGCGATCTCGGCATTCGCCGTGTACAGCTCGCCCTGCTTGACGTGCACCGCGTCGGAAAGCTGGTAATGCCCGGCGCGCACGGCTTCCAGGCGGCTCTCGATCTCGCGCAGGCGTGCGGTCTCGGCTTCCAGCTCGTTGCGGGTCTTTTCGGTGGACTGCACATGGCGGACGCGCTGCGACTCGGCTTCCTGCTTCTTCACCAGCCAGAACAGCTGCTGGCTGGTGTTGCGCTGCGCTTCCAGCGCGCGGTATTGCTTAGCCACCTCGGCCTGCTCGCCCAGGCGCACCAGCTGCTTGTCCAGTTCCTGCAGGATGTCGGACACGCGCAGCAGGTTGTCGCGCGTATCGCCCAGCCTCAGTTCGGTCTCGCGGCGGCGGTCGCGGTATTTCGATACACCCGCGGCCTCTTCGAGGAAGATGCGCAGTTCCTCGGGCTTGGCCTCGATGATGCGCGAGATCATGCCCTGCTCGATGATGGCGTAGGCCCGCGCCCCGAGGCCGGTGCCGAGGAAGATGTCGGTGATGTCCTTGCGGCGGACATGCTGGTTGTTGATGTAGTAGCTGGAATCTCCGTCGCGCTGCAGCACGCGCTTGATGGAGATCTCGGCGTAGGTGGACCACTGACCGGCCGCCTTGCCCAGCGAGTTGTCGAAGATCAGTTCGACGCTGGCGCGCGACACCGGCTTGCGCTTGCTGGAACCGTTGAAGATAACGTCCTGCATGGTCTCGCCGCGCAGCGCCGAGGCCTTGGATTCGCCCAGCACCCAGCGCAGCGCGTCGATCACGTTGGACTTGCCGCAGCCGTTCGGCCCGACGACGCCCACGATCTGACCCGGCAGCGGAATGTGCGTGGGATCGACGAAGGACTTAAAACCGGCTAGTTTGATCTGGGTAAGACGCAATTTGGCAGCCACAACGTTTTATAATGCGCACCATTCTAACCGAACCGGACAGGCATACCAACATGACCACACAACCGAACAAGACCCTCGAAACCTTCCCCAATCCCAACCCCGGCCGGGACTACCATATCCACATGGAGATCCCCGAATTCACCTGCCTGTGCCCCAAGACCGGCCAGCCGGACTTCGCCACGCTGATCCTCGACTACATCGCCGACCAGCAATGCGTCGAGCTGAAGAGCCTCAAGCTCTACATGTGGTCGTTCCGAGAGGAAGGCCATTTCCACGAGGACGTCACCAACCGCATCCTCGACGACCTGGTCGCCGCAACCAATCCGAGATTCATGCGCCTGACCGCCAAGTTCTACGTGCGCGGCGGCATCTTCACCAACGTGGTGGCCGAACACCGCAAGGCGGGCTGGCAGCCTGCCCCCTTCGTCGAACTCAGCCAGTTCAGCACGCAGTCGAACACCAGGGGATAGGTTTAAATCGCCAGGTGGGTGGCTGCGCAGCCACCCATGCGCTAGTGGTGGGTTTCGCTGGCCGCAACGGGAACGGCCGCGGCAAACAGCTGTGCCGCATCGACCTTGTCGAATTCGTAGCGATGATTGCAGAATTCGCAATGCACCTCTATGGTCTGCCGTTCGGACAGGAGCGTCTCGACTTCTTCCTCCCCGAGCATCCGCAGCATCTGCGCGACACTGTCGCGCGAACAAGTACAGCCGAAAGAGACCGGCTGCACTTCGAACAACCGCACAGTCTCCTCGTGGTATAGCCTGCGCAGCAACTCCAGCGCAGGCAACTGCAGCAACTCATCGTCACGCAGTGTGTCGGCCAATTGGGCCACGCGCGACCAGGCATCGGCATCTTCCTCTGCCTGTTCCGGCAGCTTCTGCAGCAACATGCCTGAGGCCGCATGATCGTCCGCCGCCAGCCACAACCGCGTTTCCAATTGTTCGGAACGGGTCATGTAGTTCTGCAATATTTCCGCGACACTTTCCCCTTCCAATGCCACGACGCCCTGGTACGCCTGCTTGCCATTCTTGGGGTCGAGGGTGATGACGAAACGCCCGTCCCCGACAAGCTCAGGCAAGCCGCCATGCAATGGGCCTTCCCACTTCGCCGTAGCACGCAGCTTCAGGTCTCCGCTACATTCCACCACCAGTAATTTGATCGCGCCGCGCCCCTGTATCTGCAGCACGAGCGAGCCATCCAGCTTGAGCGTAGCCGCCAGCAACACGGCTGCCGCGCACAATTCCCCCAACATCTGTCGCAGCAGCGGCGGATAGTCGCGGCGTTCCAGCACGCCACGCCAAGAGGCATCCAGATGCACCAGCTCGCCACGGATCGGCGCATGTTCAAACAGGAAACGGTGTAGGGAATCGGATTGGGTTTTCATGGCGCGCGATGATAGCACGCAACAATCCGCCTCCTTCATCGAAGCTCAATGATTCCGGCTCCAAATCGGCAATACCGTGCCACTCCGCATTTTTTGTTTTGGTATATTCCGGCCTTCACAAGCACATACGACTTTAAACGCTCATGCCCCTTTTCCTCGGCCTCGACTTCGGCACCTCCGGCGCGCGCGCCTGCGTCATTCGCGAGGACAGGTCCGTCGTCTGGGAACAGCGCATCGCCTACCCGGATGCGGACAACCAGACACCGCTGGACTGGCGCACTGCGCTGCATGGTCTGCTGGGCGCGCTGCCGCGGGACATCGCCGCAGGCTTGCGCGGCATCGCCATCGACGGGACTTCCGGAACGGTGCTGCTCTGCGACAAGAATCTCGTCCCGCATTCCCCCGCCCTGCTCTACAACGACGCCTGTGCGCAACCGCAGGCCGAGCAACTCAGAAGCATTGCACCCGCTGCACACGCCGGGTGCAGCGCGACATCCGGCCTCGCCAAGTTCCTGTGGTTGACGCAGCAGCCAGAGGTGGAACATGCGGCGTATTTCCTGCACCAGGCCGACTGGCTCACTGCACTGCTGAGCGGCAAGCCAGGTATCAGCGACTGGCACAACGCGCTGAAGACCGGTTACGACGTGGAGCGCCTGCGCTGGCCGGACTGGGTGATGACGCTGCCGCACATCCACCTGCTGCCGGAAGTGCTCGCGCCCGGGGCGGTCATCGGCTCCATCCGCCCCGACATCGCTGCTCATTTCGGCGTCGCGCCGCAATGCCTCATCCATGCGGGAACCACCGACAGCACCGCGGCCTTTATCGCGGCCGGCGTGAACGGGACCGGCATTGGCGTGACTTCGCTTGGCACCACGCTGGTGCTGAAGCAACTCTCGGCAAAACGCATCGAGGCGGCCAAGTACGGTGTGTACAGCCACCGCTACGGCGACCTGTGGCTGGTGGGCGGCGCCTCCAACGCCGGGGCGGGCGTGCTGCGGCAGTTCTTCGACGACGCCGAGATCGCCGAACTGAGCGCCCGGATCGACCCCATGCATGACAGCCCGCTGGACTATTACCCGCTGACGAAACCGGGCGAGCGTTTCCCCATCAACGACCCGCGACTCGCGCCGCGCACGGCACCGCGCCCCGCAGACGATACGCAATTCCTGCACGGGATGCTGCAGGGGTTAAGCCGCATTGAAACGGCGGGTTATGCAAGGCTAGCCGAACTGGGCGCGCCGCCGCTCAGTCGCGTGATCACTAACGGCGGCGGCGCGAAGAACGAAGCATGGAGGAAGATGCGAGAAAGGCTGCTGGGCGTGCCGGTCAGCACGGCGGCGCATTCGGAAGCGGCCTATGGCAGCGCCCTGCTCTGCCTCTAGCGCAACGACGCGGCGAACTGCTCCAGCGGGACCGGCTTGCTGAACAGGTAGCCCTGGAAGGCGTGGCAGCCGTGTTTGTCCAGAAAGTCCCGCTGCGCTGCAGTCTCCACCCCCTCGGCAATCACGTTCAGGCCCAATGCCTGGGTCATCGCGATGATGGTCTGCACGATGGCGGCATCGTTGGGATCGCTGGTGACGTCGCGCACGAACGATTGGTCGATCTTGATCTGGTCCAGCGGCAGACGCTTGAGGTATTGCAGCGATGAATAGCCGGTGCCGAAGTCGTCCATCGAGAAACTCACGCCGAGCAGCTTGATCTCGCGCATCTTGGTGATGGTGTCTTCGACATTCTTCAGCACCATGCTCTCGGTCAATTCGAGCTTGAGCAATGATGGCTTTGCCCCGCTTTCCAGCAGCACGCTTTGTACCTGTGCCACGAAGTCTGGCTGACGGAACTGCCCCGCACTGACGTTCACCGCCAACGTCAGGTCGCGCGTCATGGCATCTTGCTGCCATGCCTTGAGTTGTGCGCAGGCGGTTTGCAGCACCCACAATCCGATCGGCACGATCAGGCCGGTGTCTTCGGCCAGCGGGATGAATTGCGCAGGAGAAACCAGGCCGCGGACTGGATGTTCCCAGCGCAACAGGACTTCCGCGCCCAGCGGGCGGCCCAGGCTGTCCACCTGGATCTGGTAGTGCAAACGGAACTGTTGCTTGTCGAGAGCCTGGCGCAGCTCATCTTCGATGTCGGCGCGCGCTTCGATGGCAGCCTGCATCTCGGGATCGTAAAAGCGGATGGCGTTGCGCCCTTCCGTTTTGGCCTGGTACATGGCGCTGTCGGCATATTTGAGCAAATTGTCCAGGCTGTCCTGATGCCCCCTGAACATCACGATACCGATGCTCGGGGATGTGTAGTGAATATGCTCTTTCAGCATGTAGGGCTCGTTCAGCTTGTCTCGCACTTTCTCGGCGACCAGTTCCGCCTGTGCCGCCGCCTCGGCTGCAAGCGCACTCAGCGATTCCAATACCACCACGAACTCGTCGCCGCCCAGGCGGGCCACGGTGTACCCTTCGCGCACGCACGACTTCAGGCGTTCCGCCACTTCGATCAGCAATAAGTCGCCGATGTCGTGCCCCTTGGTGTCGTTGAGCGTCTTGAAGTTGTCCAGGTCGAGGAACAGCAGCGCGCCATGCCGGGCGGAGCGTGCACTCGACGCAAAAGCCTGCTTCAGGCGGTCCATCAACAAGCGTCGGTTGGACAACCCGGTGAGCGGATCATAGAAAGCGAGCTGGTGCACCTGGGCCTCGGCATGATCCCGCGCCTCGATCAGGCTCTTCGCATAAGCATCGCTGCTGCGGCACAACAGGATGGCCTTGGACAAGAGTGCCATCACCGGCTGCAGCATCTGCTCCAGCGGCAACTGGGTTTCCGGCATTTGCTGGGCAAGCAGGATGAGCACCCCGCGGCCGTCGATAGGCAGCCTGAGATACGACTTATAGTGCGCATGAGCGCTTGGCAGCGCCGCCAGCAAGGCCGGGTGGTCTGCTTCGCGCACGGCGCTGCCGCACAGCAGCGCCCGCGGCAGGCTCACCTCCTTGCCGACCAGACCTAGCAGGTCGTAGTCGCCCACCGCCGCATCGATGCGCACCGACATCTCGCCGACCTCGTCGCTGCAATCCGGAATGTCCAGGCAGATGAACCCGGCGGGAAACGAGGTGTAGTAGAGCAGGCGCTGCAGAGTGCGGTCGAGCAAGGGCTTGAGGCTGGTCTCGCCGCCGATCACGACGGCGAGGTCATACATGATGGGAAGGATATGCTGGCGTTCCAAGCGCTAGCCCCTATGCCACAGCGATGCCACGAGGGTGGCGTTATGGAACAGGGGGTATCCCCAAGTTGTCGAGCCGCCGATCTCGCCAAGAGAGACCGCGCCGGCGATCTGGTTTTCCCCCAGGCGATGCTGCAGTTCCTGCAACTCCCCGGTCGCGGTCTCGTTGCCGAGATGCAGGCGCCGTCCTGCGCAGTAGAACAGCAGCAGTTCCGCATCGGAGAGATCGCCGTTCAGCGCACGCAGGCCGTCGACCAGGGTCTGCAAGGTTTGGTTGGTGTCCACCGACGGGCGCTCCAGCAGGGTGAGTACCGAGTTCGGCGGCACTTCGCCGACGCAGAACAGCGAACCGTCCTCGCCCAGCATCACCGGGATGCGCACCAGCACGTGATGGTTGGCCCGCACGATGCCGAAGGGAAAATGCACGCCATGCTGATAGAAGTTCTCCGCAGTAATCTCGACGCCATACTGCGCGCGCACCAGTTCCTGGTATACCTCGAAGGCCGGCCGCCAGTCGATCTGTGCGATGCGGTTTCCTTCGGTGGAGGTGGCATACACGGTATGGTCGGGGGCGCGGTAGCCATGTTCGAGGATCGCGCCGCTATGCGGCTTGAGCAGCATGACCAGCACGCCGTGCTGGACGATGCGCTCGCCGTCGAACAGGCAGGGCATGGGCTGGAACGTCTCGCTGCCGGCATTCGCGCCGGCATAGTGGACCCGGTTCGCCAGTTGCAGGTACAGGCTGTCCAGGAAGGTGCTGATGTTCGGCACCATGGCGTCGAACAGCATGAACAGCGTGACGTCCGGCGTGTGGTCGATCTGCCCCCGTATGCCCGCAGCAATCCCGGTCACGGCGAGTTCCACACTTGCGGCATCCGTCGGGAGGTTTTCGTAGAGGGCGGTATAGGGCATCTGTTCGAAGGCCAGCAGACAGACGCCCGTGGCATGGAACTCGCCGTTGTCGACCAGCGCGGGGAATATCCCTCCGGCCAGCGGCACCCGATGTCGCGCGCAAACCGACTGCAGCACAGCGACCCGGTCTTTTTCCGCTTCGCTCAGCAAGGCGCATATGCCCAGTTGCGGATAACGCGAACGCCATTCCGTCAGCACCTCGTCGATAGCGGCATCTTCCACAGCCGGAAGATAACGCATCATGTCCGTTCTGCTCATCCCCTCTCCCACAGCCTTGACCAGATTTCTATCTATTCAAAAACCATACGGCATAAGCGGATTATATCCACACAGGCATTCTGTATGCGGATAAATTTATCCACGCCGATCAATCAGAGCTGGCGTCTTTTTCCCTGATGCAGCAATGCCTCGAACTGTTCGATCGGCACCGGCTTGCTGAACAGGTATCCCTGCAAACTAGCGCAGCCATAGCGCTGCAAGGCCTTGAACTGCTCCTCGGTCTCGACGCCTTCGGCGATCACCTCCACCTCGAAGTTCATGCCGAGATCCACCATGGTCATCACCATCACGGCATCACCATTGTCGGTGGTGACGTCGCGCACGAAGGACTGGTCGATCTTGATCTGGTCCAGCGGCAGCCGTTTCAGGTGCGACAGAGACGAGTATCCCGTACCGAAATCGTCCAGCGACAGCTTCACGCCATACTCTTTCAGAGCGCTCATCTTGGTGATGGCATCATCGGTATTCTCCAGCACCGTGCTTTCGGTCAGTTCCAGTTTCAGCAGCAGCGGATTGATCCCGTGGCGCTCCACCGCAGCGGTCACCTGTTGGACGAAATCCTCCTGGCGAAATTGTTTCGCACTGACATTGACCGCCAGCGTCAGGTGGCGAGCCGCGGGATCCGCCTGCCATTTCGCCAGTTGCGCACAGGCAGTATCGAGCACCCAGTGCCCGATCGGCAGAATCAGGCCGGTCTCTTCGGCCAGCGGAATGAACTGCATCGGAGGAATCAAGCCGCGCCGCGGATGCGCCCAGCGCAGCAAGGCTTCCGCACTCTGTGCGTGGCGCGAGTTGTCGACCTGAACCTGGTAATACAGGCGTAGCTGCCCATTCTCCAGGGCGGCACGCAATTCCTCCTCCATCGCCACGCGCGCCTCGATGGCGGCCTGCATGTCGGGATCGAAGAAACGGATGACATCGCGCCCGGAATTCTTGGCCTGGTACATCGCCATGTCGGTCCACTTGAGCAGTTCTTCCACACTGTTGTCGCGATCGCAGAACACCGACAAACCGATGCTCGAAGTGCAGGAATACTCGATGGACTCGCTATCGCCCGTCGCAGAAGTTCGCCTCAGATGATAGGGCTGCGCCAAGGCGGCACGGATCTTTTCCGCAACGGACTCGGCCTGCTGTGCGGCTTCCTGCACGCTCTGACTGAGGTCTTCGAGCATGACGACGAATTCGTCGCCGCCGAAACGGGCGGCGCTATCCTGCTCGCGGATGCAGCCAATGATGCGCCGCGCCACTTCAACCAGCAGCAAGTCGCCGATGTCATGCCCGTGGATATCGTTGAGCTTCTTGAAGTGATCGAGATCGAGGAACATCAGCGCGCCGTGGGTGCGGCTGCGGCTGGACGCAACCAGGGCCTTGCCCAGCCGGTCGAGCAGCAGACGGCGATTGGGCAAATGGGTAAGCGGGTCGTAGAACGCCAGGTCGTGCATCTGCGCCTCGGCATGCTTGCGCTCAGAGATATCCTGCTTGACCGCAATGAAATAGGCGACCTTCCCGCTTTCGTCCCGCAGGGAAGTGATGGTCATTTCTTCGTTGTACAGCGAGCCGTCCTTGCGCTGATTAACCAATTCGCCGTGCCAGGTATGCCCGGACAGCACCGTTTTCCAGAGCGTCTCGTAGAAGGACTGGTCCTGCATGCCGGACTTGATCAGTTCCTTGGGTTTGCGTCCCAGTGTTTCGCCGCTGGCATATCCGGTCAACGCAGTGAATGCCTCGTTGGCCCAGAGTATCTCTCCACTGGTATCAGTGATGATGATGGCATTGGCCGCCGCATTGAGGGCGGCATCGCGCAGGCGCAGCTTGGCCTCGGCGGCATGACGCTCGGTGATGTCGTGGACGATTGAGAACAGCAGAGATCTCCCCTCCACTTCGACCGGCGAGGAATGCACTTCCACCACGCGCAACTCACCGCTGGCCAGGCAATGCGGGAAGATGAAATGTTTGCGTTCTCCACGCAATGCCCTGTCACGGTCTTCGGCGATCTTGCCCGCCGGCAGCGTGTTGATCTGCGACATGTTCATCTGCCGCATCCGCTCCATCGTGTAGCCATAGAATTCTGCCGAGGCAAGATTGGCATCGACGATCCTGCCGCTGTCCGAATCGATCAGCAGCATGGGCGAAGCGTGGTGCTCGAACATCTGGCGGAAGCGTGTCTCGCTGGATTGCAGCTGCCGGGTTCGCTGCGCGACCTTCTGTTCCAGCGTGGCGTTGGCTTCGGACAATTCGACCGCGAGCTGATCGCGCTCCCGGTAGGTGCGCCGCAAATGACGGTAGTTGCGCCCGAGGTAGATCGCCGTAGCAAGCATTGCCAGCAGCAGTGCTGCCGCACTGCTCAGCAGCGGGAATGCGTACTTGCGCGACACATCGCGCCAATCGAAATCGTGCACCCTCCCCCGCAGTACCCCGAGCCGCAGCATCATCGCCTCGACCGGTGCGTAATTGCCGGGCGGAGTGAAACCATAGTACTTGCCGGCACGAGCAGCTTCGTCTTCGGGCGCGATCTTCAGCAATGCCTGCATCACGATCTTGCTCAACGCATCGGAAGTCTCTGGCGTCGCCGAAAAAGGCCATTCCGGGTAAAGCTCGGTGGACAAAAGTTGCGGGAACGCCCGCTTCTGTTGGAGATTGAGCACCCTGACCTGATCGAGCCGGAGCTTGCCTTCGCGCGCCATGCTCTCAAGTATGCCGGTACGCACGAAACCGGCATCCGCTTTCCCGTCCAGCACATCCATCACCGCCTTGTCCTGCGGCATGCCGGTGAACCTCATTTTGCCGATGTCAGCGATCGCCATCCCCTGCCCGAAGAGCGTCCAGCGCTGCATCAGGTAACCGCCCAGGGATTGTTCGCTGGGGGAAGCCACCGTCTTGCCGCGCAAGTCCGCCAGATCGACGATATCGGCACGGTTGGCGCGGGTGAAGATCACGCCGCCGAAACTGCTGACCGGGTGCCCCTCCGCAACCGGCATCAGGGTGGCGATCGCGGCCAGGCCATGATCCAGCCGCGTCTCGACATAGTGCTCCGGATTGGTCAATATGAAATCGAACCGGTGCTGGTTCACCGCGGCATCGAGTTGCGGAAAGAACATCGGCTCGATGCTGAAACGATAGCCGGGCACGTTGGCATTCAGGTAATCGGCGGTAGGCTGCCACTGCTGGCGGGTCAGTTCCAGCTCACGGAACGACAGCACGCCGATGCGAACCTCACGGTCTGCGGCCTGAACCGGCTGACACAGGCCTGCCAGCAACAAGACACAGAGGATGGACGCCATGTGGCGCATCAATAGCTTCATTATCACTTTTCGTACTCCAGCTGCAGCGACGCTTCAAGCCGCCCACGCATTAGCTGCTCGTGAAATAGCATGGCAAACAAATCGATCAGTACAACCGGGATGAAAAGCCAGACCAGCGAAATATTCCAGAAGGTGGGCAAGACTGAATATCAGGTAAATCAAAACGTTCCTGCAATGCTAACCCAAAACCCTTGCTTCGGGGTCCCTCTCAAACAATCGCAAGGAAAATCGGCCGCACCGGCCGTATAAGTGCAAATCCGGATACAAGGCCGGCACACAACCTCTTATAATTGCGCCCTTATTTTGTCCCGCCACTTCGGAGTTTGCCATGTCGCACAACCTGTTCAATACCCGCCAGTCATTCACCCTCGCCTCCGGCCGCCAGGGCACGCTGTATTCCCTGCCCGCGCTGGAAGCCGCGGGTATCGGCAAAATCTCGCGCCTGCCGGTCTCGATCCGCATCGTGCTCGAAGCGGTGCTGCGCAACTATGACGACAAGAAGGTGAGCGAGGCGCATGTGCGCCAGCTGGCGAACTGGCAGCCGAACGCGGCGCGCACCGAAGAGATCCCCTTCGTGGTCGCGCGCATCGTGCTGCAGGACTTCACCGGCGTGCCGCTGCTGGCCGACCTCGCGGCGATGCGCGATGCCGCTGCGAAACAGGGCAAGAACCCCAAGATCATCGAGCCGCTGGTGCCGGTGAACCTGGTCGTGGACCACTCGGTGCAGGTCGACTATTACAACCGCCCCGACGCGCTGAAGCTCAACATGGGACTGGAATTCGAGCGCAACAACGAGCGCTACAAGTTCATGAAATGGGGCATGCAGGCGTTCGATACGTTCAAGGTCGTGCCCCCCGGCGTCGGTATCGTCCACCAGGTCAACCTCGAATACCTCGCGCGCGGCGTGCAGCAGAAGGAAGACGTCTATTATCCCGACACCCTGGTGGGCACCGACAGCCACACCACCATGATCAACGGCATCGGCGTGGTAGGCTGGGGCGTGGGCGGCATCGAGGCGGAAGCCGGCATGCTGGGCCAGCCCGTGTATTTCCTGACGCCTGACGTCGTCGGCGTGCACCTGAAGGGCAAACTGCGCGAAGGCGTGACCGCGACCGACCTGGTGCTGACCGTCACCGAACTGTTGCGCAAGCAGAAGGTCGTCGGCAAGTTCGTCGAATTCTTCGGCGAAGGCACCGCCGCCCTCACCCTGCCCGACCGCGCCACCATCGCCAACATGGCGCCGGAATACGGCGCGACCATGGGTTTCTTCCCGGTCGACGACGTGACGGTGGACTACATGCGCTACACCGGCCGCACCGACGAAGAAGTGGACGCATTCAAGAGTTACTTCCAGGCACAGAACCTGTACGGCATCCCGCAGGCCGGCGACATCGACTACAGCAGCGTGGTGGAGCTCGACCTCGCCACCATCCAGCCGTCGCTGGCCGGCCCGAAGCGTCCGCAGGACCGCGTTGCGCTGTCCGCGATGAAGGAGACCTTCAACACGCTGTTCAGCAAGCCCGTCGCGGAGAACGGCTTCAACAAGCCCGCATCCGAGCTGAACAAGCGCTACACCACCGCCCTGCCGGACCGCAGCAACACCGTGTGCGTCCCGGTCTCCGGCGGCGGAGCTATGGATAACGCCAAATACCGCACCGAAATGGCGATGACCGACGAGCACCCCACCGCCTCGGTGCGCTGCGAGACACCGGACGAGATGCTGCCGCCCGTCGAGATCGGCAACGGAGACGTGCTGATCGCGGCGATCACATCCTGCACCAATACTTCCAACCCGAGCGTGCTGCTGGCCGCGGGCCTGCTGGCGAAAAAGGCGGTGGCGAAGGGCCTGCGCGTCAAGCCGCACATCAAGACTTCTCTCGCCCCCGGATCGCGCGTGGTGACCAAGTACCTGAGCGATGCCGGCCTGATCGAGCCGCTGGCGCAACTCGGCTTCAGCATCGCCGCCTACGGCTGCACCACATGTATCGGCAACTCCGGCCCGCTCGACGCGATGCTGGAAGAGACCATCGTCAAGAATGACCTGATCGCCGCTGCCGTGCTGTCCGGCAACCGCAACTTCGAAGCGCGCATCCATGGCAACATCAAGGCCAACTTCCTGGCCAGCCCGCCGCTGGTGGTGGCCTACGCCATCGCGGGCAAGGTCAACATCGACCTCGACACCGAGCCGCTGGGCTCGGGCAAGGACGGCCAACCGGTGTACCTGAAGGACATCTGGCCGAACAGCCACGAGGTGTTGTCCGTGATGAAGTACGCCGCCGATCCGGCTGCATACCGCACGCTCTACAGCGACCTGACCAAGGACCTTCCGCTGTGGAATGCGATCCAGTCCTCTACAGGCAACCAGTACCAGTGGGACGACTCCACCTACATCGCCTGCCCGCCGTTCTTCGATGGCTTCGGCATGCAGCCCGGCAAGATCGGTGACATCAAGGGCGCGAAGCCGCTGGGCATCTTCGGCGACTCCGTCACCACCGACCACATCAGCCCGGCGGGCGCCTTCAAACCCACCACTCCGGCGGGCAAGTACCTGCAGAGCAAGGGAGTCGAGGTGAAGGACTTCAACAGCTATGGATCGCGCCGCGGCAACCACGAGGTGATGATGCGCGGCACTTTCGCCAACGTGCGCATCAAGAACCTGATGCTGCCGCCGAAGGAAGACGGTTCCCGCGTCGAAGGCGGCTATACCCTGTACAAGGGCGAACAGATGGCGATCTACGACGCCGCGATGAAGCACATCGCCGACGGCACGCCGACCGTCATCTTCGCGGGTGAGGAATACGGCACCGGTTCCAGCCGCGACTGGGCTGCCAAGGGCACCCAACTGCTGGGCGTGAAGGCGGTGATCGCGAAGAGCTACGAGCGCATCCACCGCAGCAACCTGGTGGGCATGGGCGTGCTGCCGCTGCAATTCAAGGGCGGCGACAGCGCGGCCTCGCTCGGCCTGACAGGCGACGAGGCCTTCGACATCACCGGCATCACCGATGACCTGAAGCCGCAGCAGGATGTGACGCTGACCATCACACGTAAGGATGGCAGCTCGCAAAGCGTCGCGCTCCTCCTCCGTATAGATACGCCGATCGAGGTGGACTACTACAAGAACGGCGGCATTCTGCCCTTCGTGCTGCGCGAACTGGTGTCGAAATAAGCTGTAGGGTTCAATGACGCTATTGAATTATCGATAGGAAAAACATTATGACCACCAGAACGGAACGCGACTCCTTCGGCCCCATCGAGGTGCCTGCCGAACACCTGTGGGGCGCACAGACGCAGCGCTCGCTGCAGTACTTCCACATCTCCAGCGAGCGCATGCCGGATGAGGTCGTCCTCGCGCTGGCGGAGGTGAAACGCGCCGCCGCGCTGGTCAACCGCGAACTCGGGCTGCTGAGCGAGGAGAAGGCCAACGCCATCGTGCAGGCGGCCGACGAGGTGCTCGCCGGCCAGCATGCGCAGGAGTTCCCTCTGTCGGTGTGGCAGACCGGCTCGGGCACGCAGAGCAACATGAATATGAACGAAGTGCTCGCCAACCGCGCCTCGGAGATGCTCGGCGGCGTGCGCGGCACGGCGCGCAAGGTACACCCCAATGACGAGGTGAACCTCGGCCAGTCGTCCAACGACATCTTCCCCACCGCGATGCACGTCGCCGCGACAGGCGCCGTCGCGCATCGGCTGTTGCCCTCGCTTCGCACCCTGCGCGCGACGCTGGCGCAGAAGGCCGAAGCCTTCGCCGACATCGTCAAGATCGGCCGCACCCACTTGCAGGATGCGACGCCGCTGACGCTGGGACAAGAGTTCTCCGGCTATGTGGCGCAGTTGCACCATGCAGAAGCGGCGATCACGGCCGCCCTGGGGCCGCTGCACCAGCTTGCGGTGGGCGGCACCGCCGTCGGCACCGGGTTGAATACGCATGTCGAGTTTGGCGACCGCGTCGCCGCCGTGCTCAAGCTCAGCAGCGGCCTGCCCTTCGCAAGCGCTTCCAACAAGTTCGCCGCGCTGGCCGCGAATGATGAACTGGTCGCAGCGCACGGCGCGCTCAAGACCCTCGCCGCCGCGCTGATGAAGATCGCCAACGACGTGCGCTGGCTCGCCTCCGGCCCGCGCTCCGGCCTGGGCGAGATCACCATCCCCGAGAACGAGCCGGGCAGCTCGATCATGCCAGGCAAGGTGAACCCGACGCAGTGCGAGGCGCTGACCATGCTGTGCTGCCAAGTGTTCGGCAACGACGTCGCCATCAACTTCGGCGGCGCCTCCGGCAACTTCGAGCTGAACGTGTTCCGTCCGATGATCGCGCACAACTTCCTGCAGAGCGTGCGCCTGCTGGCTGACGGCATGGCGAGTTTTGAGGAGCACTGCGCGCGTGGCATCGAGGCCAACGAGACGCGCATCGAAGAACAGATGGAAAAATCACTGATGCTGGTAACCGCGCTGACGCCGCACATCGGTTACGACCGCGCCGCCGAGATCGCCAAGCGTGCGCACCACGACGGCAGCACGCTGAAACAAACGGCCATCGCGCTGGGCTATGTCACTGCGGAAGATTTCGACCGCTGGGTGATCCCAGCGGAGATGGTGCACCCGACAAGGTAGAGTGACTGCTCATTTGTGGCGATCCGCCTGCTGCCGTAGGATGGGTTGACGAAGGATACCCATCAGGAGAACGATAGGTATCGCGATGCTCAACCCATCCTACGCAAGCTGCGAAGATGGAGCATCCAAACGCGGGATAACGTAAGCTAACTGACGAAACCGTACCATCCGGCTGCGATCATGCAGCCGAACAGCAGCAGAAGCCATGCGGCCCTCATGCCGGGAATCGCCTCTTCGGGATGGCCGCGCTTGTAGCCGGTCACCATGCCGCGGATCAGGTTCTCGCGATGCAGCAGGCTGCTCGCGATGGCGCCCGTGACATGCAGGCCGACCAGCCCCAGCATGACGTTCACCAGCACTTCGTGGACATCATCCAGTTCTTCCGGCCCCACCTCGGCATAGGCTGCCCAGCCGCTCAGTATCACCGAGAAGCCCAGCAGGATCAGCCCATATATCGCATAGCTGCCCGCGGGGTTGTGCCCCACCCAATGACGGCCCTCGCCTTTCAACAGCCCCTTCAGGTAAGCCGCAGCATCGCGCGGGGAGAACAGAAAGGACGAGAAACGCGCATGGCGCGAACCGGCCAGGCCCCAGAAGATACGGAACACCAGCACGCCTGCCATCACGTAACCCGCAACGACATGCACCAGCCGCCAGTGCTCGCTGTCCCCGCTCAACCAGGCCACGGTAAAAGCGATCACCAGCGACCAGTGGCCGACGCGTGTGGGCAGATCCCAGACCTTCACTTTATCCATGGCACGCTCCTCATTTTTGACAACAGGACGGACGATCAATCGTCGTCATCGTCGTCGCCCATGCGCCGCCCGCCCGGCATGCGGATGTCGCGCTCAGACCAGATGTTGCGCGCGACGTTCTGGTGGCAGGCCGAGCAGTTCGAACGGCTCTTCACCTGGGGATGAACCCACTCATTGGGAGACACCTCGCGGTGCTCGCGCTTGAACCAGGGCGTGTCGGTTATGCGCAAGCTGGCTGCACTGTATCGTTCGCCGCTGCCCGCATTGCGTTCCAGAAAGGCCAAAATCTCCTTGTTGTCCTTGGCGTCGAGCTCGGCATTCGCACCGAAGTGCTTGTTCAGCCCCCCCATCAGCTTCCGCCAGTTATCCGCCGTCAGCAGCTTCGGCGGATAGGCGATATGGCAGCTGCCGCATTCTTCCTTCCACTTGACGTTATCCGGGATCGCCATCTTGTGGCCTTCCGCGTGCGCGAAGTTCATCCCCGCCAATGCCAACAACAATACTGCTAACCGTTTCATGCCTTGCCTCCCTTGATGGCGAACTGGATGAAGTCAGCCTTCTCGGCGGCCGTGCATTCACGGCCGATCACATCGTTGCAGTTACGCTTGAACCACTTCGCGACCTTCTTCGCCGAAGTGAAGCGCTCCGGATTGACGGCCGGCGCGAGAGGCTCGATGGTCTTGCCAGTGGTGACGTGCTTGCCCGCGGCATTGATATCCTTGGTGTGGCATGCGGCACAGCTCGGCATATCCTTGGACACGCCCCAGTCCTTGAGGAACAGGCTCTTGCCCCGCTCGGCGGACGGAACGTAACCGCTGCCGGCTTCGGCGCTGTAGGCGGAAAGGATATCCTTGGGAGTCTCCGCCATTGCGGTGGAGGCACCGGCCAGCAACATCAGGGTGATACAAAGTTTTTTCACAGTCATAATAAGCTCCTATCGAGTGCACGAATTTACCACGTGCGCAGTGTGGCGAGCGATTCTTAACCGCCGCTTAATGACTGAAAAAATATTGGGAGAATCATGAGAATCCTGCTGGTGGAAGACGATGCCCTGCTCGGGGACGGCACCCGGAAAAGCCTCGGCCATCTGGGCTTCACCGTCGACTGGCTGCAGGACGGACGGCAGGCCCTGAATGCCCTGTCCGGCGAGGAATACGATGCCATCGTGCTGGACCTGGGCCTGCCTCACCGCGACGGTTTCGCCCTGCTGCAGGCGGCCAGAGAAAAGGGGTTGCGCACGCCCATCCTGATCCTAACGGCGCGCGACGACAAGCTCGACAAACTCAAGGGCTTCAGCCTGGGTGCCGACGACTACGTCATCAAACCCGTGGACATGGAAGAACTCGCCGCCCGCCTGCGCGCCTTGATCCGCCGCACTGCAGGACGCGCCACGCCGCGCATCCAGGTCGGCGATGTGGAACTCGATCCGGATACCCGCCAGGCATGGCTCAAGGGCAACATCGTCGAACTCTCCACCAAGGAATTCGCCGTGCTCGAATTATTGGTGCAGAATGCCGGACGGGTGCTGACCCGCGCCCAGCTGGAGCAGAGCATCTACGGCTGGGGAGACAGCACCGACAGCAACACCATCGAGGTGTTCATCCACCATCTGCGCAAGAAGCTGGGCAGCGATTTCATCCAGACCCTGCGCGGCATCGGCTACACCGTGAGGCAGCCGTCATGAGCAAGCAGACAATGTCGTTGCAGAACCGCCTCGCCCTGCTGCTGCTCGGTGCCGTGATGCTGTTCGGCATCATCGCGGGCTACGAAAGCTACAGGAACGCGCTGCACGAGGCGGACGAGCTGTTCGACGCTCAGCTGGCCCAGTTTGCCCAAAGCCTGCTCTCCGTCGCAACCGACCTGGACGATGACCGGGCGGCGCCACTCCCGCCGCCTGCACACAAATACCAGCAGGATTTTGTATTCGAGATATGGGACACCGAGGAAAAGCCGGCGCGTGTGCTATTGCGCTCGAACAGCGAATTCACCATGCCCATACACCAGTTGCCCGAGGAGAAATTCAGCAGCGGCGAATGGAACGGAAGGCACTGGCGCTTCTACCGGCAACACGATGAGGAGCGCGATATCGACGTGCTGGTTGGGCAAAGCGATACGGTGCGCGAGGAACTGGCGCGCGAAGTGGCGCTGCACAACGTCACGCCTTTCCTGTTCGGATTGCCGGTGCTGGCGCTGTTCGCCATCCTGGCGATCCGGTTCGGCCTGAGCCCGCTGCGCCGTCTCACCGAGTCTCTGCGGCGACTCTCGCCTGAACAGCTCACTACGGTGACGCCGGGCGACACACCGCGGGAAATCACCCCCGTCGTGGAAGCGCTGAACAGCCTGCTCGTCCGCACTGCGGGGGTGCTCGAAAACGAGCGCCGCTTTACCGCAGATGCCGCCCACGAGTTACGCACCCCGCTCGCCGCGTTGCAAGCTCAGCTGCAGGCGGCGCAGCT
The DNA here is from genome assembly GCF_018324385.1 of Ferrigenium kumadai. Classification (NCBI taxonomy): domain Bacteria; kingdom Pseudomonadati; phylum Pseudomonadota; class Betaproteobacteria; order Nitrosomonadales; family Gallionellaceae; genus Ferrigenium; species Ferrigenium kumadai. The sequence continues at coordinate 1,060,433 of NZ_AP019536.1, read as the reverse complement.
TTCCTCCAGCGACATCGAGCGCAGCGAATGCCTCGCCAAGTCCCTGCAAGGAACGGAGCGCATGTCGCATCTGGTCGGGCAGTTGCTCACGCTGTCCCGGCTCGACGAACTCACCGCCCCTGCGCTGCTCGAGCCGGTCGACCTGGTCGAACTGGCACGGTCATGCAGCGCGGAACTCGCGCCGGATGCGCTAGCGAAAAACATCGCTCTGGAGCTTCGTGCCGAGACGCCCATCAAGATTTCCGCCTCGGAAGAATTGCTGCGCATCATGCTGCGCAACCTGCTGGACAACGCCATCCGCTACACCCCGCGGGGCGGACATGTAACGATTGCGCTCGAAGGGAAAACGCTGGCCATCACCGACAGCGGCCTCGGCGTGGATACGGACAAGCTGCCTCTGCTGGGCAAGCGCTTCAGCCGCCTTGATCCGTCCGGGCCGGAAGGGGTCGGGCTGGGACTGTCCATCGTGTTGCGGATCGCCGCCCTGCACCATGCGAATGCCGAATTCAGGCAGGCCACCGGACACAGCGGACTCGCCGTGTCGGTACACTTTCCGGAAACTCGGTAAGCCGCCGCTCAGGGGCGGTCAAGCGGCTCGTCCGACAAGGACACGGGGTCTTCCTTCGGCTCCAGATGAGTCGTCACATGAGCGTTGGGCACTGCATTCCGGATGTCAGCCTCGATCCGTTCCAGCCAGTCGTGGCCTTGCTGTACCGTCCATGCGCCGGGTACCAGGACATGCAGCGTGACGAAGGCGCGCATGCCAGCCTGGCGCGTGCGCAGAGCGTGGAATTCGATCCCTTGGTGGCGGTAACCTTCCAGCACAGCCATGACCGCCTTGCGCTGCTCCTCTGGAATGGATGCGTCCATCAGCCCCGAAGCGGACCGGCTGAGCAGCTGCCAGCCGGTCCACACGATATTCGCCGCCACCAGCAGCGCGATGACCGGGTCGAGCCATAGCCAGCCGGTCAGCCACACCAGGCCCACACCGGCGATGACGCCCACGGAAGTCCACACATCGGTAAGCAAATGGTGGGCATCCGCCTCCAGCGTGATGGAGTTGTGTTTGCGCCCCACCGACATCAGGGCGCGAGCAGTAAAGAGATTGATCAGTGAAGCCGCCACCGATACGAGCAGGCCGATGCCGACCGATTCGAGTGCCTGCGGATTGAGCAGGCGCTCGATCGCCGCGTAGCCGATGCTGACGGCAGCGACAAGGATGAGGAAGCCTTCAAAAGCGCTGGAGAAGTATTCCGCCTTACCGTGTCCGTGTGCATGATCCTCGTCCGCCGGCACCATCGCCAGCGACAGCATGGCCAGTGCCATCAGCGCCCCAGCCAGGTTGACGAAGGATTCGAGCGCATCGGAAAGCAGGCCGACGGAACCGGTCAGCCACCAGGCCACCCCCTTGAGCAGGATGGTGGAAAGCGCAGCCGCGATGGAAAGATAGACGTAACGCTTAAGGTTAGTGGCGAGCATGTTTTCCTATGGCTGAAAGCAGGTCAACGAAAGCTAGAAGTCGAACATCTTGTGCCAGATGCTTTCCTGTTTGCCGTGGGAATAGCCATGCTGGTCGTGACCATGTTTTTCATGGCCATGTTTGTCGTGGCCAGGATGGCCATAACTTTGATGGGGTTGGCGTTCACGCCCTTCATAGCTGCGCTCCGCAGCCGACATCCGCTCGATCAGTTTTTCCAGCTCGCCTCGATCCAGCCATATTCCGCGGCAGGTCGGACAATAATCGATCTCCACCCCTTGCTTGTCAGTCATCAGCAAGTCCACATTGCATACAGGACACTTCATTTACCCACTCCTTTCAATCAAGACGACCATTGTCGCAAGATGGTTACTTTAGTCGGACTATCTTAACAGCCCCTTAAAAAATAACGGGCAGGTAAGCCTGCCCGTTTTGACCTTCTACACGATGCGCCCGGCTCAGATGGCGATCTTCTGGCATTCCTTGTAGCAGGCTGCGCAGCTCTCGCCGCAGGCCTTGCAGGACTCGTGCTTGTCCGCGTGTTTCTTGCATTCGTCTTCGCACTGCTTGCACACGTCCATAGCAACGGCAGCCAGCTTTGCCGTATGAACCGAGTTCTGGTTCGCCAATTGCTGCAGTGCAGTGCACACCGCCATCGCCTGGCTCACGCTTCTGGCACAGGCCGCCATGACCTTGTCGCCTTCTCCCAGCAGGTCGTAGCAGTGGTTCAGGCAGACCTCCCCCTTCTGCACGCAATCCGCGGCAGCGGTGGCCAACCCGGCCTGGGCCGGTGCACCGTGATGATGCATGTGCTCGTGCGTCGCAGCTTGTGCGCGCCCTACCATCGCCGCACCGGCCAATGCCACCCCGCCCAACAACAATTCCCTTCTGTTCATGGCTCTCCTCCTTTGGTTAATCGTCCTGCATCTCGCGTCCGGGAAACAGTTCCTCGGTGTAGCCGAAACGGCCCATATCCGTCATGCGCATCGGGTAGAGCATACCGTCCAGATGATCGCATTCGTGTTGCACCACGCGCGCATGGAAACCGCTCACCGTCCGGTCTATCGGCGTGCCGTGTTCATCGTATCCCCGATAACGGATGTTGCGAAAACGCGGAACCAGCCCCCGCAATCCTGGCAGGCTCAAACAGCCTTCCCACGCCTCTTCGAGCTGGTCGTCCAGCGGCGTGATGACGGGATTGATCAGCACCGTCTCCGGCACACTATCGGCATCGGGATAACGTGAATTCCGTTGCACGCCGAAGATTACCACGCGCAGCCCCACGCCGATCTGCGGCGCCGCCAAGCCCACGCCGTTCGATGCCTGCATGGTGTCGCGCATGTCCTGCAGCAATTCGCGCAACTCGCCGTTGCCGAAGTTGCTGACCGGTTCCGCCGACTGCTGCAGGCGCACATCGCCCATGCGCAATACTTCTCTGATCGCCATTTCCGCCTACTCGTGACTCTCGCCGACGCCGTTCACCACACGCTCGAGAATGCTGCGCACTCGCTCCATCGCCGCGCTGGCGGTGGCATTGACGCTCTCCATGTTGATGCCGTTCTTGCTGTCGCCTCGTCCCGCGGCATAATTCGCGACCACGGCGATGGCGGCATATTTGAGCTCCAGTTCCATAGCCAGTGCGGTTTCGGGCATGCCGGTCATGCCGACCATGTCCGCGCCGTCGCGTTCGTAGCGATTGATCTCGGCGACGCTGTCCAGGCGCGGCCCCTGGGTCGCGGCATACACACCGCCATCCAGGCAGAGCTGTTGTGCGGTGCGCGCACTTCGCAGGATGCGTTTGCGCAGCTCCGCGCTATACGGCTGGGTAAAGTCGATATTGGTATATATCTTGTCGCGGGTGTCGAAGAATGTGGCATCGCGACCGTGGGTGTAGTCGATGATCTGGTCCGGCACGACGATGGAGCCGGGAACCAGGTCTGCGCGGATGCTGCCCACCGTGGCGACCGACACGACCTCGCTCACGCCCTGCTCGCGCAATGCCCACAGGTTGGCGCGGTAGTTCACGAGGTGCGGCGGAATGGTGTAGCCGTAACCGTGCCGCGCGAGGAAGATCACCTCATGCTGGTTGAGCGTGCCGAACAGAAACGCACCTGAAGGCTCGCCATAAGGTGTGCGCATCACCTGCCGGTGCGTAATTTCCAGATTCGCCAGTTGTGTCAGACCGCGACCACCAATCACTGCCAACATACTTTATCCTTCCCTGACTGCATAAATCGCGGGCAGATTGCGCCACGCGCCTTCGACATCCATGCCGTACCCGAACACGAAGCGGTCGGGCACTTCCAGTCCGACGAAATCGGCATGGATGGGTTTATCCCGGCCATGCTGCTTGTCGACGAACACCGCGCTATAGAATTTGCTCGCCCCCAGTTCCATCACCCGCTGGCGCACTGCGTCCAAAGTATGGCCTTCATCGAGAATGTCGTCCAGCACCAGCACCACGCGACCGCGCACCGTCTCGCGCGGTGCGACCTTCCAGTGCATCTGTCCGCCCTGCCGCGCATCGCCGTAGCGCGACACGTGGACGTAATCGAAGTCCAGCGGAAAATCGAGCAACGGCAGCAGCTGGCCGGAAAACACCACCGCGCCGCCCATCACCGACAGCACCAGCGGCTGGGTCTCCGATAATGCGGCATTGATCTCGCGCGCAACATTGCGCAGCGCCTCCTGAACCTGCTCGGCCGGATACAGCAACTCCGCCTGTTGCAGGAGTTCGCGCGCATGCCGCATCGAGACACTCATGTGCTATGCCCTATTTCAGGCTGTTCAGGTAGGCAGCGAATTCGTCGCGCAATTCCGGGTGCTGCAGCCCCAGCGCCACCGTGGCCTGCAAATAGCCCAGTTTGGATCCGCAATCGTAGCGCGTGCCCTTGAAGCGGTAGGCCAGCATCCGCTCCTCCTGCATCAGGGCAGCGATGCCGTCGGTCAGCTGGATCTCGCCGCCCGCCCCGGCCTGCACTCTTTGCAAATGATGGAAGATGCGCGGCGTCAGGATGTAGCGCCCGACCACCGCCAGCGTGGATGGCGCATCTTCCGGCTTGGGCTTCTCGACGATGGCTCGCACCTGTTCGATATCCGGTCCCAGCGGCATGGCATCGACGATGCCATAGCTCCCGGTCTGATCGCGCGGCACGTTCTGAACCCCGAGGATGGAACATTGATGCTGATGGAATACGTCCACCATCTGCCTGACGATGGGGGGATGAAGCTCCCCGTCGATCAGATCGTCGGCGAGTATCACGGCGAACGGTTCGTCCTTCACCACCGGCATTGCGCACAACACGGCATGCCCCAGACCCAGCGGCTCGGGCTGGCGGATGAAGATGCAATTGATGTGATTGGGAATGATCTCCTGAACCAGGCGCAACAACTCGTCCTTGCCGCGCATCGCCAGTTCGGCTTCCAGCTCGTATGCCTTGTCGAAATGGTCTTCGATCGCGCGCTTGTTGCGCCCGGTGATGAACACCATGTCGGTGATGCCCGCGTCCACGGCCTCTTCCACCGCGTACTGGATCAGCGGCTTGTCCACGACGGGCATCATCTCCTTCGGGCTGGCCTTGGTCGCAGGCAGGAAGCGGCTGCCCATCCCCGCCACAGGAAAAACCGCCGTGGTGATCTTCTCGCCACGCCGTTCAAAGCGGCCTTGCTGTCTCTCCGAACTATCGGCAGGAACTACCCAGGTCATCACTTGTTCTCCTCTAGCATCTGCATAAATTTTTCCTCGTCCAGCACCGGAACGCCCAGCTCCAGCGCTTTGTCCAGTTTGCTTCCCGCCTCCGCTCCCGCCACCACGTAGCCGGTTTTCTTCGACACGCTGCCCGCCACTTTCGCGCCGAGTGCTTCAAGTTTTTCCTTGGCCTCGTCACGTGTCATTCCGCTCAGTGTGCCGGTCAACACGAAGGTCTTGCCGCCGAGAGGCGATTCTCGCACAGCCTGCACCTCGTGTTCCGCCCATTGCACGCCGTGGGCGCGCAGCGCCCTGACGACTTCGATGTTGTGCGGCTCCGCAAAAAAAGCAACGATGCTTTGCGCCACCACGGGGCCGACATCGGGCACCTGCTGCAACGCCGCTTCATCGGCATCCATCAGATTCTCCAGTTTGCCGAAATGCCGCGCCAAATCCTTCGCCGTCGCCTCGCCCACGTTGCGGATTCCCAGGGCATAGATGAAACGCGCCAGCGTGGTGCGCTTGCTCTGCTCGATCGCGCCCAGCAGGTTGAGCGCGGATTTCTCGCCCATGCGTTCCAGATCGACCAGCGCCGACATGCCCAATTGGTACACATCAGCGGGCGTCCGCACGATTTGCTGCTCCACCAGCTGCTCGACCAGCTTGTAGCCCAGCCCTTCGATATCCATCGCGCGGCGGCTGGCGAAATGCAGCAGCGCCGCCTGGCGCTGCGCGGGGCAGAACAGGCCTCCGCTGCAACGCCAGTCGGCCTCGCCTTCCTCGCGCACGATGTGGCTCCCGCACACCGGACACTTGCCGCCCAGACGCCTGTGGAGGTCGAACGGCTCGCCGGCATTCGCCGGGCGCTTCTCGAGCACCACGCCAACCACCTCCGGAATCACGTCGCCCGCGCGGCGCACGATCACCGTGTCGCCGATGCGCACGTCCTTGCGCCGCGTCTCGTCCTCGTTGTGCAGCGTGGCATTGCTGACCGTGGTTCCGCCGACGAACACCGGTTCCAGCTTGGCCACCGGCGTCAGCTTGCCGGTGCGCCCGACCTGGATGTCGATGTCGCGCACTACGGTCATCTGCTCTTCCGCCGGGAATTTATGCGCGACCGCCCAGCGCGGCTCGCGCGAGATGAAACCGAGCTCGGCCTGCAGCCCGAGGCTGTTGACCTTGTACACCACGCCGTCGATGTCGAACGGCAAGCTGTCGCGTTTGGCCGCGACGCGCTGATGGAATTCCACCAAACCCTGCGCGCCCCGCACCACCGCTCGCTCGCCGCTCACGGGCACGCCCATCTTGTCCAGCGCATCGAGCACAGCGCTGTGCGTCGCGGGCAATGCCCAGCCCTGCACTTCGCCCAGCCCGTAGGCGAAGAACGACAGCGGACGCTGCGCTGCCAATGCAGGATCAAGCTGGCGTATGCTGCCCGCCGCGCCGTTGCGCGGATTCACCAGCGTAGGCAGTCCCCGCTCGCGCTGCTTTTCGTTGTAACGCTCGAAATCGGGCCGGCTCATGTACACCTCGCCGCGCACCTCCAGAACAGGCGCTTCGCAGCCTTGCAGGCGCAGCGGTACCTGATGGATGGTACGCACGTTCTGCGTCACGTCCTCGCCGGTCTCGCCGTCGCCGCGCGTGGCTGCCTGTACCAGCAGGCCGCGTTCGTAGCGCAGGTTGATGGCAAGACCATCGAACTTCAACTCGCAGTTGTATTCGACCTGCGCATCCGTCTCGCCCAACCCCAGTTCGCGCCGCACCCGCAAGTCGAACGCGATGGCGCCCTCGTCGCTGATGTCGGTCTCGGTGCGGATCGACAGCATGGGCACGGCATGACGCACCGGCGCGAAGCCGTCCAGCACCTTGCCGCCGACGCGCAGGGTCGGCGAATCCGGCATCCGCAGTTCGGGATGTTGTGCTTCAAGAGATTGCAGTTCGCGGAACAGCTTGTCGTATTCCGCATCGGGAATGGTCGGCGCATCCAGCACGTAATAGGCATGATTGTGCCGCTCGATCTCGACGCGCAGCTGTGCGATGCGTGACGCGACGGACATCAGGCGAACAGCCTGCGCGCTTGGGCACTGCCCGGTGCGATGCCGTGCTCCGCCATCTTCGCCTCGACGGCGGTGATCTGGTCGCAGATCAGGTTCAGCCCGCCGTCGCTCAATACCACGCGGCGGTCATCCACCACGTTGACCTGAAGCTCGCGGGCGAACTCGCGCGCCGTCTCCAGCATGCGATCGAACAGTTCGGCCGGATGCGCCACTCGCGGCACGTCGAGCAGCAGCGTGACGCCACTTGTGGTGAACGTTTCCTGCGTGTGGTGCTGGAACGGCTTGCTGTCGTGATTGATCAGACAGAACAGACTGTGCCCCTGCGCATCCAGCGCATGGAAGGCACCGTCCGCCTCCAGCGACATGCCGAGCATTGAGGCCGCCTGCGCGATGCGGCTGCCGTTCAGCTGGCGCTCGCCCGGCGGAACCAGGTTGATGCCGACCATCTGGTCCACTTCGGCACAGAACGTATCCAGTTCCACCGCATGATGATGAGTCTCGTGTACATCGGGAACGGCGGCATCGGCCTTGATGTGTTTGGCGATGCCCGCCACCAGGTCGCGGAAGTCGCCCAGTTTCGCCGCGCTGATCGCACCACCGCGATCCACCAGTTGCACGGCAATGCGGAATCGTTCGTACAGCGTCTGGCTCTCGGCGATTGCGCGCTCCCAATGCTGCGCGTTCAGGGTCAGGCCGCACACCTGCACCGGCTTGCCGAAATCGAACTTGCGCTGCCACAAACCGTCCAGCACCGCGGCGGGACTCGGCTCTGCGAGACTCAGTTCGATGATGAAATCACTGCTCGCATCCAGCAGCGCGCAGGATTCGTCCAGCGCCTTGGCGTAAGAAAGCGGCACGGATGGAGTCTCTGCGACGGGCTCGATGACGGCCTCAACGGACTCGACGGGTGCCACATGCGCATCCGCCTCCGGAGCAACTTCCTCGACCGGCTGCGACACGGCAGTCTCAGGCTCGAGCTCTGTCACGACATGTTCTACCGGCGCAGCCGCCGGTTTTGCCGCGCTTTCCTGATACAGCGCATCGGCATGGCTCGCCTTGAATGCCGCGCCGAACTTGCGCCGGTATTTGCGCTGCTGCCACCAGCCGAACGCATACACCGCGACGATCACGCCGAAACCGATTGCCAGCAAAGCTGCCTGTAATTCACTCATAGCAGGAACCATAACAAGATATTCAGGATGGCGGCGATTATCTCAAGCCGCACCGCAATAGGGAACCGCTGATTCAGCGATTTCCCCGTCTTCGGCTACACCAGCGGCAACTCCGCGTTGCTCTTGCCGATAGCCGAAACCTCGCCCAGCGCCTTAAGAAAATGCGACTGCTCGTGCAATGCCACCAGCGATTCCGGATGCGCCGTGCCGCGCATCTGGGCGAGGCGAGCCTTGCTCGCGGCGGGCATCTCCCAGTGCAGCCCCTGCAGCAACTCGTCCGCCGATTCCGGCTTATTGCATACCAGCACCATGTCGCAACCCGCATTCAGCGCCGCTTCGGCCCTCTGAACGATGCCGCCCGCAACGGTCGCGCCTTCCATCGAAAGGTCGTCGCTGAAGATCACACCCTCGAAACCGAGCTGCCCGCGCAACACATGCTTCAGCCAGATCGGCGAGAACCCCGCGGGGCGGCTGTCCACCTTGGGATAGATGACATGCGCCGGCATCACCGCGGTCAGGCCGTAGTCCACCATCCGCCGGAACGGGATCAGGTCGCACATCTCGATGTCGACGAACTCGCGCTCGTCCACCGGAATGTCGAGGTGCGAATCCGCCGTAACAAAACCGTGCCCGGGGAAATGCTTGCCCACCGTGTGCATGCCGCCCTGCTTCAATCCCAGCAGCAGGCTATGCGCCAGTTCGGCGATGGCCTGCGGATCGCTGTGGAAAGCGCGGTCACCGATCACTGAACTCTGCCCGTAGTCCACGTCCAGCACCGGCGTGAAACTGAAGTCCACGCCGCAGGCGCGCAACTCGGAAGCCAGCACGTAACCCACCTGCTGCGCCAGATGGCGCGCGCGCTGCGGATGAGCATCCCAGACCTTGCCCAGCTCGCGCATCGGCGGGATCTTCGTGAACCCCTCGCGGAACCGCTGCACCCGCCCTCCCTCGTGGTCCACCGCGATCAGCAATGGCGGTGTGCGCGCCGCGCGTATCGCCGCCGTTAGTTCGCACAGTTGCGACGGCGACTCGTAGTTTCGCGCGAACAGGATCACCCCGCCCACCAGCGGATGCCGCAACCGCGCCTCATCCTCAGGCGTCAGCTGCTTCCCCACCACGTCCAGCATCACCGGCCCCAAACCCATAGCACTCCCCGATTGGATTAATTTGAATGCGGCGGATTATAAGGGGTTTGGCACCAAAACCGCGCCAGCTTTGGCAGAGAAAATATCTAGGCCGTTTGGCATATTGACCACTGTTGCGAATGCTGCAACTATGTAAATGGGAAGGCTTTAAGGCCTATTCCTGCGCCTTAACCTATAACAAAGGGAGAAACGAAATATGCAGTGCCCAAAATGTAACTCTGAAAACACACAAAGGTTGGAAGTTGTTTTTCACGGTGGCACCCAAGAGATAAACACTACTGGAACTACAGTCGGTGGTGCGCACGGTGGTGCTTTTGGTATAGGTGGCGCGGTAACAAAAACCAAGGGACAATCCCAATCCATCCTAGCTCAGAAATCAGCCCCTCCATCAAAAAAGAGTTTCAAGGCCGCAGTGATTCTGTTCGTTATTGGCATACTAATGCTCGGTGGGCAAGGAGCAACAGCCTTTTTGGGATTCTTATTAATTGCTGCAGGTGCCTATCTCGGATACAAAAATTTTCAGTTTAATTCGAAGGAGTGGCCTTCTCTTTATCAACAGTGGCTAGACTCATGGCTATGCCACAAGTGCGGGACTACATATCACCACGCCGTCTAAGCCTGTATTAGGAGAATTGATTAAAGAAAAACCCATCATTTTTTGATGGGTTTTTCTTTTTGTTTTTGAATTTCTTCCCCTGTGCGCCGCTGAGTAGCACAGGCTGGCCAGGGGATGTCGGCGAGGACTGTTTGAGCACGTGGCCGCGTAGCGGATCGTGCGAGTTCCGCAGCCGCCTGACCAGTCGAGCAACGCAGGGAACCGCGTAGCGGCGGCAAACCGGGGGCGCCTTTTCTTTGGTTACTTTCTTTTGGCGACGCAAAAGAAAGTGACTAGCTGTCGGGCTACCCCCGACGGTTTGTTTTTTTGATGTTGCCGTTCATGGTTCGATACCTCACCACGAACGGGGAAAAGCTACCTAATTGCGTTCCAGCACCACAAACGCCACCACCATCTCCCGCTCATCGCTGATGGAAATGTGCTGTCCGTTGATGCCCCGTTCAGCTAGCCACGCCCCCAGCACCTCATCGAACTCCATCACCGGCTTGCCCAGCTTGTCGTGCCCGACACCGACGCGATGAAAACTGACGGGATACCGCATGCCCATGCCGACCGCCTTGGCGAACGCCTCCTTCGCCGCGAAGCGCTTCGCGAGCATCCTTGCCGGAGCCGGATGGATGGCCAGCGCAGGCAGCTCGCTCTCGCTCAGGATGCGCTTCGCGAAACGCTCGCCGTAGCGCACCCACAGCGCTTCAATTCGCGCGACCTCGACGATGTCTGTGCCAATACCGTAAATCATCCCTGAACTAGCAGCGCCTTCATCTTCCTTACCGCTGCATCCAGGCCGATGAACACGGACTCGGCGATGATGGCGTGGCCGATGTTGAGCTCGACGATGTTGGGAATGGCGACGATGGGCTGCACGTTATGGTAGTGCAGGCCGTGGCCGGCGTTCACCTGAATCCCCTGCGCATGGGCGTGTTCCGCCGCGGCGCGGATGCGCTCGAGTTCGTGGGCACGCTCCGGCACGCTGTCGGCGTCGGCATATTTTCCCGTGTGCAGCTCGATCACCGGAGCGCCGGCGCGGCGTGCGGCGTCGATCTGCTTCAGGTCCGGGTCGATGAACAGCGAGACACGGATGCCCGCCTCGGTGCAACGCTCGGTGGCGGCCTTCACCGCGTCGAAATAACGCACCACGTCCAGCCCGCCTTCGGTAGTCAGCTCCTCGCGCCGCTCCGGCACCAGGCAGATGTCGTGCGGCTTGATGCGCACCGCGTTGGCGATCATCTCGTCGGTGACGGCGCATTCGAGGTTCATGCGCGTCTGCAGCATGCCGCGCAGGATATCGACATCCGCATCCTGGATGTGGCGGCGGTCTTCGCGCAGGTGCAGGGTGATGGCGTCCGCCCCTGCCTCTTCGCAGATCAGCGCGGCGCGCACGACGTTGGGATAGCGCGACCCGCGCGCCTGGCGCAGAGTGGCGACGTGATCGATATTCAGTCCGAGTTTTACCATTTTCGATGCCTCCATTTATTCCATAGATTACGCGGATCCCGCAGATTCGATCTGCGGACGACGGTCTTCCGGTTCTATAGCTTCTGCAGATCCTTGATGAGTTCGCGCGTGTGCAGTGTCTTGCCGCCGAGATGATGGTTCAGCAGCACACGCATCAGCTGTTTGCTCTGCTGTGCGGTGACGGGATCGGCGTAATCGTCCGCCGCCATGTCAAGCAGGGTCTTGCCCTGCACCGGCAACCCGATTTGCGTATCGCCGTCGTCCGGCACGGCGCCACGCTCCACGGCATAACGATAACAGACTTCGGGGTGGATCGCTTTTTCGCCGCCCGCCTCGCGCTCCAGCGTCAGCGCATAGCCCAGCTCCTGCAGCATATGCTTCTCGAAACAGCGCAGGGTCGCGGCGTGGTCCGTCTCGTGCGCCAGCCGGTACAGGGTGGCACGGTAGTAGTCGAACAACCGATCATGCGGGTCGTCGCGCGCCATCAGGTTGAGCAACAGCTCATTCAGGTAGAAACCGCACATCAGCGCCGTGCCCTGCAGGTAGGGCTGGCCGCCCTGCCACTCCGCGCTATGCAGGGTGCGCACCTCGCCCTTGCCGAACCAGGAAAGCAGCAGCGGCTGGAAATTCATCAGCACGCCGCGCAGTGCCGACCTGGGACGCCGCGCGCCGCGCGCCATGATCGCCAGCCGCCCGTGCTGCCGGCTGAACACGTCGAGGATCAGGCTGGTTTCACGGAACGGGTAGCTATGCAGCACGAAGGCAGGTTCGTCCTGCTGCTTGTGCCGGTTCGCAACGGTCATTCGTAGCCCAGGCTCTTCAGCACGCGTGCGTCGTCCGCCCAGCCGCTGCGCACCTTGACGAACACTTCGAGGAACACCTTGCCGTCGAACAATTTTTCCATGTCGAGGCGCGCTTGGGTGGCGATCTCTTTCAGCTTCTCGCCCTTCTTGCCGATCAGCATAGCCTTGTGCGCTTCCTTGTCCACCAGGATCGCGGCATGGATGCGGCGCAGCTTGCCTTCCATCTTGAATTGCTCGATCACCACGCTGGTTGAATACGGCAGTTCCTCACCGGTAAAGCGGAACACTTTCTCGCGCAGCATCTCGGCCGCGAGGAAACGTTCGCTGCGGTCGGTGATGTCGTCCTCGCCGTAGATCAGCTCGCCCTCGGGCAAGTGGCGATACAGGGCATCGCGCAGTTCGTCGAGCTTGGTATTTTGCTTGGCGCTGACCGGGACGATTTCGGCGAACTTGAAGTCCTTGGCGATGCGCTCCGCAAATTCGAACAATTTTCCCTTGTCCTCGACCTCGTCGATCTTGTTGATCACCAGCAGCACCGGGCGGTTGTCCGGCAGCAGCTTGAGCACCTCCTGGTCGCGCTCGTCATAGCGCAGCGCTTCCAGCACGTAGACCACCACCTGCACGTCGCGCAGGCTGCTGGTGACGACGCGGTTCATGCCGCGGTTCAGCGCGTTGAGGTGCTTGGTCTGGAAGCCGGGCGTGTCGACGAACACATATTGCGCACGCTCGTCGGTGAAGATGCCGTGGATGCGATGGCGCGTGGTCTGCGCCTTGCGCGAAGTGATGCTGACCTTCTGCCCGATCAGGTGGTTGAGCAGCGTGGACTTGCCCACGTTGGGACGCCCGACGATGGCGATGAAGCCGCTGCGGAATTCTGTTGTCTGTTGTTCGGTCATGATGTCCTGGCCAGTTGTTGGTAGGCGGCCTGAGCCGCCTGTTGTTCGGCGCTGCGGCGGCTGCTGCCCTCGCCGCGCGTGCTGATCTTCAATTTGGGGATGGCGCACTCCACCTGGAAAGATTGCTCGTGCGCCAACCCGCCGGTAGCAATGATGGTATAGGTCGGCAGGGGTATACGCTTGCCTTGCAGATACTCCTGCAACAGGGTCTTGGCATCCTTGCCCAGCGTGTGGATGTCGACCTTCTGAAGGTAAGGCACGAACAGCCCAAGCACGGCCTTCTCGGCCTCGGCGTAACCGCCATCCAGCAGGATCGCGCCGAACAGCGCCTCCATCGCATCGGCCAGGATGGACGGCCGGCGGAATCCCCCGCTCTTGCGCTCGCCCTCGCCGAGCCGCAAAAGGCTGCCGAGCTTGAGTTGCTGGGCAAAGGTCACCAGCGTCTCTTCCTTGACCAGGTTGGAGCGCAGCCTCGAGAGCTCGCCTTCGCTCAACTGCGGGAAGGCGTCATACAGGTGCTTGGCGATGACGCAGCCCAGCACGCTGTCGCCTAAAAATTCCAGCCGCTCGTTGTGCTCCGGCGCGTAACTGCGATGGGTGAGCGCGCGCTCCAGCAAGCGAGGCTGCACGAAGACATGCCCCAACTGCCTGCAGAGTGCGTCGCGATCCTTATTTGGCACTGCTGGGCTTGAAGTCCATGAACAGGCTGACGTTGGCAACCAGCGGGACCTTGACGGAGTAGCTCGCGCTCAACACCAGGCGACCATCCTCCTTGACGATCTCGATGTCGTCGGCGCGGATTGCTGTGATGTCGTCGATAGAGGCGCGCTTGTCAAAGGACGCCTTGATATCGCGTACGTTGGCGTTCTGCATCTCGGGATCGTTGGCGATGGTGATGAACAGGTTCTTGATCTGCTCATACTGCATATAGGCCGGGATCATCTTCAGTCCGGTGATGCTGACCAGAACCAGAATCACCGCCCCGAACAGGAAACCGAACAGACTCAAACCGCGTTGTGTTGCTGGCATTGCTGCATTCATATTGCCCCTCCCGACTCAGTTAATGGACAGTCCGACGCGCTTCAGGTCGGAAAAATTCATCCAGATGAAAAACGCCTTGCCGACGATCTGGTTGTCCGGCACGAATCCCCAGTAGCGGCTGTCGCGGCTGTTGTCGCGATTGTCGCCGAGCATGAAGTACTGCCCCTCCGGCACCTTGCAGCGCACCATATCGTCGTCGTAGCTGCAGTTCTCGCGCCCCGCGAACTCTGCTACCGAGCCCAGGTGCAAGGTCGGCAATTCGGGATTGACCAGCACGGCATGCTTGCGTTCGCCCAGGGTCTCGACGCGCTTCTCGGTATGCACGAAATTCAACCCGGTCTCGACGTAATTGTAATCGCCATCCGCCTGTTGCGCTTGCTCGACGCCGTTGATCCGCAGACGCTTGTTGCGGTATTCGACGGTATCGCCCGGCAACCCGACCACGCGCTTGATGTAGTCCTTGGAGGGATCTTCTGGGTAGTGGAACACCATCACGTCGCCGCGCTGCGGGTCGTTGATCTGCACCAGTTTCCGGTTGACGATGGGCAGGCGGATGCCATAGGTGAACTTGTTCACCAGGATGAAATCGCCGACCTGCAGGGTGGGAATCATCGAGCCGGAAGGAATCTTGAACGGCTCGACCAGGAAGGAACGGATGCAGAACACCACCAGGATCACAGGAAAGAAGCTCTTGGCGTATTCCACCCACCATTGCTGGGCCACGCCCGCGGGGCGCTTGCCCGCCAGGACGAAACGGTCCAGCAGCCAGATGGCGCCGGTGGTCACCAGCAATACAAACAGAATCAGTGCAAAATCCATCGTTACTTGTCCTCAACTTGCAGGATAGCGAGGAAGGCTTCCTGCGGAATCTCCACCGTGCCCACCTGCTTCATGCGTTTCTTGCCGGCCTTCTGCTTCTCCAGCAGCTTCTTCTTGCGCGTGATGTCGCCGCCGTAACACTTGGCCAGCACGTTCTTGCGCATCGCCTTGACGTTCTCGCGCGCGATGATGTTCGAACCGATGGTCGCCTGGATCGCCACGTCATACATCTGGCGCGGGATCAGCTCGCGCATCTTGGCGGCGACCTCGCGGCCGCGGTGCTGGCTGTTCGCGCGGTGCACGATCACTGCCAGCGCGTCCACCTTGTCGCCGTTGATCAGCATGTCCACCTTGACCACGTCGGCTGCTCGATACTCCTTGAACTCGTAGTCCATCGAGGCGTAGCCGCGAGACACCGATTTCAGCCTGTCGAAGAAGTCCAGCACGATCTCGCCCATCGGCATCTCGTATTTGAGCAGCACCTGCTTGCCGTGATAGGTCATGTCGATCTGCACACCGCGTTTCTGTGTGCACAGCGTGATCACCGAGCCGACATACTCCTGAGGCATGTACAGGTTCACCGTGACGATGGGTTCGCGGATCTCTTCGATCTTCGACGGGTCGGGCATCTTGGACGGATTGTCCACCATCAGCACCGTGCCGTCGCGCAGCACCACCTCGTAGATCACCGTCGGCGCGGTGGTGATGAGGTCCATGTCGAACTCGCGCTCCAGGCGCTCCTGCACGATCTCCATGTGCAACAGGCCGAGGAAGCCGCAGCGGAAGCCGAAACCCAGCGCCTGAGATACTTCGGGCTCGAATTGCAGCGCAGCGTCGTTGAGCTTGAGCTTCTCCAGCGAGTCGCGCAGCGCCTCGTACTGATTGGACTCGACCGGGAACAGTCCGGCGAACACCTGGGGCTGCACTTCCTTGAAACCGGGCAGAGCGGCGGCTGCGGGTCTGGCCTGATGAGTGATGGTGTCGCCCACCTTGGCGGCCTTGAGTTCCTTGATGCCGGCGATGACGAAGCCCACCTGCCCCGCACTCAGCGACTCGCGGTTCTGCGACTTCGGCGTGAACACGCCGATGTGCTCGGTCAGGTGCTGCGCACCCGTCGCCATGAACAGAATCTTTTCCTTCGGCTTCAACGTACCGTTGACGATGCGCACCAGCATCACCACACCGACGTAATTATCGAACCACGAGTCGATGATCAGCGCCTGCAACGGCGCGTCCGGGTCGCCTTGCGGCGCGGGCACCTTGGCGATCAGGGATTCCAGTACATCTTCCACGCCCAGTCCGGTCTTGGCGGAGCAGTGCACCGCATCGTGCGCATCGATGCCGATCACGTCCTCGATCTCGGTGATGGCATTGTCCGGATTGGCGGATGGCAGATCGATCTTGTTCAGCACCGGCACGACTTCCACGCCGAGGTCGAGCGCGGTGTAGCAGTTCGCCACGGTCTGCGCCTCCACGCCCTGCGACGCATCCACCACCAGCAGCGCGCCTTCGCAGGCGGACAGCGAGCGCGACACTTCGTAGGAGAAGTCCACATGCCCCGGCGTGTCGATCAGGTTCAGGTTGTAGACCTGGCCGTCGCGGGCCTTGTAATTCAGCGCGGCGGTCTGCGCCTTGATGGTGATGCCGCGTTCGCGCTCGATGTCCATCGAATCGAGTACTTGCGCTTCCATTTCGCGATCGGACAAGCCGCCGCACAGATGAATGATTCGATCCGCCAGCGTGGATTTGCCGTGGTCGATGTGAGCGATGATGGAAAAGTTACGGATGTGCTTCAAGGTTAAAAATCCTGCCGAAACCGGCTTTTGCGCAAAGCGCGAATTCTAGCCGATTTAGACTCGGCTCGCTGAAGAGAGAAAGGAACCTCGAAGAACCGTAGCGAGCGGCTTGAGTGCAAGGCGCACGGAGCACAGCGACCGAGACAACTCGCCTTCGCGAGTTGCGGCGGAGACTAACCTTCAGGTTACGTCGAAGCCACATACCCTGTGGGTAGGCGAGGAAGCGAGCACCGCGCAACGCTGCAATCAAGCCGCGCAGTAGGTTATTCGAGGTGCCTATTACTTCTCGTCCAGCCGGATCGCCACATAGGAAGCGCTGTCTCCGCGCCTGACCAGCAGTGCGACATTGCGCCCTTTCGGCACCTGCTTGAGGATGTCATTGAACTGCGCCAGCGAACGGATCGGCATATTGCCGATCGCCAGCAGCACATCGCCCTGATGCAATCCTGCCGCGCGCGCTGCGGAGCCCTTGACCTCTTCCACCAGCAGCCCGCCATTCACTTGCAACCCCTGCATCTGATCACGGCTCAATTCGCTGACCGCGATGCCGAGACGCGCAATCATTTCGGCCACGTCATCGGCCAGTTCCTTTGCGGCCCGCGCCAGCTTGTTCTCTTCCGGCATCTCGGCGACCACCACGGCCACCTGCTTCACCGCGCCCTTGCGCCATAATTCGATGGTCACCTTGCTGCCCGGTTTGGTCGCCGCCACCATGCGCGGCAGATCGGCAGAGCTGTCGACCGGCTTGCCGTCGTACTTGAGGATCACATCGCTGGCCTCGATGCCCGCCTTGTCGGCCGGGCCATTCTTTTCCACGTTGCTGATCAGCGCCCCGGACGGCTTGCTCAAACCGAACGAATCGGCCAGTTCGCGTGTCAGTTCCTGGATCATCACGCCGATGCGGCCGCGCGTCACCTTGCCGGTGCTGCGCAGTTGGTCGACCACCTGCGTCGCCACGTCGATCGGGATGGCGAAAGACAGTCCCATCGAACCGCCGGATCGCGTATATATCTGGGAGTTGATGCCGACCACTTCGCCGTTCATGTTGAACAACGGACCGCCGGAGTTGCCGGGATTGATCGCCACGTCAGTCTGGATGAACGGCACGAAATTGTCCTGCGGCAGGGAGCGTCCCTTGGCGCTGACGATGCCCGCCGTCACGCTGCTGTCGAAACCGAACGGAGAACCGATGGCAACCACCCATTCGCCGACCTTGAGCTTGTTCGGATCGCCGATGCTGACTCTTGGCAGGCCGGTCGCCTCGATCTTCAGCAACGCGATATCGGTGCGCTTGTCGGCACCGATGACTTTGGCGCGGAATTCGCGCTTGTCGGTCAGGCGCACGGTGATCTTGTCGGCGCGGTCCACCACATGCGCATTGGTCATGATGTAGCCGTCTGCGCTGATGATGAAACCGGATCCCAGCGATTGAGATTCCTGCTCGCGCGGCATCTGCGGAGCGAAGCGGCGGAAGAACTCGTAGAACGGATCGTCTTCGGAAATCCCGGGAAATCCCTGTGCGTTGCGGATGATCTGCGAGGTGCTGATATTGACGACGGCCAGGCCCTGTTTTTCCACCAGCTCAGTGAAATCCGGCAGTTCCTTCGTGAGCGCGGGCGAGCTGACTATCATTCCGACCATCAACACGAACAGGCTCAACAGTTTTTTCAGCATATTTTCAGCCTCCATTCACCAACAAAAGAACCGAATCACTCCCCGCGCCATTGCCTGGCGATGTAAGGCCGCTGGCGCCTCAGCCGCACAGCGAGCCATTTGGACAGGAAGAAACCACAAACCAAGCCGATCAACGCACCTGCCGCCGCGTAACCATCCTGTTGTTCGACCTGAGGAGCGGCAATATTCCCGAGAGCGGCGCCCACCGCCAACAACAGCAATGGCAGCAGATAGACCAGGCCGATGCCGCGCAGCACCGTGCCATCCGCAACCGAGACGACCACCTGGTCGCCGACGCGTGCATTGATCGGATTATCTACCTGGAATTGGCGCGGCTGGCTGCAGAACAGCTGGGACAGTTTGGCCGTCCCGCAGCCTTTGCCGCTGCATTGACCGCAACCTCCGCCCTGGCTGGCCTGCACAAAGGCATGCTGCCCCTCGACCTGCACGACAACGGCTCGCGTTTCCAGCATGGTTACTTGCCGTTATAGCGCAGCGAATCGAGAACCTGCATCACCGTACGCGGAGGCACTTCGCCGACCACTGTGATCAGGTTCCTGTCCACCAGCTTGTGGTACAGATTCACCGCACCGCGGCTGGACAACCCTTCCACATCGTCTTCGTCGCTATCGATCGGCTCGATGAAAATGGAGATCGCGCTCAATCCGTCCGAAAACACCAGTTGCGTCACGGGCGCATGCTTGCCGCGCATCGGACGCTGGATCTCCATGGTTTTCTTGAAACCAGCCGGCAGCGCATCCACGATCCAACCGCTATTGACTGCTACGCCGCTCTTGACTGCTTCGGGAGCAGGCAAGGCCGAAGCGCTCGACTTCACCCAGGAGCTGTCGATATTTCCACCGATCTGCAATTGGGTAAAAGCATATTGTTCGACCAACTGGTTCTTCTCGCCCAGCACGGCGGCCTTCAGCAACAGGCCGGAATCGGTGTGCACCCATATCTTGTGCACATAACGCGAGTTGTCTTTGGGCTGGAACAGGATGGCGTGCGTGTTATATCCCGCCACGCGTTCTGCCCCCCCCTCCTTGACCTGATAATTCGCGCTCAGTGCGGAAAGCTGATCCGGCAACAGCGAGGGGAACCTGCTGCGCCCTTGTTGACTGCCCACCTGCACCATCTTGTGATTGATATAGCACCAGACCTGGCCGTGATGCCTGATGATTTCGCGCTTGGGACCGTCCAGGCTTTCCAGCTTCTCGTATTCGCTGTCCGACTCGACCACATGCGTGATGCGGGATGTTTCGACGCGATTGTCATACTGGTAAACGAACACGCCGCTGTAATCGGTCTGGTGTGCCGCAAAGGCCACCGTCTTGAGCCAATCGAGACTGACCTGCCGCTCTTCGGCGTGGACATTGGCGACAGCCAGCAACAGTCCACAGAATATGGTGCACAACCTCATCGCCATCTCCCCCGCCCTATTTCTCATCCGGACTATAGGAAACCGTGCGGATGTAGGAGGCACCGCCGTTCATGTCGGTGCTGGGAGAGAACTCCTGATGTGCCATCAGGTAATCATTGGACTTGGACAGTATCTGCATGTTGACCGGACGCAAGGCGGTTTGTTGCATCGCAAGCTGTGGAGCCGTCTCTGGAGTGATCTGCAACGACATCCACGCCACCACGCCAACCGCCACCAGCGAGGCTGCAGCCGATAGCGCGAAGGTGCGCATTTTCTGTTTCACCGCGCGACTGCGCGGCGCCAGCACGACAGGCTCATCCTGCATGCGTTCGCGTACGTTCTCGCTCAAATCACAATGGATATGTTCGGGCTGGCGCAGCACATCTCCGATCAGGTGATAGAGCGCCCAGTCATGGTGAGTATCGGAATCCCGTTTGATCCGGTCGAACAAACCCTCTGCTTCATCCTCGAACAACTCGCCGTCCATCAACGCAGAAATTTCTTGTTTCATCGCTACCACCTCTTACCCTTACTGGTTTCCAACAGCGGCCGCAGATTCTCCGCTACCGCTTCACGCGCCCTGAATATCCTCGACCGCACCGTGCCGATCGGGCAGTTCATCACACTGGCGATTTCCTCGTAACTCAACCCCTCGATCTCTCGCAACGTCAGGGCACTGCGCAGATCTTCCGGCAGTTGCTGTAACGAAGTTTGCACCACATCGACAACCTGCTTGCTCATGAGTTCATTCTCAGGTGTGCTGACCTCATGCAACAGGCCGGCATCCTCGAACGACTCGGCTTCATCAACATCGAACGGTGTGCTGGTCGGCGCACGCCGCTTATTCGCCAGAAGGTGGTTCTTCGCCGTATTGATTCCGATGCGATAAAGCCAAGTGTAGAACGCACTGTCGCCACGGAAGCCGGGCAACGCCCGATACGCCTTGATAAAGGCGTCTTGCGTGACATCTTCTGCCTCCGCAGGATCGCGGACAAAACGGGAGATCAGCCGCCCCAGCTTGCGCTGGTACTTGGATACCAGCAAGTCGAAGGCGTGCTTATCGCCGCGCTGAACGCGCTCCACCAATAGCTGATCGACTTCCTTCTCTGCCATCGCTGACTATTCCGGTTATTCCTATAATCGCCGCGCCATTCGCGGAAGCTGGAGTATAACCGCTCCGCCAGATGCACGTCAGCCAGCTTCGATATGCGGGCAATGCGACTGGCAAAAAGGAAATAAGTTCCCAACTTGGCAATCAGGCTCAGCCTCAGGCCAGTCTTTTGCTATAGTTTCGCCTTTGGCAAATACATCTGGACTCCAATTGCTGCGTTTCGACACATTGATCATCGGTAGCGGCCTGGCCGGCCTGACGCTGGCCCTCAAGCTGGCCGAGCACCAGAAAGTGGGGCTGATCACCAAGAAGTCCCTGCTGGACGGTGCAAGCAGCCGGGCCCAGGGCGGAATCGCCGCGGTATTGTCCAGCGAGGATACTCTGGACGCGCACATCCAGGACACCCTGACCGCGGGCGCAGGCCTGTGCGACGAGGCCGTCACGCGTTACGTCGTCGAGCACGGCAAGGCCGCCATCGACTGGCTGATCGACCAAGGCGTACCGTTCACCAGGGACAACTCCAGCCTCATGGGCTATCACCTCACCCGTGAAGGCGGTCACAGTCGCCGCCGCATCATCCACGCTGCGGATGCGACCGGCCATGCCGTGCAAGAAACGCTGGCCGCGAAAGTACTGAGCCACCCGAACATCACCGTGCTGGAGCACCACCTGTCGGTCGACCTCATCACCGGCAGGAAGCTCGGCCTGGCAGATAACCGCTGTTACGGCGCCTACGCCTTGAACAGCCTGAGCGGCGAAGTCGTCACCATCGCCGCCCGGGATACCATCCTTGCGACAGGCGGCAGCGGTAAAGTTTACCTTTACACCACCAATCCGGACACCGCAACCGGCGATGGCATCGCCATGGCCTGGCGCGCCGGTTGCCGCGTGGCAAACATGGAGTTCATCCAGTTCCACCCTACGTGCCTGTATCACCCTCATGCCAAATCGTTCCTCATCAGCGAGGCGGTACGCGGCGAAGGCGGCATCCTCAAATTGCCGGATGGCACGCGGTTCATGCCGCATCATGATGAGCGCGCGGAACTCGCGCCTCGCGACGTGGTGGCGCGCGCGATCGACTTCGAAATGAAGAAGCATGGACTGGATTGCGTCTATCTGGACATCTCGCACCAGTCGATCGAGTTCCTCGAAGAGCACTTCCCGACCATCTACTCGCGCTGCCTCAGCCTGGGCATCAATATCAGCAAGGAACCCATCCCCGTCGTCCCCGCCGTGCATTTCACCTGCGGCGGCGTCATGGCGGACCTCAATGCGCGCACCGACGTGGACAATCTGTATGCGGTGGGCGAAACCGCCTACAGTGGTCTGCATGGCGCGAACCGGCTGGCCAGCAACTCGCTGCTTGAATGTCTGGTGTTCGCCAACGCCGCGGTGCGCGACATCCTGGACAAGCCCCAGCAAGCGTTGCGCGAATTGCCCGCTTGGGACGAAAGCCGGGTGACCGATGCCGACGAGCAGATCGTCATCTCGCACAACTGGGCCGAGCTGCGCCACTTCATGTGGAACTACGTGGGCATCGTGCGCACCAACAAGCGCCTGCAGCGCGCCCAGCACCGCATCCAGTTGCTGCAGGATGAGATTGACGAGTTCTACGCCAACTTCCACGTCAACCCGGACCTGCTCGAGCTGCGCAACCTGGTGCTGAATGCGGAACTGATCGTGCAAAGCGCCTTGGCGCGCCATGAGAGCCGCGGCCTGCACTTCAGCAAGGACTATCCGACGGCACAGCCGAACCCGCAGCCCACCATCCTGACCCCTCGCACCCGCTAGGCAAACCTCAGGCGCACGCACAACTCACGAAACCTGTCTCGCCCCACCGCATCGGGAAAGACAACGCGAAAAACCGGCAAGCGCCTGCCCTCCAGGCAGATGCCCAACACGACGAAATAGGGACTGACGACAGTGTCGCCGGAGATTTGTCCGGTGAGGCGTGTATGAAGCGTAGCCGACACCTCGCCGGAGGCAAGCGATATCTCGCGCCATGAATCCGGCAACAGTTGCAAAGCATCGCGCGCCAGGTAATAAACTAGGCTCAACACGATCAGCAGGAATGTCGCCAGCTTGGGTGGCACCGGCAACGCGGTCAGAAACACCACGCCAGCAACCAGCAGGTGGAACAGCAGCAGCAATATGGCCAAGCTCGGTGAAGGCTTGAGCGCCATGCGGGGGGTAGAGCTAGAAGATTACGATAGCCACGATGCCCATCAACACCAGCGCCACGATAATCATCAGCAGGAAATTCCCGCTGCCATGCTTGACCGGAGGACGCGAGGGAGCATGGTGTACCTGAGGGCGCGGGGCTGCGGGCGCGGGCCGAGCCGCAGGAGCGGCTTGCTTGATGGCTTCCGCACTCGGCCGCACCATCTTGAAGGTCTTGGACAATTCGTCCACATCTTCGTTGGTCGCAGTCAGGGCAGCCAGGCGCATGGTTGCGGCGGCGGAATCAAAAGCTTGCGATAGTCTTGCCGTCGATGCTGCTTTCGCATCCTCCCCTGCCGCATCCAGATTGCCGGTAATGCTGATCGCGTCGGGCAATTTCTTCTCGCCGCCTGCGGGAGCTATCGATACATCCTGAAGCTTGGAACGCGGCAAGGTGTCGCGACAGGCGCGCAGGTCGTCGGCAAAATCCCTAGCATTCTGGTAACGGTCTTCCAGTCCTTTCGCCAGCGCCTTGGCCACGATGAAATTGAGCATCTCAGGCACGGCAGGATTCAGCGTATTGGGGGGAACTGGTACGGCGTTCAGGGTCTGGTACATGATGGCGTTGACGTTCTCGCCATTGAAGGGAGCCTGCCCGGTCAGCATCTCATAGAGCATCACGCCCAGCGAAAAGATATCCGAACGCTGGTCGATCGCCTTGCCCATCACCTGCTCGGGCGACATGTATTTGGGCGAGCCAAGCACCATGCCGGTCTGGGTGCGCACTGCCGAGGAAGCCATGCGCGCAATGCCGAAGTCGGTGATCTTCACATGCCCATCGCGCACTACCATGATGTTCGAAGGTTTGACATCCCGATGTACGATGTCGTGTTCATGCGCGTAAGACAAGCCCAGCGCCACTTGAGCAACGATGTCCAGCACCTGGTCGACCGGCAGCAGCCCGCCATCATTCATGATGTCGCGCAATTCGCGCCCTTCCAGGAATTCCATGGCGATGTAGGCGACATCGCCGCTCTTGCCCACGTCGTATATGGTCACGATGTTCGGATGGCTGAGCCGGCCGGCCGCCTTGGCCTCCTGGTAGAAGCGCCCCTCGTATTCTTCTTTCTCGTCCAGCGCGAGCCCCAGGTTGATCGTCTTGATCGCCACGACGCGGTCGATCAACGGGTCCTTCGCCTTATAGACGATACCCATCGCGCCCTGTCCTAGCTCGCCCAGCACCTCATAACGCCCCAATTGGCTAATCATCGCGCTCACCCGAGAAAAGCTTCTTCGTCATATTCTTCTGTATGAATCTGGTAGTCAGGGCCTGCTAATCACAAAAGCTCGGCCTGAGGCGTAACGTCTTGCCCGTGTCAAGTTCGACACTTTGCGTATAAATACCGCCGGCGGGATGACTCACGATCACCGTGTGCCTGCTGTCCGGGGAGATTGCCACCTTCAACGCGCCCGAAGTGATCTTGCCTTTCTGAGAACCATCCACAAACACTTGGGTTCCTTCCTTGCAGGTGACGACGACATAAGCTTCGGCACCCTGAGCTGCACCGCCACTCTCATACCACGGCTTGCTTGGCTCGGCGGCTTTGGGCTTGGCTTGGGCTTGCGCCTGCTTAGATTGGGCTTGAGGCTGCTTGGCCTGACCATTGGTTTTTTTGCCGTTAGGTTTGCTCTCGGCGAGCTTCTTTTCCTCCGGCGTGGCCACTGTGGTCGGCTGAGTTTCCTTTACAGTAGCAGTCTTTGCGGGAACGAGCGATGCAACTGCAGACGCCGCTTGCGATCCATTCGCAGCCTGGATCTGAGCGGCGCTCGGCAAGGGGGCTTCTTTATACAGCGCAAACTTCAGCGCCACTCCGCCGATCAGCAGCACCGGAACCGCGACCGCAGCCACATAGATGGCGCGCTGCTTCGAGTCAGCCTGCCGGTAACGCTCACGCAGCGCCCCTGCGAGCACATCCAGCTTGGCCGCTGCAGTATTCCAGCCAAGTTTGGCTTTCTCCACCAGGGCGGCATAACGGTTCGCGACCTGCCCGGTGACGGCACCGCCCTCCGTATGCTTCACTGTCTGTTCGCCCGGATAACCGATGGCATAAATCTCGTGTTCACGCACATGCTTGTCCGTGCGCGATCCCTGGTAATGGAACATCCCCGCGTACGTCGGGGAAAGACGCGAGACCGCATCGAAGTAAGAACGCGAAACCAGTATCTGGCTGGCATCGGCAAAGCCCATCACGCGTTGAGCGACGTTGATGCCATCGCCCACGATATTTGGCTGCCCGTTGATATCCCTGACCAGGCGCACCGGGCCAAGATTGATGCCCATGCGCACCAGCAGGGGGTGCTCCAGGCCAGGCTCTTCGTTGAGCAGGCTTTCGCGCAGGCTCAGCGCCGCCCTCAATGCATCCTCGACGTCGCCAAGAAAATTGATAGCCGCGCCATCGCCGGTGTCGAGGATGATCCGGTCAGCCACCGGCACGTCGCGAATGGCGGCGGAGAGGTAGTCGTTAAACCTGTCCTTCAACGAAATTTGCCCAGCCACCGACTTCTTGGAATATTCGACGATATCCAAGAACAGCACACTGCACATGATGGTCTTATTGCCGCGCTCTTGCATTCAGTTTTCCAGAATCCCAAGTAGTTGCCATAGTTTCATAGCATTCAATACTGCCCGCAGATCACAATGATTTGAATTTTAGTGATAGTCAGCGTTTTACACCAGTTTTACTTTTTCCGCTGCTTGTGCGGGGAATGGATGCCCCGCCCTTCCGTCCGGCGGTATGCGTCCTTTCCCTGCCTCCAGCAGCCTTCCGGCCATGCATGGCCGGAGGTACTGCGACTTTGGGTGTCTCGTCTTCGTCAGCCGTCATTCCGACCCAATCCAGCACCTGCCCCACTTCCCCTTCACCCAGTTCGGCGGTCATGCCGCGCTTAAGGCGCGATGGCAGATTGATTATACCGAAGCGCACCCGCATCAGACGGCTGACCGGCAGCCCCAGCGCATCAAAAGTGCGGCGCACCACGCGATTGCGTCCCTCTTTTAGCATCACGCGATACCAATGATTGAACCCTTCGCCTCCCTCGTCATCAAGCTTCTCGAACTTGACCAGGCCGTCCTCCAGTTCCACGCCCTGTTTGAGCACTTGCTTCATCTGCTCGTCCGTCATGGTTCCCTGCACGCGAACGGCATATTCGCGTTCGACTTCGAAGCGCGGATGCATCAGTCGATTCGCCAACTCGCCGGAGGTGGTAAAGATCAGCAAGCCGCTCGTGTTGAAATCAAGCCGCCCAATGGCGATCCACTTCTGGCCGCGCAGCTTGGGCAACTTGTCGAATACGCTCGCCCGCTTATCCGGATCGTCGCGACTGACGATCTCTCCCTCCGGCTTGTGATACAGCAAGACGCGTATCGCATGCTCTTTCTCTCCGACACGGATTGTCCGGCGATCCACCCGCACTAAATCCCCTTCCACCACGCGCATACCCAGCGTGGCGGGCTCACCGTTCACGCTGACGCGCCCGGCGGAGATCCACTCTTCCATGGTGCGGCGCGAACCGAATCCCGCTTGCGCCAATACTTTCTGTAATTTTTCGCCCTGCTCGATCATGCCAATACCTCGCGCCGCTCCAGCATGGCCTGCGCCAGCGTTCCGCTATCCACCTGCTCCAACTCCCCGCCCACCGGCAAACCGCGGGCGATACGCGACACCTTAACACCTTGAGATTGCAGCAAGGTTGCCAGATAATGCGCCGTGGCATCGCCTTCTACGGTGAAATTAGTCGCCAGAATCACTTCGCAGGAATGTTCCTGTACACGTTTGACCAACCGGTCGAAATGCAATTCCCTGGCGCCGATGCCATCCAGCGGCGAGAGCCGCCCCATCAGCACGAAATACATACCGCGATAGCATTGGGTCTGCTCCATCATCAGCAGATCCGCCGGCATCTCGACCACGCACAGCAAGCCCGCATCGCGCTTGGGCGACGCGCACAACGCGCAGACCTCTTGCTCAGAGAAATTATTGCACTTGGAACAGTGCTTGATGCTCGCCATGGCGCGCTCCAGCGATTGCGCCAGGTGCTGCGCGCCAGCTCGGTCGCGCTGCAGCAGATGATAGGCCATGCGCTGGGCGGACTTAGGCCCAACACCTGGCAAACAACGCAGTGCAGTGATCAGTTCATCCAGATGGGAAGGCATCATCCCGATCATCAGAACGGCAGCTTCATGCCAGGCGGCAAGCCCATGCCGGCGGTAAAGCCGCTCATGCGCTGCTGCGAGGTCGCCTCGACCTTCTTCATCGCGTCGTTCAGCGCCAACACGATCAGATCTTCCAGCATCTCCTTATCGTCGGACAGAACGCTGTCATCCAGCGATACGCGGCGCACTTCATGTCCACAGGTCATGGTGACCTTGACCACGCCGGAACCGGCCTGCCCTTCCACCTCGATGTTGGCCAGTTCAGCCTGCGCCTTCTGCATGTTCTGCTGCATCTGCTGCGCCTGCTTCATCAGCCCGCCCAATCCGCCTTTCAACATATTCATCTACTCCTTAAAACTTACTGTATTGGTTCAATCGAATCCGCCATCAGGCTGGCATCCAACTCCGCTTGTGCCGCACGCACAAAACCATCCTGTGCGATCGAATCGCCAGCCTGTTGCTGCCGTAACTGCTTGACCTGTTGCTCGATAACGGCGGGCGTCGCTGCTTCGTCCTTGCCCAGCACGATATTCAACCTGACCGGCTTGGCGAAGTAATCGCTCAATGCGGCCTGCAGCTTGTCAGTCGCCATCTTGTTGGTCTGGAAATGCCGTTGATCCTGCGACAGGCGCAAGGTGACCTGCCCATCGGAGAAACTTTCCAGCACACAATGCTTCGCCAACTGTTGTGCCATACCCTGCACGTTCAATTGCGCCAGCAACACACCCCAATCCGGCCGGCCGGGTGATACAACCTCGGTCGTTGCCCGCGCTGCTAACGGCGCTTCGGGAAGCCTCTCAGGCTGGTTTGCAGGCGGTGCCGCGCGCACCGGAGCGGGCGGGACGGCCATGACCGCGCGCTGAGCTCCCTTCGCCGGCGCAAAAGCCAGCATGCGCAATAGCGTCATGGTAAAACCCGCGTATTCGTCCGGCGCCAGGTCGATCTCGTCGCGCCCATGTATGGCGATCTGATAACAAAGCTGCACATCCTCGGCCGTGAAAGCTTGCGATAGTTCCAGCAAGCGCGCGCGTTCCGGCTCATCCTCGGCAATCGCCTGCGGCACGGTTTGCGCCAGCGCGATGCGATGCAGCAATGTCGCCAACTCCGGCAATGCCGCGTCAAACGACACGCTGCGCGCAGCCATGCTGTCGGCGATCTCAAGCAACGCAACGCCATTCTGTCCACGCAAAGCATCCAGCAAATCGAAGAGATAGCTCTGGTCTATCGCCCCGAGCATGGTGCGCACCACCATCTCTTCCACTTTGGCATCGGAAAAGGCGATAGCCTGATCCATCAGGCTCAGTGCATCGCGCATACTGCCCTGCGCCGCCCGCGCGATCAGCGCGACAGCTCCCGCCTCGAAAGCGATCTGCTCCTGCTCCAGCACATGCTGCAAATGCGCCGCTATCAATGTCGGCGGCAGCTGCTTCAAATTGAATTGCAGGCACCGCGACAACACGGTAACGGGAATCTTCTGCGGATCGGTAGTAGCCAGGATGAATTTCACGTGCCCCGGCGGCTCTTCCAGCGTCTTCAGCATCGCGTTGAATGCCGACTTGGACAGCATGTGCACTTCGTCGATGATGTACACCTTGAAGCGCCCGCTGGTCGGCGCATACAGGGCGCTTTCCAGCAGTTCGCGCATGCTGTCCACTTGGGTATTGGAGGCGGCATCGAGCTCGATCAGATCGACAAAACGGCCGCTGTCGATTTCCCGGCAGGCACTGCACTCGCCGCAGGGTGTCGCAGTGACTCCTGTCGCGCAGTTCAGCGATTTGGCGAAGATGCGCGCGATGGTGGTCTTGCCGACCCCCCGTGTGCCGGTGAACAAATAGGCATGATGCAGCCGATTTTGCGCCAGCGCGTTGCTGAGCGCCTTGACCACATGCTCCTGCCCCGCCAATTGCGCGAAGGTTTTAGGACGCCATTTACGCGCGAGAACAGTTGTGGCTGACAAGTTGCACCACGTTAGAAGTGATAGGTAAAACGAACCTGGTTGAAATTGATACCCTGATTCGGCTTCTTGATCCCGCCGTTAGAAAGATGTTGATAGCGATACCCCAGGTCAAATTGCTGATGGTCGCCGAAACGCACCCCGACCCCGAGGTGATCGCCGAACTGGAACGAACTGCCGAAGTGGCGGTTGGCGTAAATAAAAGTCGGGGTAATCAAATGAAAACCGATAGCCCCCTCCGCATAGGGAGCGAATCCGACCGGATTCTTTTGCTGCAAACGGAATACCGGGGTCACGCCCACGTCGGTAATCGTCTGATTATTGCCTATTGCGCTCTTCCCGCGCCAGGACCCGACAGAGGCCTCCCAGAAGCCCGTCACCAGCCAGTTACCCTCGGTGAACCACTGCTTATCCCAATTCCAGAGGGCTCCGACGCGCGCCATCTCGGTCGCATTGCCTTTGCCATACTCGACAGAAACGCCGTCCACCGCAAGCACGCTACCGCTGAACAGCATTGCACCTAACAACAAACCAACTTTTCTCATCGCCCCCCCCTGGACAAAAAATAGGAGGCGAGCCTTACCCCCGGCACTTGCAGTGATCGGTTATGGCTGCTTCCTTCCGGACCTGACCAGGTTCACCGACCTGCAATGCGGGGAGACCCGCCAATTCTTTTACGAATTTAATCGACGCGACATGATAAATGAAGCGCCGAGTAAAATCCATGCCGAAAGCGATATTAACGCCGAATCGAAGCCAAAATAAAAAGGACTTAGGGGGTACCTAAGTCCTTATATTTGGTGGGCCGTGAAAGATTCGAACTTTCGACCAACGGATTAAGAGTCCGCTGCTCTACCAGCTGAGCTAACGACCCGTTTTTACAGCTTCAAAACGGCTTGCGTTGTCTGAATTGCCACCGCATTTCAAATGCATGGCAATCCCAGATCGCATTAAATAACAACGCCCTCTTCAATGAGGGCGCTGCCTTGTAAGGAGTCTGACGATGACCTACTTTCACATGGGAATCCACACTATCATCGGCGCGGAGTCGTTTCACTGTCCTGTTCGGGATGGGAAGGAGTGGGACCAACTCGCTATGGTCGTCAGACAAACTGTTCGGCAATCGACGGTGTTCTGTCGCCTGCCATGTCTGTGGTTCATCGGTTGAGTTTTGAGGCTCTTGCGCTGAACCGTATCTGGAAGAAGTAAAGTTTCTGTGTCTTTGATTGTGCGTTGCGAAACGCCTTTGTTACTTAACGTTATAGGATCAAGCCTCACGGGCAATTAGTACTGGTTAGCTTAACGCATTACTGCGCTTCCACACCCAGCCTATCAACGTCCTGGTCTCGAACGACCCTTCAGGGGGGTCAAGCCCCCAGGGAAATCTTATCTCAAGGCGAGTTTCCCGCTTAGATGCTTTCAGCGGTTATCTCTTCCGAATTTAGCTACCCGGCAATACCACTGGCGTGATAACCGGTACACCAGAGATTCGTCCACTCCGGTCCTCTCGTACTAGGAGCAGGTCCCTTCAAATTTCCAACGCCCACGGCAGATAGGGACCAAACTGTCTCACGACGTTTTAAACCCAGCTCACGTACCACTTTAAATGGCGAACAGCCATACCCTTGGGACCGGCTACAGCCCCAGGATGTGATGAGCCGACATCGAGGTGCCAAACTCCCCCGTCGATATGAACTCTTGGGAGGAATCAGCCTGTTATCCCCAGAGTACCTTTTATCCGTTGAGCGATGGCCCTTCCATACAGAACCACCGGATCACTATGACCTACTTTCGTATCTGCTCGACTTGTCAGTCTCGCAGTTAAGCATCCTTTTGCCATTGCACTATCAGTACGATGTCCGACCGTACCTAGGATACCTTCGTACTCCTCCGTTACAATTTGGGAGGAGACCGCCCCAGTCAAACTGCCTACCATGCACGGTCCCCAACCCCGATAAGGGGTCTAGGTTAGAACCTCAATGACACCAGGCTGGTATTTCAACGTCGGCTCCACGATGACTGGCGTCACCGCTTCAAAGCCTCCCAGCTATCCTACACAGGTCCCATCAAAGTCCAATGCAAAGCTACAGTAAAGGTTCATGGGGTCTTTCCGTCTAGCCGCGGGTAGATTGCATCTTCACAAACATTTCAACTTCGCTGAGTCTCGGGTGGAGACAGTGTGGCCATCGTTACGCCATTCGTGCAGGTCGGAACTTACCCGACAAGGAATTTCGCTACCTTAGGACCGTTATAGTTACGGCCGCCGTTTACTGGGACTTCAATCAAGAGCTTGCACCCCATCATTTAATCTTCCAGCACCGGGCAGGCGTCACACTCTATACGTCCACTTTCGTGTTTGCAGAGTGCTGTGTTTTTATTAAACAGTCGCAGCCACCATTTCACTGCAACCCCATCGGCCTTCGTCCGCGAGGGACTACAACCTACCGGGGCGCACCTTCTCCCGAAGTTACGGTGCTAATTTGCCGAGTTCCTTCACCCGAGTTCTCTCAAGCGCCTTAGAATTCTCATCCTGCCCACCTGTGTCGGTTTGCGGTACGGTCCCAATATAACTGAAGCTTAGTGGCTTTTCTTGGAAGCTTGGTATCAGCAACTTCGCAGCACAAGGCCGCTCGTTATCACGCCTCAGAATTGACCTCCCGGATTTGCCTAAGAGATCTCCCTACACGCTTGAACTAGGACGTCCAACACCTAGCTTGCTTAACCTTCTCCGTCCCCACATCGCATTATATTGAGGTACAGGAATATTAACCTGTTTCCCATCGACTACGCTTTTCAGCCTCGCCTTAGGGGCCGACTCACCCTGCGCCGATGAACGTTGCGCAGGAAACCTTGGGCTTTCGGCGAGGGAGCCTTTCACTCCCTTTATCGCTACTCATGTCAGCATTCGCACTTCTGATACCTCCAGCATCCCTCACGAGACACCTTCGCAGGCCTACAGAACGCTCTCCTACCATATGTACAAAGTACATATCCGCAGCTTCGGTGCACAGTTTGAGCCCCGTTACATCTTCCGCGCAGGACGACTCGATCAGTGAGCTATTACGCTTTCTTTAAAGGATGGCTGCTTCTAAGCCAACCTCCTGACTGTTTTAGCCTTCCCACTTCGTTTTCCACTTAACTGTGTCTTGGGGACCTTAGCTGGCGGTCTGGGTTGTTTCCCTCTTGACACCGGACGTTAGCACCCGATGTCTGTCTCCCATGCTCGCACTTCTCGGTATTCGGAGTTTGCAATGGTTTGGTAATCAGCAATAGACCCCTAGCCATAACAGTGCTCTACCCCCGAGAGTGATACATGAGGTACTACCTAAATAGTTTTCGGAGAGAACCAGCTATTTCCAGATTTGTTTAGCCTTTCACCCCTATCCACAGCTCATCCCCTAACTTTTCAACGTTAGTGGGTTCGGACCTCCAGTTGGTTTTACCCAACCTTCATCCTGGCCATGGATAGATCATCTGGTTTCGGGTCTACGCCCAGCAACTATCGCCCTTATCAGACTCGGTTTCCCTACGCCTCCCCTATTCGGTTAAGCTCGCTACTGAACGTAAGTCGCTGACCCATTATACAAAAGGTACGCAGTCACCCTTGCGGGCTCCCACTGTTTGTATGCATGCGGTTTCAGGTTCTATTTCACTCCCCTTCCGGGGTTCTTTTCGCCTTTCCCTCACGGTACTGGTTCACTATCGGTCGATTACGAGTATTTAGCCTTGGAGGATGGTCCCCCCATGTTCAGACAGGGTTTCTCGTGCCCCGCCCTACTTGTTCCAAACCTAGTTCCACTCCTGTATTTTCGCTTACGGGGCTATCACCCACTATGGCCAGACTTTCCAGACTGTTCTTCTAATACAGAAGCTAAAGTTTGCAGGCTCTTCCGCGTTCGCTCGCCACTACTTACGGAATCTCGGTTGATTTCTTTTCCTCCGGCTACTTAGATGTTTCAGTTCGCCGGGTTCGCTTTACCCTGCCTATGTATTCAGCAGGGAATGACCCAAAGGGCCGGGTTTCCCCATTCAGAGATCTACGGATCAAAGCTTTTTGCCAGCTCCCCGTAGCTTTTCGCAGGCTAACACGTCTTTCATCGCCTGTAATCGCCAAGGCATCCACCACATGCACTTATTCGCTTGACCCTATAACGTTAAGCCCTCGACCTTTCGATCGAAGCGCCATAGGTGTTTCGCATTTGTGTCCGATTCATACGACTAGCATGAATCGACTTGATACAATCAAAAACCCATTTAGTTTTTCCACTTCCACTCAGACGGTTGCCCATCCTCGTTTCAGTGAGAATCACTTTCTTTACTTCTTCCAAATTTTTAAAGATCAAACTTTCGTCGTTAGACGTTAGTCGGTAGCTCTCAGAATTCCAATGCAGTTGCGGCTGCATCTCTAAAAACTAGCGACTAATGACTAAAACAAGGTATTGGTGGAGGTTGACGGGATCGAACCGACGACCCCCTGCTTGCAAAGCAGGTGCTCTCCCAGCTGAGCTAAACCCCCGTTTTACTACTCTGGTGGGTCTGGTTGGACTCGAACCAACGACCCCCGCGTTATCAACACGGTGCTCTAACCAGCTGAGCTACAGACCCAAACTTACTTCGAGCCTGCTTCGAGCCTAAGCCCTTACCAGCTCGTTACCTTGTTAAACAACCGATGAGTGTAGGCACTCAGTCCTGGATATCTCTAGAAAGGAGGTGATCCAGCCGCACCTTCCGATACGGCTACCTTGTTACGACTTCACCCCAGTCATGAAACCCAGCGTGGTAAGCGCCCTCCTTACGGTTAGGCTACCTACTTCTGCCAGATTCCACTCCCATGGTGTGACGGGCGGTGTGTACAAGACCCGGGAACGTATTCACCGCGACATGCTGATCCGCGATTACTAGCGATTCCGACTTCATGCTCTCGAGTTGCAGAGAACAATCCGGACTACGATCGGCTTTCTGAGATTAGCTCCCCCTCGCGGGTTGGCAACCCTCTGTACCGACCATTGTATTACGTGTGAAGCCCTACCCATAAGGGCCATGAGGACTTGACGTCATCCCCACCTTCCTCCGGTTTATCACCGGCAGTCTCATTAAAGTGCCCAACTGAATGATGGCAATTAATGACAAGGGTTGCGCTCGTTGCGGGACTTAACCCAACATCTCACGACACGAGCTGACGACAGCCATGCAGCACCTGTGTCCAGGTTCCCTTTCGGGCACAATCACATCTCTGCGATCTTCCTGGCATGTCAAGGGTAGGTAAGGTTTTTCGCGTTGCATCGAATTAATCCACATAATCCACCGCTTGTGCGGGTCCCCGTCAATTCCTTTGAGTTTTAATCTTGCGACCGTACTCCCCAGGCGGTCAACTTCACGCGTTAGCTGCGGTACTAAAGAAGTCTCCTTCCCCAACACCTAGTTGACATCGTTTAGGGCGTGGACTACCAGGGTATCTAATCCTGTTTGCTCCCCACGCTTTCGTGCATGAGCGTCAGTGTTAGCCCAGGGGGCTGCCTTCGCCATCGGTATTCCTCCACATCTCTACGCATTTCACTGCTACACGTGGAATTCTACCCCCCTCTGCTACACTCTAGCCTTCCAGTTCCAAATGCAGTTCCCAGGTTAAGCCCGGGGATTTCACATCTGGCTTAAAAAGCCGCCTGCGCACGCTTTACGCCCAGTAATTCCGATTAACGCTCGCACCCTACGTATTACCGCGGCTGCTGGCACGTAGTTAGCCGGTGCTTCTTCTGCTGGTACCGTCATCCGCATCTAGTATTAATAGATACGTTTTCTTTCCAGCTGAAAGAGCTTTACAACCCGAAGGCCTTCTTCACTCACGCGGCATGGCTGGATCAGGCTTGCGCCCATTGTCCAAAATTCCCCACTGCTGCCTCCCGTAGGAGTCTGGGCCGTGTCTCAGTCCCAGTGTGGCGGATCATCCTCTCAGACCCGCTACGGATCGTCGCCTTGGTGAGCTTTTACCTCACCAACTAGCTAATCCGATATCGGCCACTCCGAAAGCGAGAGGTCTTACGATCCCCCCCTTTCCCCCTCAGGGCATATGCGGTATTAGCGTAACTTTCGCTACGTTATCCCCCACTTCCGGACATGTTCCGATATATTACTCACCCGTTCGCCACTCGCCACCAGGTGCAAGCACCCGTGCTGCCGTTCGACTTGCATGTGTAAAGCATGCCGCCAGCGTTCAATCTGAGCCAGGATCAAACTCTTCAGTTCAATTCCTGTTACTTGATTCATTTAAGAATCTGGTCTTACTCAAAGTGAATCATTGACATGATTCTTTTCGACTTTGCGTAAGTACTACTATATTTTTAAAGTCGTTTCGTCAGCCTCAAGGACCTTCGAAACTTCCCAAAAACCAAGCACCTACACTCGTCGGTTGTTTGTTTAACTTTTAAAGAGCAGCTGCCGTGGCAGCGAAGAGGTGCGCATTATAGTGACTAAAAACTTGCTGTCAACTTTAATTTCGAACTTCTTTTTTGCCCCTCGCCGACTTGTCAGCAAGAGACTTTGAATCCGGGTTGCGGGGACAGGATTTGAACCTATGACCTTCGGGTTATGAGCCCGACGAGCTACCGAGCTGCTCCACCCCGCGTCAGAAGGAGGCGAACTATAGCAAAGCCGCCCAAGCCCGTCAAATGCTATCTGCATTTTATTTTGTTAGCACGCGGCCTGGATGGTTGAGGGAGGCCATCGCACCGCCAGTTTGATCAACATGTACCGCACTGGTGATGGCGCTAAAATTCGGCTAAAGTGCGGCGACATTATGAATACCATTCCCGATATCAAACCCGAACAATCCGTCGAACTGCTCAAGGAACTGCACATCCTCACGCGCGACGGCAAGCTTAACCAGGACAGCCGCCGCAAACTCAAACAGGTCTATCACCTGTTCCACTTCATCGAGCCGCTACTCAATGAAGTCATTGGCTCTCAGCCGAACCTGACGCTGGCGGATCA
Source organism: Ferrigenium kumadai (assembly GCF_018324385.1). Classification (NCBI taxonomy): domain Bacteria; kingdom Pseudomonadati; phylum Pseudomonadota; class Betaproteobacteria; order Nitrosomonadales; family Gallionellaceae; genus Ferrigenium; species Ferrigenium kumadai. The sequence goes on along the minus strand of NZ_AP019536.1, from coordinate 1,023,946 downwards.
CGGCGCCGGCAAATCCTATCTGGGCTTCATCCTCTACGACCTGTTTTTCAAGGCGCGAAGTACCGGACATATATATGGCATCGAAACGCGCGAGGCCCTGGTGGAGAAATCGCGCGAGTTGGCGCACAAGCTGAACTTTGCGCGCATGTCCTTCCTCAATCTGTCGGTGGAGGAATCCATCCACTCGCCGCTACTGCCGGAACGCATCGACGTCGTCACTGCACTGCATGCCTGCAACACTGCTACCGACGACGCGATCCGGTTCGCACTCCATAAACAGGCCCGGTTCGTCGTGCTGGTTCCATGCTGCCAAGCCGAAGTCGCTTCGGTGCTAAATAAACGCAAGAACCAGTCATTCGGATTGACCCCACTCTCCGAGATCTGGCGCCACCCCATCCACACCCGAGAATTCGGCAGCCAGCTTACAAACGTGCTGCGCTGCCTGCTGCTGGAATCGCATGGCTATCAGGTGACAGTGACGGAACTGGTCGGCTGGGAACACTCGATGAAGAACGAGCTCATCATCGCCCGCCGCCAGGGCGCACCGCGCAAGAATGCGCGGGAGCGGCTGGAGCAGATATTGCGCGAACTGAACCTGGAAGAGCTTCGGGATCGATTTATTTACTGATAAAAACTGTTGGGCGTCTGACTGGTCAAGCAAGCGACCTCGCCTAGTCGTTGGTCCTAAACTGTTGGGCAAGCGCCCACACCACATGTTCGCGCACCAGCTCTGACGGATGCTCCACACGCGCCTGCAAGGCAGCCACGATCTCCGCACTCTTCGGCGCATTGCCTAATGCAATTGCAATGTTCCGGAGCCATTGCTCAAAACCGATACGGTAGATGGCACTGCCTGCAAGGCGGAACTTGAACTCGGCTTCATCCCACGCAAACAGCTCCACCAGCGACACGTCGTCCAAGCCGTGGCGCACGGCGAAATCGGGCTCCAGCGTCGTTTGTGCAAAACCATTCCACGGGCACACCAACTGGCAATCGTCGCAACCGTAGATGCGGTTGCCGATCAGCGGGCGCAGTTCCACAGGAATGCTGCCCTTAAGCTCAATGGTGAGATAGGAGATGCAGCGGCGCGCGTCCACCCGGTACGGCGCAACGATGGCCCTGGTGGGACACACGTCGATGCAACGCGTGCAAGTACCGCAATGCTCCTGTTGCGGCACATCCGGCGGCAGCGGCAGGTTCACGTAGATCTCGCCGAGAAAGAACCAGGAACCGCGTTCGCGCGACAGCAACAAGGTGTGTTTGCCGCGCCAGCCCAGACCGGCCTTGCTCGCCAGCTCGACTTCCATCACCGGCGCACTATCGGTGAACACGCGCCCATCGAATTCCGCGACTGCTCCACGTATCTTGTCCGCCAGTTTCGCCAGCCGGTTGCGCAGTACCTTGTGATAATCGCGTCCCAGCGCATAGCGCGAAATGAAGGCGCGATCGCCTTCCGCCAGAACCTGCCGGCTGTCGCGCGCAGCGGGCGGCGCATAGTCCATGCGCAACGAGATAACCCGCAGCGTGCCCGGCACCAGCTCCGCCGGGCGGCTGCGTTTAGTGCCGTGATTTGCCATATAATCCATCTCGCCGTGCATTCCGAGGGTGAGCCATTCCAGCAGGCCGTTCTCCGCCGCGGACAGGTCAGTGTCGCTGATGCCCACGGCCTGGAAACCGAGTTCATGCGCCCACGCGCGTATCTGCGCTGTGAGCGCCGCGTAGTCTACCTGTTGAGGATGTTCGATTTGCATAGTTCAGATGATAGCCGAATCAGCCTCGCTCTCGCCGACGAAGGCGCGACCCTCGCCTTGGCACAACGCCTCGCTTCATGTCTCGAACCCGGCATGGTGATCTACCTGCACGGCGACCTCGGTGCAGGCAAAACCACACTGGTGCGTGGCGTGCTGAACGCGCTGGGCCACCAGGGACGGGTCAAAAGCCCGACCTACACGCTGGTTGAGCCGTATCAGGCGGCTGGGTTAGACTTGCGCCACTTCGACCTGTACCGCCTGCGCGACGAGGAAGAATGGGAATCCGCCGGATTCCGCGACGAGTTCGATGGTCATAACGTATTCCTCATCGAATGGCCGGAGAAGGCGCAGGGACTGATTCCGCGGGCCGATGTGGAGATCGACCTTGCGATCCTGAACGAGGGACGCGAAGCACAGATTCGAGCCAACACAGAGATGGGCAAACGATGCTTAGAGCGGTTGTAACACTCTTCACCTTTACGGCACTGCTGTGGCTGCCGCAGACTCATGCCTCCACCGCAATCACGTCGGCGCGTGTCTGGCCGGCGCAGGACTATACGCGCCTGACGCTGGAATCGAAGCAGCCCATCCAGCACAACATGTTCTCGGTGAAGAATCCCGAACGCCTGGTGATCGATCTGGAAGGCGTCGAGATCGGCGACGCGCTCAACGGCCTGACCAAGCTCGTCGGCAGCACCGATCCTTACATCCGAAGCGTGCGTGTAGGCCGCTTCAAGCCTGGTGTAGTGCGCCTGGTGCTCGACCTCAAGGGCGAGGCCAAACCACAACTGTTCGACCTCAAGCCCGTGGGCGAATATGGACACCGCCTAGTGTTGGACGTCTACCCTGCCCAGCCGTCCGACCCACTGATGGCGCTGCTGGAGCAGCCCAAGGATGCCGCACTGCAGCCCCCGTCCACGGCAGCCAAGCCAAGCGCCCAAGTGGAAATCGAGGGAAAACCCAAGCTGGAACAAAGCCTGAGCATCGCAGCCAGCGCGCCGGCTGCAACTTCACCGGCGATGCCGGAACTGCGAGCACGCACGCTGATCGTCGCGATCGATGCGGGACATGGCGGCGAAGACCCCGGCGCAATCGGCCGGAACGGTTCGCACGAAAAGAATGTCACGCTCACGATCGCCCGCAAGGTCAAGGCGATGGTGGACGACCAGCCGAATATGCGCGGCGTGCTGATCCGCGACGGAGACTATTTCATCCCGCTCGGCAGACGCGTCGCCAAGGCACGCAAGGTGAATGCCGACCTGTTCCTCTCGATCCATGCCGATGCATTCATCAAACCGGACGCGCGCGGCTCGTCCGTATTCGCGCTGTCCGAACACGGCGCGACCAGCACCGCGGCGCGCTGGCTCGCAAAGAAGGAAAACGAGGCCGATCTGATCGGCGGGGTGAACATCGCCGTGAAGGATCCGTATCTTGCGCGCACGCTGCTCGACCTGTCACAGACCGCCACCATCAACGACAGCATGAAGCTGGCCAAGCATGTGCTGAATGAACTGGGCAACATCAACGACCTGCATCGCGGTCATGTCGAGCAGGCTGGCTTCGCCGTGCTGAAATCGCCGGACATCCCGTCCATCCTGGTCGAGACCGCCTTCATCAGCAACCCTGACGAGGAGCGCCGCCTGAACGACGAGGAGTATCAGCAGAAACTTGCGGGGGCCATCATCGGCGGAGTCAAACGCTACTTCGCGCAGAACCCGGCCTTATCCAGATCCAGGATCGCGCAGGCCGAGTACTGATCGGCAAAATCGTACGGTTTACAGCCAGCCGCTGGCGCGGGAGATGCCGATCACGCCGACCATGATCCAGAACACATTGAGCAGGGTATAGGCGGCATCCTTCTTCAGCGCGGAGCACCACGACAGCATCACCGCATCGATGGTGTTGAACACCCAGACGAACAGGAACGGGCTCTCCGGCCCCAGCCAGCTCACCAGCGTGAAACTGAATATGCGCATCAACACCCCGACCATCTCGATGGTCTTGAGATAGCGAAGTACCAGGCCGTTTGCCAGCCGCAATGTCATGCGGGGAACACGCCGGTGGAGAGATAACGATCGCCGCGGTCGCACACGATGAAGGCGATCACCGCATTCTCGACCTGCTGCGAGATGCGCAGCGCGGCACTCAACGCGCCGCCGGACGAGATGCCGCAGAAGATGCCCTCCTCGCGCGCCAGGCGGCGCGTCATCTCTTCCGCATCCGTTTGGCTGACGTATTCGAGCTTGTCCACATTCTTCGGACTGTAGATTTTCGGCAGATAAGCCTCGGGCCACTTGCGGATGCCGGGGATCTGCGCCCCCTCTTCCGGCTGCACGCCGACGATCTGGATGTTCGGATTCTGTTCCTTGAAGAAACGCGCGCAGCCCATGATGGTACCGGTGGTGCCCATGCTGCTGACGAAGTGCGTGAGCCGGCCCTGCGTGTCGCGCCAGATCTCCGGCGCGGTGCCCTCGTAGTGCGCCAGCGGATTGTCAAGGTTGGCGAACTGGTCGAGGATGATGCCTCGCCCGGCGTCGCGCAGATGCTCCGCCGTGTCACGCGCCAGTTCCATGCTGCCTTCCTTCGGCGTCAGCACCAGTTCTGCGCCGAACGCGCGCATGGTCTGGCGGCGTTCCACACTCTGATTCTCAGGCATCACCAGGATCATCTTGTAACCGCGCATCGCCGCGGCCATCGCCAGCGCGATACCGGTGTTGCCGGAAGTCGCCTCGATCAGGGTGTCTCCCGGCTTGATGTCACCGCGCGCTTCGGCATGTGTGATCATCGACAGCGCGGGCCGGTCCTTCACCGAGCCGGCGGGATTGTTGCCTTCCAGCTTCGCCAGAATGACATTGGAAGTTTCGCCGGGAATGCGCTTGAGCCTGACCAGCGGCGTGTTGCCGACAAAGTCTTCTATGGACGGGTACATCTCAGGAAGCAGCCTTGAGCATCTGTTCCACGTAGCGCGCCACGCCCTGCTCTACGCTCAGGAACGGCTCGGCATACCCCGCATTGCGCAGCGCTCCGATGTCGGCCTGCGTATAGCTCTGGTACTTGCCGCGCAAGGCATCGGGGAACGGAATGTAGCTGATCAGTTCCTGCTGCTGCAGCTCGGCGAGGCTCAGCGCCGGCTTACCTTCGGCCTGGCGCAGAGTGTTGACGGTCGCCACGGCTACGTCGTTGAAGCTCTGTGCCAGACCGGTGCCGAGATTGAAGATGCCGGATCTGTGCGGGTTGTCGAGGAAATACATGTTCACCTTGACCACGTCCTCGATCGAGACGAAGTCGCGCAGCTGTCCGCCGTTGGCGTAGCCGTCGCAGCCCTCGAACAGACGCACGCGCCCCTCGGCGCGATACTGGTTGAAGAAGTGGTAGGCGACCGAAGCCATACGCCCCTTGTGCTGTTCGCGCGGACCGTACACATTGAAGTAACGCAGACCGACGATCTGCGCGCTGCGCTTGTGCCAGCGGCGGCGCACGACCTGGTCGAACAGGAACTTGGAATAGGCATACACGTTCAACGGCGACTCGTATTCGCGGCTCTCCTTGAACACGCCGCCGCCCCCGTATACCGAGGCGGACGAAGCATAGAGGAACGGCACCTCCTCGTTCTGGCAGTAGTTCAGCAACTCCAGTGTGTACTGGTAATTGTTCTCCATCATGTATCGGCCGTCCGTCTCCATGGTGTCGGAACACGCGCCCTGGTGCAGCACCGCGCTCACCAGACCGTCGAAGAAACCATCCTGCAGTTTCTTCAGGAAATCTTGCTTATCGAGATAGTCGGCGATCTCGCAATCCACCAAATTCTTGAACTTGTCGGCGCGCTTGAGATTGTCCACCGCGATAATGTTGTTCTCGCCGCGCTCGTTGAGCGCTTTGACGAGGTTGGAACCAATAAAGCCGGCAGCGCCGGTGACGATGTAATACATGACATCCCCTCTAAAATTCAACCGTAGAAGCGCGATTAACCAGCCACTTATCCATCGTTTTTTGATGGATTAGTGGAATGGCTATGCAGAGCCATCGCGCCCGATGCACCAAAAAATGGGCGCGATGAATCGCGCCCCTACAACCCCATGTCTTGAATGATCTCATCACGGCTGACGACCGCCGTCCCCAGCTTGCCCACCACGATGCCCGCCGCGCGGTTGGCGATGCGCATCGCCTCCGGCAAGCCCTCACCGGTCGCAAGCATCACCGCCAGCGTGGCGATCACGGTGTCACCCGCGCCGCTGACGTCGAACACTTCGCGTGTCTGCGTCGGCTCGTGCAGCGCACCGCCGGCGCGGTACAGGCTCATGCCTTCTTCGCTGCGCGTCACCAGCAGCGCGTCGAGCTCCAGTTCCTTGCGCAGATTTTCGGCCCTGGCAGTGAGATCGTCCTCGCTCTTCCAGCTGCCTGCCACCTCGCGGAATTCGCTGCGATTGGGGGTGAGCAACGTCGCGCCGCGATAACGCGCGTAGTCGTCGCCCTTGGGGTCGACCAGCACCGGCTTGCCCGCTGCTCGCGCCAACCGGATCATCTCGGCGATGTGCGCCAAGCCGCCCTTGCCGTAATCGGACAACACCACCACATCGGCGCCCGCCAACTTGGCGCGGAAATCCGCGAGCTTCGCGTTCAGCACTTCATGGCTGGGTGACGTCTCGAAATCGATGCGCAGCAGTTGCTGTTGCCGCGCAACAGCACGCAGCTTGATCGTGGTCGAGATGGTGTCGTCGCGGTGCAGCATCGCGGTCACCTTACCCTGCTCGGTCAGCAGCCGTTGCAGGCAGTCACCCGCCTCGTCCGCACCGACCACCGAGAGCAATGTGCAATGCGCCCCCAGCGCGGCGATGTTGCGCGCCACGTTGGCTGCGCCGCCGGGACGCTCTTCCACTTTGCTCACCTTCAACACCGGCACCGGCGCTTCCGGCGAGATGCGGCTCACATCGCCGAACCAGTAACGGTCCAGCATCACGTCGCCGACTACCAATATTTTTGCCTTTTCGAATGTTGGCAACGCGGTCATGCCTGCCCTCCGGTTTTCTTATTATTCGATTCCATTGCGATGGTTTCAGGGCGCGATGAATCGCGCCCCTACGATTTCCTGATTGATCGCCAGCAAGGCCTGCAAGGGATCTGCCGCCTTGGTGATGGGACGCCCGATCACCAGATAGCTGGAGCCTGCCTGAAGCGCGGCCTGTGGCGTCATCACGCGCGACTGATCGTCGAGGCTGGCCTGTGCGGGACGGATGCCCGGCGTCACCAGGCAGAATTCGCTGCCGCAACGCTGGCGCAACATCGCGGCTTCCTGCGCCGAGCACACCACGCCGTCCAGTCCGCTGTCGCGCGCCAGGGTCGCCAGGCGCAGCACCATCTCTGCCGGTGTCGCCGCGATGCCGATGTCTGCAAGGTCCTCCTGCGCCATGCTGGTGAGCATGGTCACGGCGATCAGCTTGGGCTGGTGTGCGCTGTTCGCGACCGCCTCACGCGCCGCCTCCAGCATCTTGCGCCCGCCCAACGCATGCACGTTGACCATCCACACGCCGAGGCTCGCGGCGGCCTTGCATGCCTGCGCGGTGGTGTTCGGGATATCGTGGAATTTCAGGTCGAGGAATATCTCGAAACCGCGCTTCATCAGCTGCTCCAGCAGAGCAGGTCCGGTGGCGGTGAACAGTTCCTTGCCGACCTTCAGGCGGCACTGCGAGGGTTGCAGCCGGTCGGCCAGAGCCAATGCCGGTGCGGCCTCGGCATAGTCGAGGGCGATGATGATTTTCGGGTCGTTCATATTTGTATTCCTGTTTCTTCGGTGCGTCGCGGCGGGTAACTGTCCCAGGCCTGGCAGGCCGGGCAATGCCAGTAGAACTGGCGCGCCTTGAAACCGCAGTGGCCGCAATGGTACGACGCCAGGTTGCGCGTGCGTTTGTGCACCAGGTCCTTCACCAGTTCGACATCGGCGCGACGCTCCATCGGCACTTCCAGCAATCTGGCTTCGAGCAGCTTGTCCAGCCCGATCAAGGTCGGATTGCGCTGCAGTTCTTCACGCACCAGCTGGTACGCCGCGGACGAACCTTCGTTCTTCAGCACGCCGTCGAACACCACGTTCATCAGGTCCACCGAGTGGTATTTGGTCAGATAGCCGCGCAACAGTGCGATGCCTTCGGCCTCCCGCTCAAGATCACGATAAGCGTTCAGCAAACGCTCCGCCACCAGCGGCAGATATTGCGCATCCTGCGCCTCGACGTTCTTCCAGATGGCGATGGCCTCTTCCAGCTTGCCCTCGCCTGCAGCCAGGTCGCCCAGCATCATGCTGGCACGCACCGCCTCGGGACAAACCTCCAAAGCCTGCTGCAGATGGGCGCGGGCCGCAGCCGCATCTCCCGCGGCGATCTCGTCGCTCGCGAGCTCGCAATAGAAAAAGGACGCCTGCTTGCCATGCGATTCGCCGGACACTACGGACAGGCGTTGAGCGACCTCGATCGCCTTGAGCCAGTCGTGTTCCTTCTGGAACAGCTCCAGCAGGAATTCCAGCGACGGTTTGCCATACGGCGTTTTCTCCAGTTCGCGGAACAGGGTCTCGGCGCGATCGAGAATGCCGGCCTTCAGGTAGTCCTGCGCCAACTCGAAGATCGCCTGCTGGCGCTTGTCGTTGTCCAAGTCGGCGCGGTCCACCAGATTGTGGTGCATGCGCAGCGCGCGATCCACTTCGCCGCGCCGGCGGAACAGGCTGCCCAGCGCGAAGTGCAGCTCGACGGTCTGCGGATCGACCTTGACCACTTCGATGAAGGCCTCGATGGCCTTGTCCTGCTGCTCGTTGAGCAGGAAGTTCAGCCCCTGGAAATACGATTGCGGCAGCGCATGCGATTCCGAGAGCAGGTCCTTGATGTCGATGCGGGCCGCCAGCCAGCCCATCCCGAAAAACAACGGGAAGACCAGCAGCATCCAGGGTTCGAACTCCATACTTGAAAAATCTGTCAGGAAGGTTGAATAGGTGTTTGCTGCGTCTCGCCGACACCGGCGAGTGTGTTCTTGACGCGGATATCGCGCTTCAGGCGCGCGATCTCGCGGCGCTGTTGCAAGACATTGGCGAACATGGCCAGCACGCCGACCGCCGCACCGGCGGCAAAAAAGACCAGCAATACAACCACCAGCGATGAGTGCCACTCATAGCCGAAAAAATAGCGCAATGCGACCGGTTGATCGTTCTTGATCGCGAATCCCAGCAGGATCACGAACAGCACCGCACGCAACAGCCAATTAAGATAACGCATCGTTATTCATCCGCGAAAAATCGGGCTAAAGATAACACGAACAGACAAGAAAATGGCGGCGATACCTTGCGATATGCCGCCACTCGAACTGCTTCAGCTCAAAATCAGGATTCGTGGTCGCTGACCCGCTCCCGCAACTCCTTGCCCGCCTTGAAATGCGGCACATACTTGGCCGGAACCTTCACCTTGTCGCCGGTCTTGGGGTTGCGCCCCTGACGCGGCGGACGGTAGTTCAGGCCGAAGCTGCCGAAACCGCGAATCTCGACGCGCCCGCCGCGCGCGAGCGTGGCGGACAACGTGTCCAGAATCACCTTGACGGCATACTCTGCATCCTTGGCCAGCAGCTGCGGATGCAGCTCCGCCAAGCGGGCAATGAGATCGGAACGAGTCATGACTTAACTCCGACCTTATTCGCTCTTGCCGCCGCTCATCTTGGCCTTCAGCAAGGCGCCCAGGTTGGTGGTACCCGCACTGGCGTTGCTTTCAGCGGAGAACTTCTGCATCGCAGCCGATTCTTCAGCCTTGTTGAGGGCCTTGATCGACAGGTTGATGCCGCGGTTCTTGCGATCCACGTTGATGATGACGGCGGTGACGCTGTCGCCTTCCTTCAGGTGGTTGCGGATGTCTTCGACGCGGTCGGCGGAAACTTCGGAAGCCTTCAGATAGGCTTCGACGTCGCCTTCCAGCGCGATCACAGCACCCTTGGCATCCAGAGACTTCACGGTACCGGTGACCACTGCGCCCTTCTCATTGCCGGAAACGAAACCGCCGAACGGATCACCTTCCAGTTGCTTGATACCCAGGGAGATGCGCTCGCGCTCCACGTCGATCGCCAGAACCACGGCTTCGACTTCGTCGCCCTTCTTGTAGTTGCGCACCATTTCTTCGCCAGGCTGGCTCCAGGACAGGTCGGACAGGTGAACCAGACCGTCGATGCCGCCTTCCAGGCCGATGAACACGCCGAAGTCGGTGATGGACTTGATCTGGCCCTTAACCTTGTCGCCCTTCTTGTGGTTGGCAGCGAAGTCGTCCCAAGGATTGGACTGGCACTGCTTCATGCCCAGGGAGATACGGCGGCGTTGCTCGTCGATCTCGAGGATCATCACTTCCACTTCGTCGCCCAGAGAAACGACCTTGGACGGATGAACGTTCTTGTTGGTCCAATCCATTTCGGACACGTGCACCAGACCTTCGATGCCTTGCTCGATCTCAACGAATGCACCGTAGTCGGTCAGGTTGGTCACCTTGCCGAACAGGCGGGTGCCTTGCGGGTAGCGGCGTGCGAGGCCGTTCCACGGATCGTCGCCCATCTGCTTGATGCCCAGGGAAACGCGGTTCTTCTCCTGGTCGAACTTGAGGATCTTGGCTTCGACTTCGTCGCCAACGGACAGCACCTCGGACGGGTGCTTGACGCGGCGCCATGCCAGGTCGGTGATGTGCAGCAGGCCGTCGATACCGCCCAGATCAACGAATGCACCGTAGTCAGTGATGTTCTTGACCACGCCCTTGACGATCGCGCCTTCCTTGAGGTTTTCCATGATCGCTTCACGGTCGGCACCCATAGTCTCTTCCAGCACTGCGCGGCGGGAAACAACCACGTTGTTGCGCTTGCGGTCCAGCTTGATGACCTTCAGCTCCATGGTCTTGTTTTCGTACGGAGTGGTGTCCTTGACCGGACGGATGTCCACCAGGGAACCCGGCAGGAACGCGCGGATGCCGTTGACCATCGCGGTCAGGCCACCCTTGACCTTGCCGCTGACGAAGCCTTCGACGATCTTGCCTTCTTCCATGGCCACTTCCAGATCGTGCCATGCGGCCAGACGCTTGGCCTTTTCGCGCGACAGCTTGGTCTCGCCATAACCGTTTTCCAGCGACTCGATCGCGACGGTGACGAAATCACCAGCCGCAACTTCCAGCGCGCCCTTGTCGTCGAGGAATTCCTCGACCGGAATCAAACTTTCGGACTTCAGTCCGGCATTAACGACCACCACGTTGTGATCGACGCGCACGACTTGTGCGGTGATCAGTTCGCCCGCGCGCATTTCCTTGCGCGTCAAGCTTTCTTCGAACATAGCGGCAAAACTATCGGGATTTTGTACAGCGGCTGCAGTTGCGGTTGCGTTCATCGGATACACCTAAGATAAAATTTCTGCTCACGCAGAGGGTTGGTTGACGATCCCGAAAGACGGAGAGTCCGACGGGGCCTATTTCTTCGCCCGGTAGCGCGCCAGCACTTCGGCAACCGCCTGCTCGATGTTCAGAGCAGTGGTGTCCAGCAGGCTCGCACCCGGCGCCTGTTGCAGCGGAGCTGCGCTACGTTGAGTGTCTCGCTCGTCGCGCGCCCGGATATCCTGCAAAAGGGCGGCGATATTAGCACTCATTCCTTTTTCCTTCAACTGCTTATAGCGGCGCTCGGCGCGCGCCTCGGCGCTGGCGGTCAGGAATATCTTCAGCACCGAGTCCGGGAACACCACGGACGCCATATCGCGCCCGTCCGCCACCAGCCCCGGCGCGCGGCGGAAGGCCCGCTGCTTGGCCAGCAGGGCCGCGCGCACCTGGTGCAGGGCGGCGACCTTCGAGGCCGCAGAGCCCGCCTCTTCGGTGCGCAACTCGTCGCCCACCTTCACGCCGTCCAGCCAGATGTCCTCCCCCTCGAAGCGGATATCGATCTGCCCGGCCAGCTTGGCCAGTTGCGCTTCCGCATCCAGCGCGACGCCGCGCCGCTGCGCCGCCAGGCCCAGGAGTCGATACAGCGCGCCGCTGTCGAGATAATGCATGCCCAGCGCAGTCGCCACGCGTTGCGCCACCGTGCCCTTGCCCGAGGCGGAGGGGCCATCGATGGCGATGACCGGCACAGCCTGCGTCATGCCGGCGAAAGCGGAGAAGTATTCGGGGAAGGTCTTGGCGACGCAACCCGGATCGTTGATGCACATCCCTTCCGTGCCGAACGCCGCGAGCGAGAAGCACATCGCCATGCGGTGGTCGTCATAGGTGTCGATGGCCGCATGCCTGATGTGCGCGGGCGGCGTGACACGAATATAGTCCGCGCCCTCCTCCATCGTCGCGCCCACCTTGCGCAGTTCAGTCGCCATCGCCGCGATGCGGTCCGTCTCCTTCACGCGCCAGCTGGCGATGTTACGCAGCGTGGTCGTGCCCTCGGCGAACAGCGCGGCCACCGCCAGCGTCATCGCCGCATCGGGAATGTGGTTGCAGTCAAGGTCGATGGCCTTGAGCTTTCCGCTCTCAGGCCCGCGCGCCTCCATCCAGTTCGGCCCCATGGTGATCTGTGCGCCCATCAGCGCCAGCGCATCGGCGAAACGGACGTCGCCCTGGATGCTCTCGCTGCCCACACCCTCGATGCGCAGCGGCCCGCCGCCGATCGCCCCCGCGGCGAGGAAATACGAAGCCGACGAGGCATCGCCCTCGACATAGACAGTGCCGGGCGAAACATAGCGACTGCCCGCCGCAACGGTGAAGCTGCGCCAGCCATCGCGCGCAACTTCGACGCCGAAGCGCTTCATCATTGCCAGCGTGATCTCTATATAAGGTTTAGAGATCAGCTCGCCCGCCACCTCCACCGTCACCTCGCGATCCAGCAATGGCAGCGCCATCAGCAGCGCGGTGAGGAACTGGCTGGACACGTCGCCGCGCACGCTGACGCGCGCCGCATCGCTCAAGGTCGCTGGGAATATCTCCAGCGGCGGGAAGCCTTCATTGTCCAGATAGTCGATGTTCGCGCCCAGCGCACGCAGCGCATCCACCAGGTCGCCGATGGGCCGCTCGTGCATGCGTGCCACGCCGGACAGCGTGTAATGCCCGCCGGACAGCGCCAGCGCTGCCGTCAGCGGGCGGAACGCCGTACCGGCGTTGCCGAGGAACAGCTCGGCTTCTTTATTCGGAAAATTGCCGCCGCAACCCGTCACGCGGAACACATGCGACTCCACCTGCTCGACGCCCACGCCCAGCTTGCGCAAGCCGTCCAGCATGCGCTCGGTATCGTCCGACAGCAGCACATCGCGCACCTCGGTCGTCCCCGCGGACAATGCCGCCAGCAGCAGCACGCGGTTGGAGATGCTCTTCGAGCCGGGCAGCGTGACCGTGCCGCGCGCGCTCAACAATGGAGGGAGATCGAGGAAGTTGTCGGATGTCATGGAGAGAAAGCCTTGCTACGGACTGCAGTTAAATCGAAGGGCGGCATGATACCGCACGCGATACCCAACACCAAAACCGCCAGGGGTTGCCCGGCAGCAAGTTACCTTTCTTGTCTTGCCAAGAAAGGTAACCGAAAGAAGGCGCCCCCGGTTTGCCGCCGCTTCGCGGTTCCCTGCGTTGTTGGCTACGACATAACCTGAAGGTTAGTCTCCGCCGCAACAAGCCGCTACGCGGCGTGTTGTCGACTGGTCAGGCGGCTGCGGAACTCGCGCTTCGCGCTCAAACATAACCAGCGACTTGGCTGGCGTCGCTTGCCAGCTTAGTCGAATGACTAGTTGTTTCATCAGTCCTCGCCGACATCCCCTGACCAGCCTGCGCTACTCGGCGGCGCACAGGGGATGAAAAGGTCAAAAACAAAACCGTTCGCCGAGTGGCCGGTTATCGGCCAAAGCGGCCGTTGAGTATCCAAAGAAGTAGTGGCCCTTTGCTTACATAAAGCTGCCGCATCAAGCTTGCCATAACAACTGCCCCCCTCAGATTTTTAGTCTGCTTATAGGGCAGCGTTTCCTTGGGTTCATCGCATCTAGGGAATCAACGACAGGTCACTGCAATTGTCTGTCAAATCACCTTTCAGTCTTCATCGGGGGTGACGATGCGTATCGGACGAGTCCCGATCTTGGCCCCGGTGACTTCATCCACGGCCACCGCTTTAATTTCTGTCCCTGTTTCAGCATCCAGAAAGCGCACCAATTTACCTCCGCCACGATATTGGCGTCCCCACGCTCCAATCATGAAAAGCACCGGCAGAAAGTCGCGCCCGGCAGCGGTCAACACATATTCCTCCCGCGGGGGGTGCTCAGAGTAGCGCCGTTTCTCTAGCAACCCCTCCTCAGTAAGCATAGCCAGCCGCCGGGTCAGGATCGTCGGGGCGATGCCAATGCTTTTCCGGAATTGATCAAAGCGCGTTAGGCCGCCATGTGCGTCCCGCAGTATCAACAGACTCCAAGCGTCGCCGGCAAAAGCCAAGCTGCGAGATATGGGGCACGGGTCATTGCAAGTATTTTTATCGTCCATACTATTTTGATAGCGACACGGTTTCAAATTGATAGTAATATCACTCTCGAATTGATAGTAACAGTTTGACAGGAAGCAACCCACCACACAAGGAGATTTAAGTCATGAGCAATAACAATAAGCGTGTCGCCCTCATAACAGGAGCATCTTCAGGCATCGGAGAAGCCACAGCGGAGCGTCTGGCCAAGGCTGGCTACAGGGTATTCGGCACCAGCAGAAGGGCAGCCCCGGGGGCCGGTCAGCGACTGTTCGAGATGCTTCCTCTGGATGTAAACAGCGACGACTCCGTCGAAGCCCTCGTTCAAGAAGTCATGCGGCGTGCCGGCCGTATCGACTTGCTGGTGAACAACGCCGGTTTCGGCGTTGCGCCAGCCGGAGCGGAAGAGGTTTCGATCGAACAGGCCAAGTCGATCTTCGAGACAAACTTCTTCGGTGTCCTCCGCCTGACCCGAGCCGTTGTGCCTTACATGCGGCAACAAGGGAGTGGTCGTATTCTCAATATCGGCTCGGTGCTTGGTTTTTTGCCCATGCCATACGGGGCGCTTTATGCGGCAAGCAAACATGCAATCGCAGGCTATTCCGAATCGCTTGATCACGAGCTGCGCACGCGCGGCATCCGCGTTTCGGTTATCGAGCCGGCCTACACCAAGACACCGTTCGATGCAAACATGCTCGAAGCTGATGCCAAGCTCGATGAATACCACGCGAACCGCGCCACAGTGAACAAACGCATACAGGAGGTGATGGCAAATGCCCAGCCTCCCAGTGTCGTTGCCGACACCGTGCTGAAAGCCGCGACCGCCGCCCACCCGAAACACCGTTACACACCCGAGGGGCTCGCCAGCAGGCTTCGATTCCTGCGCCGATTTGCACCTGCCGGAATTGTCGACGCTGCACTTCGCAAGGATCTGCGGCTCGATGATAACCCTGCGCCGCACAGTCGTTGATGTCAACGCATGAACCGTCCTACCTGACACACCCATCCCTATTTCGCAGAGAACAAACATGATGAAAGCAATAATTCTGGAACGTTATGGAAAAAAAGGCCGCATGCGCCTTGGCGACATGCCCGAACCCGAACTGGGCGAGAACGAAGTATTGGTCCAGGTGCATGCCGCTGGCGTGAATCCGTTGGACGGCAAGATCAAAAGCGGCGAGTTCAAACTCCTCCTGCCCTATCGCTTTCCACTCGTCCTTGGTCATGACGTGGCCGGAGTTGTGGTTCGCGTCGGGGGGCGGGTGAAGAAATTCAAGCCCGGCGACGAGGTCTATTCCCGGCCGGACGACTTCCGGATCGGTGCATTCGCCGAACTGATTGCGATCAAGGAAGACTCGCTCGCGATCAAGCCTAAATCACTCTCCATGGAAGAAGCGGCCTCCATCCCTCTGGTCGGGTTGACCGCGTGGCAGGCGTTGATCGAAACGGCAAAGTTGAAGAAGGGGCAAAAGATTTTCATTCAGGCTGGCTCCGGCGGCGTCGGGATAATTGCAATTCAGTTGGCGAAACATCTCGGTGCGTTCGTGGCGACGACGACGAGCACGGCCAATGTGGACTGGGTAAAGCGCCTCGGTGCCGATATCGTAATCGACTACAAGAAGGATGATTTCGAAAAAAGCCTGCTTGGCTACGATGTGGTTCTGAATAGTCAGGACAACAAGACACTTGAGAAGTCCCTGAGTGTGCTTAAGCCCGGCGGGAAACTCATCTCCATTTCCGGCCCTCCCGTTCCCGAGTTCGCAGATGCAATCAAGGCCCCCTGGTTTGTGAAGCAAGTCATGCGGCTTTTGAGCACGGGCATCAGAAGAAAAGCCAAGCGCCGTGGTATCGATTATTCATTTCTTTTTATGAAAGCAAGCGGCGGCCAGTTGCGCCAGATCGCTGCGCTCATTGATTCCGGTGCGATATGTCCTGTCGTGGATCGGGTATTTCCGTTCGAGGCGACACAGGAAGCTCTGGATTATGTCGAAACTGGGCGCGCCAAAGGCAAGGTTGTAGTGAAGATTCGATGAGTACGGCCTTGTCTGGAGAGCATCCTGAAAGTCCAGGTAAGGCGGGAATTCTTTACAAGAATCATTGAGAAAATGTTGTGGAGCGGCAAGGTCGGGCGTGATCATATCCAGGTGGCAGCAAATGCCCGCTGTTGGTTGCATTGCAGCCGCCTCTATAATTTTTGGCTCGGTCCGCTTAGGCCGATGAGCAGACGTTAGCAGAGCAATTTGAGTCGTGGGTCGTTTGTTGATCTTGGTGAGGGGCTGATTTGAGTGGATTTAGAACTGATGCCGCGCTTGCGCGGCATCAGTTTTTGGTTGATGTATTTGACTTTGAATTTCCGTTTTTCTTCCCCTGTGCGCCGCCGAGTAGCACAGGCTGGTCAGGGGATGTCGGCGAGGACTGATGAAACAACTAGCCATTCGACTAAGCTGGCAAGCGACGCCAGCCAAGTCGCTGGTTATGTCTGAGCGCGAAGCGCGAGTTCCGCAGCCCCGCTCGTTTGCGTCTGATCGAGGGCCCCCCGTAGGGGCGGCAAACCGGGGTCGCCTTTTCTTTGGTTACTTTCTTTTGGCGACGCAAAAGAAAGTGACTAGCTGTCGGGCTCCCCCCCGGCGGTTTTGATTGATGGGTAGCTTTGCATAGCCAATCGACTAGCCGCAAAATACCGCGACCAAGTCGCTGGTTATCGCTTCACGCAACCCATCCTACTTTCCGCCCGTCTCCTTCACCTCGGCCTTCGCCCATCCCTTCGCGAACGTGACCCTCAACTCGTCGCCAGCCGCCAGCGTCGCCGCATCCGACACGACGCGGCCATTTGCATCCTGAACCATGCTGTAGCCGCGAGCGAAAACCTGTTTCGGATCGAGGTAGACGAGGTGTTGCGCGATGTTCTCCAGTCGCGAAGCGTGTCGCTGCTGTGTGTTGTGCATCGCACGGGTCAGGCGCTGCGCGAGGTTAGCCTGCCGGTCCTGCAGGCGAACGAAGTCTCCGCTCGCTGCCTGCAGGCGTTGCGCCAGGGATTGCCACTGCCAGTGCTGGTGTTGCCTGCGGTAGGCGTAGGCACGCTGCAGGCGCTGGTGCAGCTGATCCAGCTGCTGGGTCTGGCGTTGCAACTGTTGCGCGGGGTGCACCAGGCGGCGCTGCAGATAGTCCGCCGTCTGCATCGCGTTCTGCAGACGGTTGCGCTGCGCGCGCCTCAGGTGTTGCGCGATGTCGCGCAAGCCGCGCATCAGGGCATGGCGGTCCGGCACGACGCGCTGCGCCGCCGCGGTCGGCGTCGGCGCGCGTTCGTCGGCGACGAAATCGGCGATGGTGAAATCGGTCTCGTGGCCGACGCCACTGACGACCGGAATGTCGCTGGCGGCGATGGCGCGCGCCACGACCTCTTCGTTAAAAGCCCACAGGTCTTCGATGCTGCCGCCGCCGCGGCAGACAATGAGCACGTCGCATTCCGCGCGCTGGTTCGCGGTGCGGACGGCAGCCGCGATCTGCTCCGCGCTGCCGGTGCCCTGCACCGCGGTCGGGTACAGCACTACCGGCACGCCGGGCAGGCGGCTGCGCAAAGTGGTCAGCACATCGCGCAGCGCGGCGGCCTGCGGCGAAGTGACGATGCCGATACGTTTGGGATATTGAGGCAACGGACGTTTGCGCGCCGGATCGAACAGGCCTTCGGCTTCCAGCTTCAGCTTGAGTTGAGCAAAGCGCTCATAGAGCACGCCCAGTCCGGCCGGACGCATCTGCTCGACGGTGAGCTGAAAATCGCCGCGCTGCTCGTACAGGGTGGCGACGGCCAGGACCTCGACCTGCGAACCATTGGCAACCGGCGCACTCAGGAATTGATTCTTATGCCGGAACATCACGCAGCGCACCTGCGCCTGGTCGTCCTTGAGCGCGAAATACCAGTGACCGGACGCCGCCTTCACCAGATTGGAGATCTCCCCCCTCACCCACAGCAGCGGCACCTCGGATTCGAGCAACTTCTTGATTGCACTGGTGAGTTCCGCGACGCGCAAGACGCGACTCTTTTCTTCAAAAAATAGACCGGTAGGCATATTGACAATCCAAATTAATCCACAACCCGAGGAAATTCGCGGCTTTGCGTAAAAACCCGCTATGCAAAAATACTTAACTTACGATAACTCGTTGTTTTTAATAATGTTAATGGCATGCCAAAAAATAGGCAACTCAAGGAAAACCCTTATCCGGCGCCGAGTTAAACCCCTACCGCAAAATTCATCCACAAAGTTATCCACAGCTTTTGTGGGTAAACGGAAATACTCTTTTCAAATGGCAGGTTAGCGAAATCTTGCTAAAGCTAATCCTGAGAAATGTTGCTCAACTAGGTGCGACACGCTACAGTTGCGCCCTGTCAATTTAAGCACATCTTCTGGAGAAACTGCGTGTTTGCAATCGTAGAAGCGGCCGGCTGGCCGATCTGGTTTTTAATCGTCGCATCCATCATCGCGGTAGCACTGATCGCAGAACGTTCGGTTTCCCTGCGCTCCGCCCGCGTCGCCCCTCCCGCCCTCCTGGACGAAGTCATCAAGGAACTAAAGCAGCGCGGCGTCAGCGACGGCATGTTGACCCGTCTCGCCGAAAGCTCGCCGCTGGGACGCATCTTCGCCGCCGGGCTCAAGAACATCAAGAGCTCGCCCGAAGTGATGAAAGAGTCCATCGAGGAAGCGGGACGCGCAACCACTCATGACCTGGAGCGCTTCCTTACGACGCTTGGCACCATCGCCTCGATCAGCCCGCTGCTCGGCCTGTTCGGCACGGTGGTCGGCATGATCGAGATCTTCGGCTCGCAAAGCGCCGCCGGCAACAGCCCGGCGGTCCTCGCCCACGGTATTTCCGTAGCGCTGTACAACACGGCGTTCGGCCTGATCGTGGCCATGCCCAGCATGATCGCTTACCGCCACTTCCGCGCCCAAGTGGACAGCCTGACCGTCGAGATGGAGCAACAGGCGATCAAGCTGGTCGAGATCGTCCACGGCGCAAGGGTGAAGTAATGAACTTCCAGCGCGGACGCACTCGCGAAGAACCGGAGATCAACCTGATCCCGATGATCGACGTGCTGCTCGTGATCCTCATCTTCCTGATGGTCACCACCAGCTATGCCAAGTTCTCCGAGCTGCAGATCAACCTTCCGCAGGCCGGCGGCGATGCCACGGTGGCGGAAGCCAAGCCGATCAACGTCGCAGTGGACGCATCGGAACACTACGCCGTCGACAACCAGACGATCTCCTTCAACGGCGTCGAGGCGCTTGCCGCCTCGCTGAAGAAAGCGGCCGGCGACCAGACCGATCCCACCATCGTCATCAACGCCGACGCCAAGACCCCGCACCAGGCCGTGGTCAACGTGATGGAAGCGGCTCGCCTGGCTGGTTACGGACGCATCACCTTCACCACCCAGAACCAATCCAAATAGGGATGTCCGGCCTGGAGCGACACTGGTACCGCATCACCCCGCTGCACCTGATTCTCTATCCCGTCAGCCTGATCTTCCGCCTGCTCGCGGCCCTGCGCCGCGCGCTGTACCGCGCCGGCCTGCTGCATAGCGTCAGGCTGCCGGTACCCGTCGTCGTGGTCGGCAACATCAGCGTCGGCGGGACCGGCAAGACGCCGCTCACGCTAGCCTTGGCGCAACAACTCATCGAGCGCGGCATGCATCCGCTCATCGTCAGTCGCGGCCATGGCGGCGACACTGGGCAGCCCCGCGCCGTCACATTGGACAGCGATGCGCGCAGCGTCGGCGACGAACCCCTGCTGATGGCGCGACGCCAACTCTGCCCGGTATGGGTGGGCAAGGATAGAGCCGCGGCCGCGCAAACCGGACTGCAAGCCAACCCGCAATGCGATGTAGTGTTGTGCGACGACGGATTGCAACACTACCGCCTCCAACGCGATGCGGAGATCGCGGTCGTCGACGGCGCGCGCGGCCTGGGCAACGGAATGTTGCTGCCCGCCGGCCCGTTGCGCGAACCTGCCGGGCGCCTGAGGACGGTCGATGCGGTCGTTGTGAACGGCGGAGAGACAACATCCGGCCAATACGCCATGAACCTGGACGGAGCCGTTTTCTATAACCTGCTCGATCCCGCCCGTATCGTCACTGCCGCGCACTTTCATGCGCTGCGCAATCACGCGGTCGCCGGCATCGGCAATCCCCGGCGCTATTTCCTGCACCTGGAGTCGCTCGGCATCGCGTTCACGCCACACCCCTTCCCCGACCACCACCCCTATCGTGCGGAAGAACTCGCCTTTGCCGATTGCGATGCGATACTCCTCACCGAAAAAGATGCGGTAAAATGCGCCGCGTTCGCTGACGAGCGATACTGGGTGTTGCGTGTGGACGCCCGGATCGATCCAGCCCTGACCGCTCACATACTGCGAAAGATCGCCCCTCATGGACGCTAAACTGCTCGACATCCTCGTTTGCCCGCTGTGCAAATCCCCGCTGATCTACCACAAGGCCGAGAAAGAACTCATCTGCAAGGCGGACCGTCTGGCCTTCAGGATCGATGACGGCATCCCGGTGATGCTGGCCGACGAAGCGCGCAAGCTCACGCCGGAAGAAGCCGAAAAACTCTGATGGTCGCTTTTCACGTCGTCATCCCGGCGCGCCATGCCTCCACCCGCCTGCCGGGCAAACCGCTGCTGCCCATCGCCGGCAAGCCGATGGTGGTACGAGTCGCGGAACAGGCCGCACAAAGCGGCGCGCAGCAGATATGGATCGCCACCGACCATCACGCCATCGCCGGCGTGGTGCATGAGCATGGCTTCAAGGCCTGTTTGACGAAGGATACGCATGCCAGCGGCACCGACCGCATTGCCGAAGTCGTCGAGCAGCAGGGCTGGACTGATGAAACGATAGTGGTCAATGTACAGGGCGACGAGCCGCTGATGCCGCCCGCGCTGGTGCGCGCCGTCGCCGAACATCTGCATGCGCACCCGGAATGCGCCATCGCCACGGCCTGCCACGCGATCCACGACGAGGCAGCGCTGCGCAACCCGAACATCGTCAAGACCGTGCTGGACAAGCACGGCAACGCGCTGTATTTCAGCCGCGCCCCCATCCCCTACCCGCGCGACGCGTTCGCCGCACAACAGCCGTTGCCGCAGGACATGCCCGTGCTGCGCCACATCGGCATCTACGCCTACCGCGTCAGTTTCCTGCGCGCCTACGGCCGGCTCGCCCCGGCGGCGATCGAACAGTTCGAGGCGCTGGAACAATTGCGCGCGCTGTATCACGGCTACAAGATCGGCGTGTTCGTCGCCGAAGAGGCCCCGCCCAGTGGCGTGGACACCGAACAGGATTTACAGGTAGCTCGACAAATTTTCGAAAAAAGAACCAACGGAGGAACCACCAAATGAGACTGATACTGCTGGGCGCACCGGGTGCGGGCAAAGGCACGCAAGCCAACTACATCAAGGAAAAATTCAACATCCCGCAGATCTCCACCGGTGACATGCTGCGTGCCGCGGTCAAGGCTGGCACGCCGCTGGGCCTCGCCGCAAAGAAGATCATGGATGCGGGCGCGCTGGTGTCCGACGACATCATCATCAATCTGGTCAAGGAACGCATCAAGGAATCGGACTGCGCCAACGGCTTCCTGTTCGACGGCTTCCCGCGCACCATCCCTCAGGCTCAGGCGATGAAGGATGCGGGCGTGCCCATCGACTACGTGGTCGAAGTGGACGTGCCGGACAGCGAGATCATCAAGCGCATGAGCGGACGCCGCGTGCATCCGGCTTCCGGCCGCACCTATCATGTGGTATTCAACCCGCCCAAGGTGGAAGGCAAGGACGACGTCACCGGCGAAGAGCTGGTGCAGCGTCCTGACGACGTCGAAGACACCGTGGTCAAGCGCCTCAACGTCTACCACGAGCAGACCAAGCCGCTGGTCGATTACTACTCCGCATGGGCCAAGTCCGGCGAGGCGAAAGCACCCAAGATCGTGCACATTCCGGGCGTGGGCAGTGTGGAGAACATCCGCGACCAGATCTTCCGCGCGCTGGGGGCGTAAGCATGGCGACCAAGCCCATCCTCACGCTTGAGGACGCCAAGCGCGTCGCTGCGGCCGCGGAGGCGGAAGCGCAACGCAACGGCTGGCTTGTGGTCATCGCCGTCGTCGACGACGGCGGTCACCTGCTCTACCTGCAGCGCAGCCACGACACCCAGTTCGGCAGCGTCGAGACGGCAATCACCAAGGCGCATGCGGCGATCGCTTTCCAGCGCCCGACCAAGGCATCGGAGGAAGCCGTGCTGAGCGGACGCCTGATCCACCTCGCCCTGCCCGGCGTGATTCCCGCAGAAGGCGGCGTACCGCTGGAACGCGACGGCGTCATCATCGGCGGCCTCGGCATCAGCGGCGTGCGTTCGTTCCAGGACGGCCAGATCGCCGGTGCTGGCGCAGCCGCCTTGGCGCAAGACTGATCTAACAGCTATTGAAAAACGTAGCGAGGATGGTCAGCTGCACCGCGCAACGCCGCAGATGACCACTGCATAACCAGCGACTTGGCCGTTGTTTTTTGACGGCCTAGTCGAATGGCTAGTTGTTTCACCAGTAGTTTTTCGGCTACGCCGGAACGCGGTAATTGTCCTGCGTCATCAGGTCTATCCCGCAGGGTTGTTGCTCGACCCAGTCGAGGAAGCGGTTGACCATCTGTTTTCCCCTGAATGAACGCCCGTGTTGCGGCACGATCCACTCCACGTCCATCTCGCGCACCATGTTCACCCAGTAGCGGCAGATCTTGTTGGAGATCATGTAACGGCGGTGAAAGTCTTCCATATACGGGACGTGCGTATCGAAATCCTCCACCGGCGTATCCGCCTTGCCGTGAGGCATCAGGGAAGCGCCCATGTCGCCGCTGAACAGTATCTTGCTGATCGGATCGTAGAACTGGAAGTTGCCTTCCGAATGCATGAAGTGCGCAGGAATCGCCTTGATGATGCAATCGCCCAGCTGCAGGCTCATGCCCTCGTCCGGAATACCCTCGATACGCCCTTCGACACTGCCCACGCTGCAGAAGTGCGGAACAAAGCGCGTCCACAACTGGGAGATAAGTACCTTGCAGTCGGAGTGGATCAGCCACTTGTTCACCGAAGCGATGATGTCCGGATCGGCGTGCGACGCCAGGAGGTATTCGAGCCGCTTGGGCGGGAAGTAGCCGTGCATCGACATCAGCAGGCCGTTGTAAGTCATGTTGCCGCCCGGGTCGAGCAGCGCACCGTGGCCGTTGTCCACGATCAGGAACTGGTTGGCCTGCACCGCCACGTTGGAGGCATCGTCCACCAGATCGTCGAACATCAGGCACATGTGCTTGCCGTTATTGAACAACTCTATCGCCATCTCTCTTCCACATCCTATCTTTTTTATAGTCCGTACAGCTTCAATTCTTGCTGCGCGGTTCGCAATAATCGCACAAAATCTCCTGCACCATTACATAAGCGAAAAACAGCATGCCAGCGCCGGCAATCCGCAGTATCCTAGCCAGACGTTCGTTTGATTATCTTGCACAGGAGGGATCATGTCGGAAGGTCTGTGGTTTGCGTTGTTATGTGCAGCCGCCGCGCTGTTGTATGGCGCCGCTTCGATCAAATGGATTCTGGGCAAACCGGCCGGCAGCGACCGGATGCGGGAGATCGCCGCAGCCATACAGGAAGGCGCATCGGCCTACCTGAGGCGGCAATACACGACCATCGCCGTGGTCGGCGTCGTATTGTGCGTCACCATCTTCATTGCACTTGGCTGGCAGACGGCCCTCGGGTTTGCGATAGGCGCGCTGCTGTCCAGCGCGGCAGGCTTCATCGGCATGAACATCTCGGTGCGCGCCAACGTCCGCACCGCGCAGGCCGCGCATGACGGCCTCAACGCGGCATTGAACGTGGCGTTCAAGGGCGGCGCCATCACCGGCATGCTGGTGGTCGGTCTAGGCCTGCTCGGCGTGGCGGGCTACTACGCTTTCCTCGCCGCCACCGCGCCCGCAGGCGCCAGCACCAGCGCGATCCTCCAACCACTGGTCGGCCTCGGCTTCGGCGGCTCGCTGATCTCCATCTTCGCGCGTCTCGGCGGCGGCATCTTCACCAAGGGCGCGGACGTCGGCGCCGACCTGGTCGGCAAGGTCGAAGCCGGCATTCCCGAGGACGATCCGCGCAACCCGGCCGTGATCGCGGACAATGTGGGCGACAACGTCGGCGACTGCGCGGGTATGGCGGCCGACCTGTTCGAGACCTATGCCGTGACCATCATCGCCACCATGCTGCTGGGCGCCATGGTGATGTCCAACGCCGGAGCCAATGCCGTGATCTACCCGCTGGTGCTGGGTGGCTTCTCCATCATCGCTTCCATCGTCGCCACCTTCTTCGTCCACGCGCATGAAGGCGGCAAGATCATGAACGCGCTGTACCGCGGCCTCGCCGTTGCCGGCGGACTGGCAGCCATCGCCTTCTACCCCATCACCTCGTGGCTGATGGGCGACAACGGCAGCTACTCCGTCCTCGCCCTATACGGCTCGGCGCTGGTCGGCCTGCTGCTCACTGCCGCGATGGTGATCATCACCGAGTACTACACCGCGACCGAACACGATCCGGTACACCACATCGCCATGGCATCCACCACAGGCAGCGGTACCAACATCATCGCCGGTCTGGGCGTCTCGATGCGCGCCACCGCAGCGCCGGTGCTGGCCGTGTGCGCCAGCATCTTCGCCGCCTATGAGATGGCCGGCCTGTACGGCATCGCCATCGCCGCCACTGCCATGCTGTCGATGACCGGCATCATCGTGGCCATCGACGCCTACGGCCCGATCACCGACAACGCGGGCGGCATCGCCGAGATGGCAGAACTCCCGGAAGAAATCCGCAACATCACTGATCCGCTCGATGCGGTGGGCAACACCACCAAGGCAGTGACCAAGGGCTACGCCATCGGCTCCGCGGGACTGGCCGCGCTGGTGCTGTTCGCCGATTACACCCATGCGCTGGAAGCGCATTTCCATACTGCCACGCTGTTCGACCTGTCCGACCACATGGTCATCATCGGCCTGTTCATCGGCGGCCTGGTGCCCTACCTGTTCGCCGCGATGGGCATGGAAGCGGTAGGACGCGCGGCAGGCAGCGTGGTGGTGGAAGTGCGCCGCCAGTTCAAGGAGATCCCCGGCATCATGGAAAGGACCGCCAAGCCCGATTATTCCAGGGCGGTAGACATGCTCACCAAGGCGGCGATCAGGGAAATGATCATGCCCTCGCTGCTGCCCGTGGCCGTGCCGATCATTGTCGGTTTGACGCTTGGGCCCAAGGCCCTGGGCGGCGTGCTGGTCGGCACCATCATCACCGGCATCTTCGTCGCCATCTCGATGACCACTGGCGGCGGCGCGTGGGATAACGCGAAGAAATACATCGAGGCCGGCAACTACGGCGGCAAGGGCTCGGATGCTTACAAGGCGGCCGTGACCGGCGACACCGTCGGCGACCCGTACAAGGACACCGCAGGGCCGGCCGTGAACCCGCTGATCAAGATCATCAACATCGTCGCACTGATGATCGTGCCGCTGCTGTAAGGAGAAGGTTCCTGCAAAACGAAACAGGGCGAACCTCCGCCCTGTTTTTCATTGATAGATCAAAAAGCGTCAAGCGACGGTGTTGACCACCTGCCCCGTCACCTGTCCCTGCGTGTTCACCACAGGCTTGGCCTGCTGGTTCTGCTGCTCTCTATGTGCCTGCTCGGCTTTTCGCTGCCTGTCGAGCTCCTCGGCTCGCATCGCCTGATCCGCGGCCCTCTTGGCTTCCGCCGCCTGTCTGGTGGCATCGGACTGCTGTGTCTGCTGCGCGGCCTGGTTCGCATTGCCGCCAGAAGTAACGGGATTGGTTGCCATGATTAGCCTCTATCCTTGATGTTCACTGCCGGCAGGTCACAGCCTGCCCATTTTCGGCAATTCGCCGACCAGCGGCGCGACGTAATCCAGCCAGGCTTGCGTCACATCGTTGCCCGCCGCATTGATGTATTCATCCTTCATCGCGGTCGCCTCGCGCGCCACGGAAGACAGCGGCGTGATGAAGCATTCGCTGGAGTACGGCTTGCTGCTCAGGCGGCGGATCGCAACCGATCCCGGCTCTCCCGTCGCAACGGCATGGTTCACCGCATAGTCGCCGACCATGCGCGCCTCTTTCGCATCCACCGCCGAGACGATGGTGGGAAAGGAACGCTGCAGATAGCCAAAAGTATCGGCGCGCACGCGCACCTTCTGCCCGGGGAAAGCTTCTTTCACCAGTGCCGCGAGGGTGTCGCCCAGCGCGCCCGTGCCGGAAAGCTGGATGTTGCCGTGAGAATCGCGCTCGCCGGTGGTCGAGATCGGATTGCCGTCCTTGTCGGAAATGCCTTCGGAGGCGGCCACCACGCAGCGCCCATATTTGGCCACCACAGCGCGGACATCCTGCTTGAACTTGTCCACGTCGAACACACGCTCCGGCAGGTAGATCAGGTGCGGGCCGTCGCGCTCCTCTTGGCGCGCCAGCGCGGAGGCTGCCGTCAGGAAGCCGGCGTTGCGCCCCATCACCACGTTGACCTTGATGCCTTCCAGTGCGCGGTTGTCGCGGTCGTCGCCCATGAAGGCGAGCGCCACAAAGCGCGCCGCCGAGGCGTAGCCCGGACAGTGGTCGGTGACCTTGAGGTCGTTGTCGATGGTCTTGGGGATGTGGACGGTGCAGAAATCGTAGTTCGCCTGTTTCGCCATCTCCGCGATGATGTGAGCGGTCTCGGCCGAGTCGTTGCCGCCGATGTAGAAGAAGTAGCGCACGTCGTGCTTGCGGAACACTTCGAACACCTTCTCGCATTCGGCCTGGCCTGGCTTGAGCCGCACCGAACCCAATGCCGCCGCAGGAGTCGTGGCGACCAGTTCGAGTTGTTCCACACTTTGCGTGGTGAGATCGATGAAGTCTTCCTTCAGTATCCCCGCGATGCCATGGCGAGCGCCGAGGATACCGGTGATGTTGGACTGCTTGCGCGCCGCCAGCACAGCCCCGACCAGCGACTGGTTGATGACGACAGTGGGCCCGCCCGATTGCCCAATGACCATTTTTCCGCTCAATTTGGTAGCCATAGCATCATCTCCTTGGGAAGTAGTCGGCACATTCTAAACCTAATGCGGTTTAGCAGCATTGTCCCGCATCGCTTATAATTGCGCCTTTCTCAACCCCTTCTATCCAAGGAAACAAAATGAGCTTGAACAAGGTTCCCTCCGGCAAAGACCTTCCCAACGACTTCAACGTCATCATCGAGATCCCGATGCACGGCGAGCCGGTCAAATATGAAGTGGACAAGGACTCCGGCGCGATCTTCGTGGACCGCTTCATGAGCACCGCGATGCACTACCCCTGCAACTACGGCTACATCCCGCATACCCTGTCCGACGACGGCGACCCGGTGGACGTGCTGGTCGTCACCCCCATCCCCCTGCAAGTCGGCTGCGTCGTGCGCTGCCGTCCGCTGGGCGTGCTGAAGATGGAAGACGAATCGGGCGTGGATGCCAAGCTGCTGGCCGTACCGGTGGACAAGCTGACCGCCATGTATCGCAACGTGAAGACCTATACCGACCTGCCCGAGATCTCGCTGAAGCAGATCGAACACTTCTTCGCCCACTACAAGGACCTGGAACCCAACAAGTGGGTCAAGATCGGCGGCTGGGAAGACGGTGAATCGGCACGCGCCGAGATCATGTCCGGCGTGGCCAACTACAAGAACGCCGCAGTCAAACCCGAGTTCTGATTCGCAAGGAGATCAAGATGACCGCACGCATCATTGACGGCAAGGCGATCGCGCAGGAAGTGCGCGCCGAATGGAAGGTGCGCGCCGACGCCCTCAAGGCGCGCGGCATCACGCCGGGACTGGCCGTCATCATCGTCGGCGAAGACCCGGCTTCCAAGGTCTATGTCGCCAACAAGGTGAAGGCCTGCGCCGAGCTGGGCCTGCACTCCGAGCACATCGCCCTGCCCGCCGACACTTCCGAAGCGACGCTGCTGGCAAAGATCGCCGAGCTGAATGCCGACCCGAAGATCCACGGCCTGCTGGTGCAACTGCCGGTGCCCAAGCACATCGACAGCGACAAGATATTGAACGCCATCAGCCCGGACAAGGACGTGGATGGCTTCCATCCGGTCAACGTCGGCGCACTGGCCACGGGCAACATGCGCTTCGCGCCCTGCACGCCTTACGGCTCGCTGGTCCTGCTGCAGAAGAGCGGCATCTCCATCGAAGGCAAGCATGCCGTGGTGGTAGGCCGCAGCAACATCGTCGGCAAGCCGATGGCGCTGTTGCTGTTGCAGCACAACGCCACCGTCACCATCTGCACCTCCAAGACCGTCGACCTCGCCAAGTTCACTCGCGATGCCGACATCCTGGTGGTGGCGACAGGCAGGCCGAAGATGATCACCGGCAACATGATCAAGCCCGGTGCGGCCGTGATCGACGTCGGCATCAACCGCC
The DNA here is from genome assembly GCF_018324385.1 of Ferrigenium kumadai. Taxonomy (NCBI): domain Bacteria; kingdom Pseudomonadati; phylum Pseudomonadota; class Betaproteobacteria; order Nitrosomonadales; family Gallionellaceae; genus Ferrigenium; species Ferrigenium kumadai. The sequence goes on along the minus strand of NZ_AP019536.1, from coordinate 995,247 downwards.
TTCCTGACGGCAAGCTGTGCGGCGACGTGGATTTCGATTCCGCCAAGGAAGTCGCGGGCTGGATCACCCCTGTGCCCGGCGGCGTCGGCCCCATGACCATCACCATGCTGGTGGCCAACACCGTGCAATCGGCGGAACGCGCAGCAGGTAAGTAGTGCCCGCGCCGACGCCGCAAGCGTTACAGGATTACCTCCACGCCCACATCCCGCTGTCCAAGGCGATGGCCGTGGAGGTCAAGACTGCCAGCCCGCAAGGCGTCTGCCTTGCGGCCCCGCTGGCTCCCAACATCAATCATCGCGATACCGTGTTCGGCGGCAGCGCCTCTGCTGTCGCCATCCTCTCGGCATGGGCGCTGCTCCATGTCAGCCTGCTGGACGCGAATATCAAGGCACGTCTCGTCATCCAGAAGAACAGCATGAGCTACGACCTGCCGATGCCAGGTGAATTCTCTGCCGAAGCCGCGGCACCTTCTCCGGAGAAATGGCAACGCTTCCTCGCCACGCTGTTGAAGCATAAGCGCGCCCGCATCAGCATCCAGTCGGTATTGAATTGCGAAGGGCAACAGGCCGGCCGGTTCGAGGGCGACTTCGTCGCCGTCATCCTCCAGTAGCTTTACAGACTATCGCCCACGCGTGCAACGGCATACCAGGCGTTCAGCGTCGCTGCGTCGCGGCCCTTGCTCCAGACCGCGATATCGGATTCGCCGATCGGTGTATACGGCCCCTGCTTCACCTCGAAGATCACCCCGCCGCTATCCAGCGACAGAACGGCATGCCAGGTATTGGCCGGGAATTCCAGCACGTTGCGGCCCTCTCCCAGCACGACGCGCTCGGTGACCTTGCCCGCATCGTCGAAAGTCAGCACCACGAAGCGCCCGCGCAATGCGCTCAGCAGCTCCCAGGTCTGTGGATGGCGATGCGGCACGACCAGGGTATCCGGTTCCATCGCAATGGCGAGACGCTGGACCGGGTCGGTCAACTCGGCGTGCAGGTTACTGTTGGCGCGCAAGCGCGGCGACTGCTGCGCTTGCAGGCTGAGTGCGTCCAGCGCCGAATCGGTCAGTTGTTTCATGTTCAACCCTTCTTTCCAATGAGTTCGATCTTGTAGCCGTCGGGGTCGGCTGCGAACGCGATGACCGTCGTCCCGCCCTTCATCGGTCCCGCCTCGCGCGTCACCGTCCCGCCTAGACGCTTGATCTCGTCGCAGGAGGCATAGACGTCGTCGACCTCGATGGCGATGTGGCCGAAGCCGGCGCCCAAGTCATAGCTCTCGACGCCCCAGTTGTAGGTCAGTTCGATCACCGCCTGATCGCGCTCGTCGCCATAGCCGACAAAGGCCAGCGTGAACTTCCCCTCGGGATAATCGTGACGGCGCAGCAGCTTCATGCCCAGCACCTTGGTATAGAAATCGATGGAGCGATCCAGGTTTCCGGTCCTGATCATCGTATGCAATATGCGCATGTTCTTTCTCCTGAATTGTATGTATCAGCGGCACACTTTGTTGCCGAAGGGGTCTATCCCGCAGCGCGGGCGGCTATTCTTGTCATCGCGGGCATCCTTGCTTCCCGACTCGACCGTAGAACCTGCCGGCGTCACATTCCCGTTGCCATCCTTGTCTGCACGATCAGCCGGCACGGTGGTAACCACCCCGTCCTTATCCATGCAAACAGTATTGCCGAAATCGTCCGTGCCGCAACGTTCGGCCGCCGCTGCCGATGTCGCGAACACCAGGGCGAACAGGAATGTCAGTCGATGCATGGTCCAGGTAATGATGTGTGCGTTCTCAGGCCGGCATTATGCTGAAAAACGCCCCGGCCCGCGCGGCAAACATCATGCTTTTGCACGCTGACTGTTCAGGCTGATGATGAGCACCCCGACCAGCACCAGTGCCGATCCGGCGATCTGCAGCAGCGAGAGACTTTCCCCCAGAATCACATACGCCATGTAGATCGTGCTGACCGGCCCGACGGTACCGATCAGCGACGCGCTGCCCGAACCGATGCGCCGGATCGCGAAGGACAAAAGGAACACTGGCAGTACCGTGGAGAAGATCGCCATCGCGACGGAGAGTTCATACACGCGCAGGGGCAAGTCGAGCGCAGACATGGGACGCATCGCCACGAACTGCAGCACGCAGGCCGCGCTCGCCACCACCATCGCATAGGCCGTGAAGCGCATCGTGCCGATGCGCGCGATGGCGTGTCCTGCCCCCACCAGATAGATCGAATAGGACAAGGTGCTGGCGAACACCAGCGATGCGCCCAAGACGATACTACCCTCCTTCGCCCCCAGGTCATGCAGGAACACCAGCGCGATCCCCGCATAACTCAACGCCATTGCGGCGATGACCTTCCGTCCGATGGCGCGCTTGTAGAGCAGCGCAGAGAGAATCACCGTCATGGTCGGATAGAGAAACAGGATCAGGCGCTCTAATCCGGCGGAGATATATTGCAGCCCGAGGAAATCAAGAAAGCTGGAGCAGTAGTAGCCGATCAGGCCCAGCCCCAATACCAGCAACCGGTCATGCGTGTTCAGCGGCTCGGCATGCTGCCGCCTGGCCCAGATCGCAACGCCGATGAAGAAAGGCACCGAGAACACCATGCGCAGGGCCAGCAGCGTCACCGCATCCACGCTGTCGAGATAGGCCAGCTTGACCAGGATGGCCTTGGCCGAAAAACCGACAGCCGCGAGCAGCGCGAAGATCACACCGAGAAACACATCCCGATCAGCGAAGAGACTGCGTGTAAGACTTGCCATGATGTTAAGACCCCAAAGTATCGGCTATGCGGGTCTCTGACTAAAGCAACTACGGAAGACCCGCAGTTGCCCGGTTAAAAATGCTGACGTTAAAACAGGAGCGCGCTGCGGCAGTGGGCTAGCATGGCTAGCCACAGTCGCTTGGCGATGATTGAGTTGGCGGAGATGATTTGATGCGTTTGCATGGGTGGAATATACGGTGCCGGATTGTGCGCGTCAATTTTTCGGCGCAATGCCCGGATACTACCCCGCCAACCCCACATACACATTCTGCACGTCGTCATCCGCATCCATCGCTTCCAGGAAGGCTTCTACTTCTTCGCGTTCGGTGTCGTTGCTTAGCGTGACGGGATTCTTCGGGCGGTAGCCCAGCTTGGCCGACGCTACCGTAAAACCCTGCGCAGGCAGCGCCTTGCACACGACATCAAGGTCGGTGGTATCGGTGATAAACAGCACTGTTCCATCCTCGTCTGCCGGTTCGAAATCCTGTGCACCGGCCTCGATGGCGGCAACCTCGACATCCGCATCAGTGGAATTGGCGGTCGCTTCGATCATGCCTACATAGTCGAAGTCCCAGGAAACGGAGCCTTCCGCACCGAGCTGGCCCTTGCGGAACAGCACGCGCATGCTGGACATGGTGCGGTTGACGTTGTCGGACAGGCATTCGACGATGACGGGTACACGGTGCGGGGCGAAGCCTTCGTACACGAAACGCTCCAATTGCGCGCCTCCATCAAGCAGGCCTGCGCCCTTCTTGATGGCGCGATCCAGCGTATCTTTGGGCATGGAAGCTTTTTTGGCTTGCTCGACCACGAGACGCAGACGCGAATTGGAGGCGGGATCGGCGCCGCCGCGTGCGGCGACCATGATTTCCTTGGCGAGCTTGCCGAAGATCTTGCCCTTTGCGTTTGCTGCGATTTCTTTATGTTTGGATTTCCACTGTGCGCCCATATCGATTCTCTTGTTTGTTGGTTGTACAAATTCCCGCCCGCATCTTGCCTCAAGTGCCGACAGGCTTCAATCTCGAAAACAACGTGAACGGCTCAAACACCATTCGCCACGTCTTCCACCACCTGCAGAAACTCATCGCCATACTTCGCCAGCTTGGCCTGCCCCACTCCGCTGATCTTCCCCATCTCGTCCAGCGTCTGCGGACGGTGATTGAGGATCTCCAGCAAGGTGCTGTCGTGGAAGATGACGTAGGGCGGAACGCCTTGTTCGCGGGCGAGCTCTGTGCGTTTGGCTTTGAGGGCGAGCCACAGGGGATCGTCGTTCGCTCCGGCGAAAGGTTCGCGCGATTTGGCGCTACGTTCGGTTCGCTGGGCTTTGCGCTTGACGGGATCGGCGTCGCGGCGCAGCCAGACTTCCTGTTCGCCGCGCAGCACGGGACGCGCAGCTTCGGTGAGGCGCAGGCCGCCGTAGGCTTCCATGTCCACGTTGAGGAGTCCGGCGGCGACGAGCTGGCGATAGACGCTGCTCCACTGCGCCTGCGCCAGTGAATTGCCTATGCCGAAGGTACTGAGTTGCTGGTGGTTGAATTGCTCGACTTTGGGAGTCACTTTGCCCAGCAGCACGTCGATCAGGTGCGCGACACCGAAGCGCTGACCGGTGCGATAGACGCAGGACAGCGCCATCTGCGCGGCTTGCGTAGCGTCCCATGTGTCCACCGGTTCGAGGCAGTTGTCGCACTGCCCGCAATCGCCGGGATGTTCCTCGCCGAAGTAGCGCAGGATGGTCTGGTGGCGGCACTCGGTGGATTCGCAGAAACCGAGCAGCGCATCGAGCTTTTGCAGTTCGACGCGCTTGCGCTCCTCCGGCGCGTCACCGGAGAGCAGCATCTGTCGCATGGACACCACATCGCCCAGACCGTAAGCCATCCACGCATTCGCGGGCAACCCATCACGACCGGCACGGCCAGTCTCCTGATAGTAGCCTTCCATGCTCTTGGGCAGATCGAGGTGGGCGACGAAGCGCACGTTGGGCTTGTCGATGCCCATGCCGAAGGCGACGGTGGCGACCATGATGACGCCCTCCTCGCGCAGGAATCGCTGCTGGTTCCTGTTGCGCGTGACGGCATCCAGCCCGGCGTGATACGGCAAGGCATCCCAACCCTGCTCCTTGAGCCAGGCGGCGGTCTCCTCGACCTTCTTGCGCGACAGGCAATACACGATGCCCGCGTCGTCGGGATGCTCGGTTTCGAGGAAGGACTGCAACTGCTGGCGCGCATTGTTCTTCTGGGTCACGCGGTAGCGGATGTTGGGGCGGTCGAAGCTGGAGACGAACTGCTGCGCCTGCTCCAGCGCCAGCCGCTCGACGATCTCGCGCCGCGTCGGCGCGTCCGCCGTAGCCGTGAGCGCGATGCGCGGCACCTCGGGAAAGCGCTCGTGCAGCACCGTCAGCGCGCGGTACTCGGGGCGGAAGTCGTGCCCCCACTGTGACACGCAATGCGCCTCATCGATGGCAAACAACGCGATGCGGCTCTCCTGCTGCAAGCCCTCCAGCAGATTCAGAAAACCTTCGGTCATCAGCCGTTCCGGCGCGACATACAGCAGCTTCAGCTCGCCGCGATGAATCTGCCGATACACCTCTCGCGCGGCATCGGCATCCAGGCTGGAGTTGAGGAAGGCCGCCGACACGCCGAGCTGCTTGAGCGCATCGACCTGGTCCTGCATCAGCGCGATCAGCGGCGATACCACGATGCCGACGCCATCGCGCAGCAAGGCTGGGATCTGGTAGCACAGCGACTTGCCGCCGCCGGTGGGCATCAGCACCAGCGCGTCGCCGCCGCTTATTACATGCTCGACGATGGCCTGCTGCGCACCGCGAAACGATGCGTAGCCGAAAACGTCATGGAGGATTTGTTGTGGAGAGGAAGTTGCCACGAATGCCGCCGGAATGAGCCGCGGCTAATGGCTCGCGGGCTTGGCCTCAGCCACGGCGGAAACCGCCGGCGGCTGCTTGCCGATGAATTGGAAGAACACTTCGTCGCGCTTGACCATGCCAAGCTCACTGCGGGCGCGTTCCTCGACCGCCTCGGTGCCCTGTTTGAGGTCGCGCACCTCGGCATCCAGCAACGCGTTGCGTGCCTGGGTCTGCTGGTTGGTTTGCCGCTGTTCCTCGACCTGGCGGTTGAGGTCCCACACTTTCAACCAGCTGCCCTTGCCCAGCCACAGCGGGTACTGCAACAGGAGCAGCAGGGCAGCCAGTATCAGTGTGACTGCGCGCACATCAGCCCAACTGGTAGTAGGCCTCGCGTCCCGGATAGGAAGCGGTGTCGCCCAGATCTTCCTCGATGCGCAGCAGCTGGTTGTACTTCGACATGCGGTCGGAACGCGACATCGAGCCGGTCTTGATCTGCATCACATTGGTCGCCACGGCGATGTCGGCGATGGTGGTGTCTTCGGTCTCGCCGGAGCGGTGCGAGATCACCGCGGTGTAGCCCGCGCGCTTCGCCATTTCGATCGCCTCGAAAGTCTCGGTCAGCGTGCCGATCTGGTTGACCTTGATCAGGATGGAATTGGCCAGGCCCTGCTTGATGCCTTCGCGCAGGATCTTCGGGTTGGTGACGAACACGTCGTCGCCCACCAGTTGCACGTTCTTGCCCAGGCGCTCGGTCAGCAGCTTCCAGCCTTCCCAGTCGTGCTCGCTCATGCCGTCCTCGATAGTCACCAGCGGGTACTTGTCTGCCCAGTTTGCGAGATAGTCGACGAATTGCGCGGAAGTCAGCTTCAGGCCTTCGGAATCGATATGGTACAGGCCGTCCTTGTAGAACTCGGAGCTCGCGCAGTCCACGCCGATCGCCACGTCGGCGCCGGGCACGTAACCTGCAGCCTCGATGCCTTCGACGATGAGCTGCAAGGCCGATTCGTTGCTCGGCAGGTTGGGCGCAAAGCCGCCCTCGTCGCCCACGGTGGTCGGCATGCCCTTGGCGTCGATCAGCTTCTTCAGCGCATGGAACACCTCGGCGCCGTAGCGTACGGCTTCGCGGAAGCTCGGTGCGCCCACCGGGATGATCATGAATTCCTGCATGTCGATGTTGTTGTTGGCGTGCGCGCCGCCGTTGATGATGTTCATCATCGGCACCGGCATCTGCATCTTGGCGGAACCGCCGAGGTAGCGGTACAGCGGCAGGCCGCTGTCTTCAGCGGCGGCGCGCGCCACGGCCATCGACACCGCGAGGATCGCGTTCGCGCCCAGGCGCGATTTGTTTTCCGTGCCGTCCAGTTCGATCATGGTGCGGTCGATGAAAGCCTGCTCCGCGGCGTCCAGGCCGATGATCGCTTCAGCGATCTCGGTGTTCACGAATTCCACAGCCTTCAGCACGCCCTTACCCAGATAGCGCTGCTTGTCGCCGTCGCGCAGTTCGATCGCTTCCTTCTCGCCGGTGGATGCACCGGACGGCACTGCAGCGCGTCCCATCACACCGGATTCCAGCAACACGTCCGCTTCTACGGTCGGGTTGCCGCGAGAATCTAGGACTTCACGAGCGATCACATCAACAATTGCACTCATCTTTTTCTTTCCTTGTTTGTTTTAACTAAACGTTTCTCAAATCGATTTTTTCTTCGATCAACCCTTGCTGCTTGACTGTCGCATCGATGGCCATCAAGGTCTGCAACATCGCCTTGAGATGGCCGAGCGGGAATGCGTTCGGCCCGTCCGACAATGCCTTGGACGGATTGGGATGCGTCTCCATGAACAAGCCGGACACGCCCGCCGCCACCGCCGCACGCGCCAGCACCGGCACGAATTCGCGCTGACCGCCGGAAGCCGTGCCCTGCCCGCCCGGCAGCTGCACCGAGTGAGTCGCATCGAACACCACTGGGCAGCCGGTATTGCGCATCACCGCCAGCGAGCGCATATCGGACACCAGGTTGTTGTAGCCGAACGAAGCACCGCGCTCGCACACCATGATGTTGTCGGCGCCGCTCGCGTCGCGCGCCTTCTCCACCACGTTCTGCATATCCCAAGGCGACAGGAACTGGCCCTTCTTGATGTTCACCGGCTTGCCGCATTTCGCCACGGCCTGAATGAAATCGGTCTGGCGGCACAGGAATGCGGGCGTCTGCAGCACGTCGACCACGGCGGCGGCCGGCGCGATCTCGTCCTCGGCATGCACGTCAGTCAGCACCGGCACGCCGATCTGCTGCTTCACCTTCTCCAGGATCTTCAGCCCGGGCTCCATCCCGAAGCCGCGGAACGACTTGCCGGAACTGCGGTTGGCCTTGTCGTAGGAGGACTTGTAGATGAAGGGCAGCTTCAGCTCGTTGCATATCTCTTTCAGTGCACCGGCGGTGTCCAGCGCCATCTGCTCAGACTCGATCACGCAAGGACCGGCGATCAGGAACAGCGGGCGATTCAGCCCGACTTCGAAATTACAGAGCTTCATGCGGCCACCTTGCTTGCGGACTGGTGCTGCAAGGCCGCTTCGACGAAGGCCTTGAACAAGGGATGTCCGGCGCGCGGCGTGGAGGTGAACTCGGGGTGGAACTGCACGCCGACGAACCACGGATGGGTGGACTGCGGCAACTCCATCATCTCCGGCAGGTCCTCGGAAGGCGTACGCGCGGAGATGATCAGCCCGGTCTTTTCCAGTGCGGGAACGTAATGGTTGTTCACCTCGTAGCGATGGCGATGGCGCTCGTTCACTTCGTTGCCGTAGATGCGCTGCGCCAAGGTGCCCGGCTTGATCGGGCAACGCTGCGAGCCGAGGCGCATGGTACCGCCCAGATCGGAGTCGGCGCTGCGCTTGGCCACCTTGCCGTCGCGGTCCAGCCACTCGGTGATCAGCGCGACCACGGGATGTTCGGATTCCAGGTTGAATTCGGTGCTGTTCGCATCCGTCATACCCGCAACATCGCGCGCATATTCGATCACGGCGAGCTGCATGCCGAGACAGATGCCGAGGTACGGGATCTTGTTTTCGCGCGCATAGCGGATCGCGGCGATCTTGCCTTCCGTGCCGCGCTTGCCGAAACCGCCGGGCACCAGGATCGCGTCGAAGTGCGTCAGCCCCTGGATGCCGGATGCTTCGATGTCTTCCGAGTCGATGTATTCGATATCCACCTTGGTCGAGGTATGGATCCCGGCATGACGCAAAGCTTCGATCAACGACTTGTAGGACTCGGTCAGATCGACATACTTCCCGACCATGCCGATGGTGATGTGGTGCTGCGGGGTCTGCTGCGCGTCGACGAGCTTTTGCCACACCGACAGGTCGGCGGGCGGCGCATCCAGCGCCAGCTCTTCGCAGACGATGCGATCCAGCCCCTGCTCGTGCAACACCTGCGGGATCTTGTAGATACTGTCCACATCCCACATCGAGATCACGCCCTCTTCGCGAATGTTGGCGAACAGCGAGATCTTGGCGCGCTCGTCGTCGGGGATGCGGCGGTCGGCGCGGCACAGCAAGGCGGTCGGGAAGATACCGATCTCGCGCAGCTTCTGCACGCTGTGCTGCGTCGGCTTGGTCTTCAACTCGCCCGCAGTGGCGATATAGGGAACCAGCGTTAGGTGCACATAGGCGACCTGGTGACGTCCCATGCGCAACCCCATCTGGCGTGCCGCCTCAAGGAACGGCAGCGATTCGATGTCACCCACCGTGCCGCCGATCTCGACGATGGCCACGTCCGCCTTGCCGTCATGCGAAGCGGCAGCGCCGCGCTCGACGAAGGCCTGGATCTCGTTGGTGATGTGCGGAATCACCTGCACCGTCTTGCCCAGATATTCGCCGCGCCGCTCCTTGCGGATCACGCTCTCATATATCTGGCCGGTAGTGAAGTTGTTGGCCTTGCGCATCTTGGCCGAGATGAAGCGCTCGTAATGTCCCAGATCCAGGTCGGTCTCGGCACCGTCTTCGGTGACGAACACCTCGCCGTGCTGGAACGGGCTCATCGTGCCCGGATCGACGTTGATGTACGGATCCAGCTTGAGCATTGTAACTTTGAGGCCACGCGACTCAAGGATGGCCGCAAGTGAGGCGGCGGCGATACCCTTACCCAAGGAAGAGACAACGCCGCCGGTAATAAAGATGTACTTAGTCATGGGGCGCAATTGTACTGCAAAACCTGCGCCCCTCAAAACCGAGTCGTTGTCCGCCTGCTAAAAATCCATTTCGCGGAATTCAAAATCAGGCGCAACAAATCCTTACGCGAATCTTACACAAATAACGTCAATTAGCTAAATTTAGCGAATATTTAGCGCAGGTTGTTGACACCACGAACCAAAAAAACCTACATTAGCCGAAAGGTAATTATTCGACCTTTCCAACGGTCACGATAGTCAAAACGATAAATCAATTTGTTTAGGAGATCAGTATGTCCAATATCCAGTCTGTCTTGCATGAAACCCGCGTATTCACTCCTTCTGACGAGTTCGTCAAGCAGGCGAATGTATCCGGCATGAGCGCCTACCAGGCGCTGGTGGATGCTTCGCAAAAGGATTATGAAGGATATTGGGCAAAGCTCGCGCGCGAAACCCTGCAGTGGAAGAAACCTTTCACCAAAGTGCTGGATGAGAGCAACGCGCCGTTCTACAAGTGGTTCGAGGATGGCGAACTCAACGTTTCCTACAACTGCCTCGACACACACCTCACCACACAGCCGGAAAAGACAGCGATCATCTTTGAGGCCGACGACGGCTCCGTGACCAGGATCAATTATCGCGACCTGCACGCGCGCGTCTGCCAGTTCGCCAATGGCCTGAAGTCGCGCGGCATCAAGAAGGGCGACCGCGTCGTCATCTATCTGCCGATGAGCATCGAAGCCGTGGTCGCGATGCAGGCCTGCGCCCGCATCGGCGCGATCCACTCGGTGGTATTCGGCGGCTTCTCCTCCAAGAGCCTGCACGAGCGCATCACCGATGCCCAGGCCTGCGCCGTGATCACCTCCGACGGCCAGTTCCGCGGCGGCAAGGCGATGCCGCTGAAGCCCGCCGTAGACGAAGCGCTGGGCATGGGCGGCTGCGAAGGCGTGCACTCCGTCATCGTCTACCAGCGCACCAATAGCGAAGTGACCTGGGGCGGCAACAACATCTGGTGGCACGACTTGGTCACCGGCCAAGGCACAACCTGCGAACCCGAATGGGTCAGCGCGGAACATCCGCTGTTCATCCTCTACACCTCCGGCTCCACCGGCAAACCCAAGGGCGTGCAGCACTCCACCGGCGGATATCTGCTGGGCGCCATGCTGTCGATGAAGTGGGTTTTCGACTACAAGGACAGCGACGTGTTCTGGTGCACCGCCGACGTGGGCTGGATCACCGGCCACAGTTACGTCACCTACGGCCCGCTGGCCATGGGCGCGACCGAAGTGATCTTCGAAGGCGTGCCGACCTATCCCGATGCAGGCCGCTTCTGGAAGATGATCCAGGACCACAAGGTCACCACCTTCTATACCGCCCCGACCGCGATCCGCTCTCTCATCAAACTGGGCGGCGACCTGCCGAGGAAATACGACCTGTCCTCGCTGCGCCTGCTGGGCAGCGTAGGCGAACCGATCAACCCGGAAGCCTGGATGTGGTATTACACCGAAGTCGGCCAGTCGCGCTGCCCCATCGTCGACACCTGGTGGCAGACCGAAACTGGCAGCCACATGATCGCCCCGCTGCCCGGCGCGATGCCGATCAAGCCCGGCACCTGCACGCTGCCGCTGCCCGGTATCCAGGCCACCATCGTCAACGAGAATGGCGACGAAGTGTTCGACCAGCATGGCGGCTTCCTCGTCATCAAGCGTCCCTTCCCCTCGCAGATCCGCACCATCTGGGGTGACCCGGAGCGCTACAAGAAAGGCTACTTCCCTCACGAGATGCGCGGCTATTACCTCGCCGGCGACTCCGCACACCGCGATGAAGACGGCTATTTCTGGATCATGGGGCGCATCGACGACGTGCTGAACGTCTCCGGCCACCGCCTGGGCACGATGGAGATCGAATCCGCGCTGGTCGCCAACCCGCTGGTAGCGGAAGCCGCCATCGTCGGCAAACCGCACGAGATCAAGGGCGAAGCCGTGGTTGCGTTCGTCGTTCTGAAGGGTGCGCGTCCTGCCGATGCGGCTGCGGCGAAGAAACTTGCGGAGGATTTGCGCAACTGGGTCGGCCATGAGATCGGCCCCATTGCCAAGCCCGACGAGATCCGTTTCGGCGAGAACCTGCCCAAGACCCGCTCCGGCAAGATCATGCGCCGCCTGTTGCGTGCTATTGCCAAGGGCGAGGAGATCACCCAGGACGTATCCACGCTGGAAAATCCGGCCATTCTGGAACAGCTAAAAGAAGTGGTGCGCTAACAACCTAGGGCACCACTTCCCACAAAGCTGTGCAGGCCGGATTTCGGCGCAGGCTAACATGGTGCGTCAGCGCCATGTTAAGCGCAGCGGCCGAAGCCAAAACCCCGTCTGAGCACAACAGAGGGCGGGGTTTGGTTACGACATAACCTGAAGGTTAGTCTCCACCGCAACACGCCATGCGGCGTGTTGTGGCGAAGGTTCGCCCGCGCAAGCGGGCGTTATACCGAAGTCAAAACCGTCGCCCCAACCAATTCAATTCAGCAATTTGTCTATTATTTCAAATAGATAACAAAATTCCGCACAAACAAGAAGGATTGTGCGTCGCAAAATACGCACAATCCCCACTTTACATCTACTATTCAGATTGACCCGCACCACATACCTCGGCTACCATCGCGGGAATTTTTGAAGTTGCAGGAGGCGCGCCCGTGTCATTGATTCGATTAATCTTTTCCGCACTGCTCGCCGCCAGTGCTTCGTTCACCCTCCCACAAGCTCACGCCGAAGAGAAACTCGCCCTCAGCACTTCGCTGACAGCCCCGGCCGACCCTCTGACGCTTTCGACCGCGCGCAACATCAAGCTGGAACTGATCCCTGAAGACGACAAGGCGATGGGGGACTTGTGGACGCGCATCCGCGGCGGGTTCGCTATGCGCGACCTCGACAGCCCGCTGATCGCCAACCACGAAAAATGGTACGCCAGCCGCCCCGATTATGTCGCACGCATGACCGACCGCGCGCGCCGCTATCTTTATTACATCACCGGCGAAGTGGAGCGGCGCGGCATGCCGAGCGAGATCGCACTGCTGCCGATGATCGAAAGCGCGTTCAATCCCGGCGCCTACTCCACCAGCCGCGCATCCGGCATCTGGCAGTTCATCCCATCCACCGGCAAGCATTTCGGCATGCAGCAGAACTGGTGGTACGACGGCCGCCGCGATGTTGTCAGCGCAACCAACGGCGCCCTCGATTACCTGCAGAAGCTGCACGACATGTTCGGCGACTGGGAACTGGCGCTGGCCGCCTACAACTGGGGTGAAGGTGCCGTGCAGCGCGCGCAGGCGCGCAATCGCAAGCGCGGCCTGCCGGTGAACTACACTAGTCTTCGTATGCCGGACGAGACCCGCAACTACGTGCCGAAACTGCTGGCGGTGAAGAACATCATCTCCAACCCGGCCGCCTTTGGCCTGGTGCTCCAGGACATTCCTAACGCCCCCTACTTCGCCGCCATTTCGACCGCCAAGCACATCGACGTGAAGCTCGCAGCACAGCTCGCCGACATCTCGATGGAAGAATTCACCGCGCTCAACCCGGCACACAACCGTCCGGTGATCCTGCAGGACAACAGCGACGTGATCCTGCTGCCGATGGACAAGGTGGAGACCTTCCGCGCCAACCTAGAAGCCTATGACAAACCACTGGTCAGCTGGCAGGCCTACCAGCCCAAGAAGGGCGAACGCCTGGACCATCTGGCGCCGCGCTTCGGCCTTTCCGTGGAGAAGCTAAAGTCGGTGAACGGCCTCTCCGGCCGCGCCCAGGTCAGCACAGGACAGACCCTGCTAGTGCCAATCAACGGTGAAGAGGCGGAAACCGAGAGCGAATTCGCAGCCTTCAATATGCACCTTTCCCCCATTGCCGAGGAGCGCACACGCACCCTCAGTCATACCGTACGCAAGGGGGAGACACTGGCCAGCATAGCGCGCCGCTATCGCGTCAGTATCGCCAGCCTGAAAAACCGCAACGGCCACATCCGCCAAGTCAAGGCAGGACAGACGCTCACCATCGTGCAATCGGCGGTGCGCACGAAATATAGCCGCCCGGGCAAGCTGGCGAAGCGCGGCCAGAACAAAAAGTATGCATCCGGCAAAGCAGCCAAGCGGGTGCATGTCGCTTACAACAAGCGTTAATCACGCGGCGGACTCTGCTCTCTCATCTCCCGGCAGCACGTGGGGGCCGCCACATTTCGGATCAATGCAGGCGTGATATGAATGCCTCTGCCTCGGCTGCAGGCATCGGCTTGGCGTAGTAGAAGCCCTGAACCTCGTTACAACCTAGCACCTCCAGAAACTCCATCTGCTGGGCGTTTTCCACCCCTTCGGCGATCACCGTCAGCCCCAGCCCGTGCGCCATGCTGATGATGGCGCGCACGATGGCGGCATCATCCTCATCCACTGCAAGATCGCGCACGAACGACTGGTCGATCTTGAGCTTGTCGAGCGGCAGTTTTTTCAGGTGGCTCAGGCTGGAATAGCCGGTACCGAAGTCGTCGATCGACAATGCGACACCCAGAGCACGCATCTCGCCGATGAACTGCATCGCAGCCTTCTCGTCATCCAGCATCATGCTTTCGGTCAGTTCCAGTTCCAGAGTCCATTCAGGCAGATTGGTTTCGGCCAGCAACGAGCGCATGAAACGCACCAACCTATCCCCATTGAGCTGGCGAGCGGAAAGGTTCACGGCGACCGGCACCGGCGACAGCCCTTGGTCGTGCCAGACGCGCGCCTGGCGACACACTTCGCGCAAGACCCATTCGCCCACCGGCACGATCAGGCCGCTTTCCTCGGCGACCGGGATGAACACGGCAGGAGGCACCATGCCATTTTGCGGATGATTCCATCTCAGCAGCGCCTCGAAGCCGATCAGCTTCCTGTCCGACATTCTGATCTGCGGCTGGTAGTACACCATGAGTTGCCGCTGTTCCAGCGCAATGCGCAGGTCGCGTTCGATGTTGAAGTGCGACATGGCGCGCTCGTTGATCTGCTCCGTATAGAACTGGAAATTGTTGCGGCCTGCCGCCTTGGCGTGGTACATCGCCACATCGGCATGCTTGATGAGGGTCTCCACATCCGCGCCATCGTGCGGGTACAGACTGATGCCGACGCTGGCCTCAGTACTCACTACCGTCCCACTCACCTCGAAGGATTGCGCAACTGACGCGAGCAATTTCTCGGCGACATACAAAGCCCCCTCCGCGCCTGTCTCGCGCAACAGGATGACGAATTCGTCGCCTCCCAGCCTGGACACGGTATCACCCTCCCGTACCGCGCCAACCAGACGTGTAGCGATCACTTTGAGCATCTCATCGCCGGCCTGGTGGCCCAGCGTGTCGTTGATGTATTTGAAGCGATCCAGGTCGAGGAACATCAGGGCGAACTGGTCATTGTCGCGGTGAGCGGCGGCGACTGCCTGGTTTAGCCGGTCATACAGCAAGGTCCGGTTCGGCAAACCGGTCAACACATCATAGTAAGCCAGCCGCTGGATATCTTCTTGTGCCGTCTTCCACTCGGTGATGTCCTGCACCGTGCCGGTGCCGGATACGGCGCGGCGGTGAGCATCGAAAGTCATCTCGCCGCGCTCCCTCACCCATTTCAGCTTGCCGTCCGCCCATATGCGATGCTCGACGTCATAGGGCATACCCTTCATGGCATGGCGCCAAGCCAGATCGACCATCTCGCGGTCTTCCGGATGGACGTGCTGCAGGAATATTTCGTAGTTGACCGGCTTGTCGCTGCTGATACCGAAGATCCGGTAAGTCTCGCCTGACCACTCCAGCATCTTTTTGCGTATGTCGAAATGCCAGCTTCCCACACCACCCACGGCCTGCGCCCGCTTGAGAGTTTCTTCGCTCCGCCGTAGCGCCTGCTCGACACGATCGCGCCGACCGTTCAGTACCGCCACGCTCATGGCCGTCAGCCCGAACAGCAGGTTGTACAGCCAGACGTAATCGACCAGCACATCCATCCTGTCGGCATGCAGGTCGCCCAAGGCCAGTAAACCGAGAATGGAACTGACGAACACCAGCGTCAGGGCAAGGCTGGTGAAGCGGAGGTTGAAATTGAGCGCGACCCAGATCAGGATGGGAAAGAACAGGCCGAGTTCCAGCAAGCGGTTTTCCAAATCTGAAAATATCAGCAAACTGGCAGTCACCAGCACCACAGCCACCAGCACCGCGCGCTGCACACGCTCTTTCGTCCACTCGATGGCGCCGCCGCGCAGCCATGCCAGGACCAACGGCGTGAACAGCGCGATGCCGAGCGCATCGCCCATCCACCAGTATTGCAGGATATGCAGATAGTCGCCCCAGGAACCGCCGATGGCATACTTGATCCACCAAGCGCCGTTCACAGCAGCCACCAGGGGACTGAGCAGCGCACCGAATACGAACAGCAGAGCGACATCGCGCAGGGTATGCAGCCCTTCGTCGAAACCGAAGCGGTGGCGCAACAGGTAATAGCCGAGCAGCCCCTCCAGCGCATTGCCGCAGGAAATGCCAGCCAGGCTGGAAAGCGGCAACCCCATCGTCAGGCTGGCGAGGAACTCACCGATGGCGATGGCGGGAAAGACCCGCCAACCGAATATCAGCAGCGCAGCCAGGGCAATGCCGGAAGGCGGCCAGAACAGGGTAACGGTGTTGTACACCAGGGCCAGTGCAAGCCCCAGCTTGGCCGCCAAAAAATAAACCGCACTGAGTACCGCGATATGCAGTACGTGAGTGCGGCTGTAGTTCAACACTTCCGGTTATCCCCGCTAGGCTTTCAGCGCGACCAGGACCTCTTCCAGCGTCTTCTTGGCATCGCCGAACAACATGCGGTTGTTCTCCTTGTAGAACAGCGGATTGTCCACGCCCGCATAGCCGCTCGCCATGCTGCGCTTCATCATGATGGAGGTCTTGGCCTTCCAGACTTCCAGCACCGGCATGCCGGCGATGGGGCTGCCGGGCTCTTCCTGGGCGGCCGGGTTCACGATGTCGTTGGCACCGATCACGATTGCGACATCGGTATCCGGGAAGTCCCCGTTTATTTCATCCATCTCCATCACGATGTCGTAAGGCACCCTGGCTTCGGCCAGCAGCACGTTCATGTGGCCGGGCATGCGGCCGGCCACCGGATGGATGCCGAAGCGCACGTTGACGCCCCTCTCGCGCAGCAACTGGGTGATCTCGTAGACCGCGTGCTGGGCCTGGGCTACGGCCATGCCGTATCCCGGCACGATGATGACGTTCTTGGCGGAGCTGAGCAGCTCTGCCGTCTCTGCCGCACTGATGGCGACCACTTCGCCGGCCGGTTGCGCATCACCGCCGGCCTTGGCCGGCTTGCCACCTCCAGTGCCGAATCCGCCTGCAATAACGCTGATGAAGTTGCGGTTCATCGCGCGGCACATGATGTAGGAAAGGATAGCACCGCTGGATCCCACCAGCGCACCGGTGACGATCAGGAGGTCGTTGTTCAGCATGAAGCCGGTTGCCGCTGCCGCCCAGCCGGAGTAGCTGTTCAGCATGGACACCACCACCGGCATGTCGGCGCCGCCGATGGCCATCACCATGTGGATGCCGAACAGCAATGCGATCACTGTCATCACGGCCAGTGCGATCATGCCCGCACTGATGGTTTCGGCGTGCAGGAACTGCCAGCCGAACGCGATGACGACCAGCAGGCCCAGCAGGTTCAGGAAGTGGCGTCCCGGCAGCAGCAGCGGCTTGCCGCCGATCTTGCCCGACAGCTTGCCGAAAGCGATGAGGGAGCCGGAGAGGGTCACCGCGCCGATCAGGATGCCGAGATAGACCTCGATCTCGTGGATCGCTTTTTCGGCACTGGACAGATTCAGAGCCGCCATCGGGTCGATGTAATTGGCGAAACCGACCAGACAGGCAGCGAGACCGACCAGACTGTGCATCAGCGCGACCAGTTCGGGCATCTGTGTCATTTGCACCTTGCGCGCTGCATAGAGTCCGACGCTGCCTCCCACCACCATCGCGGCTATGATCCAGGGAATCCCAGCCATCGAAACACGGGGACCGAACACCGTCGCCAGCACGGCGATCGTCATGCCGATCATGCCGTAGAGATTGCCGCGACGCGAAGACTCAGGACTGGACAGGCCGCCCAGGCTGAGGATGAACAGAATGATTGCACCAATATAAGAAACAGTTGCCAAGCTTGCAGACATATTTATCTATCCTTATTTGCGGAACATCGACAGCATGCGCCGGGTCACGGCAAAGCCACCGAGCATATTGACCGCAGTGAGCGCGATGGCCACCACCGCCAACCCGCGTATCCATCCCTCCGGACGATCCAGCCCGAACACCTGCGGCGGCGCGATCTGCACCAGCGCGCCGATGACAATGATGCTGCTGATCGCATTGGTGACACTCATCAAGGGGGTGTGTAGCGCCGGGGTGACATTCCAAACCACCATATAACCGACGAAGCAGGCGAGCACGAACACCGTGAAGTGCCCAAGGAACGCGGCGGGCGCGTAAGCACCGATGAGCAGGAACAGCAGTGCGGCGGCACCGAACATCGCAGCCACCTTTCCTGCCGCAACAGGTGCACCGCCACCGTGACCATGAGCGGCAGGCGCGGCGACAGGCTTGGCCGCAGCAGGTTTGGCCGCTGGGGCCGGCAATTTCGGCGCAGGCGCCGGCCAGGTAACTTCACCGTTCTTGATCACCGTCAGACCTCGGATGGCATCGTCTTCCATGTTGACGTTGATGATGCCGTCCTTGGTCTTGCACAACTCCTCTGTCAGGCGAAGCAGGTTGTTCGCATACAGCGTGGATGACTGTCTGGCCAGACGGCTGTTCAGATCGGTGTAACCGACGATGGTCACACCGTGCTTCACCACCACCTTGCCCGGCTCGGTCAGTTCGCAATTGCCGCCCCGCTCCGCCGCCATGTCGACGATGACGCTGCCGGGCTTCATGCTCTGCACCATCTCGGCGGTGATGAGTCTGGGCGCAGGCTTGCCGGGAATCAGCGCAGTCGTGATGATGATGTCCACTTCCCTAGCCTGCTTCGCGTACATCTCGCGCTGCGCCTGCTGGAAGCCCTCGCTCATCACCTTGGCGTAGCCGCCGCCGCCGGAACCCTCTTCCTCATAATCGACTTTCACGAATTCGCCGCCCAGCGATTTGACCTGATCGGCCACTTCGGCGCGGGTATCGTTGGCGCGCACGACGGCGCCCAAGCCTGCGGCAGCGCCGATCGCAGCGAGACCGGCCACGCCGGCACCCGCGATGAAGACCTTGGCCGGCGGAACCTTGCCCGCGGCCGTGATCTGGCCATTGAAGAAGCGCCCAAACACGTTGGCGGCCTCGATGACAGCCCGGTAACCGGCCACGCCGGCCTGCGAGGTCAGGGCGTCCATCTTCTGTGCACGGGAAAGCTGGCGCGGCAGGCAGTCCATAGCCAGCACGGTCGCCTTCCTGGCGGCGAGCTGGTTCATCAATTCCGGATTTTGCGCAGGCCAGACAAAGCCGATCAGGGCGCCGCCTTCGCGCATCAGGCCAACCTCCTCGCTTGTCGGGGCATTCATCTTGAACACGATGTCGGAGGCAGCCCACAACTGGGGGGCGCCCTGGATGATTTCGGCGCCTGCCGCACGGTAGGCCTCGTCACTGAAATTCGACCCGTCTCCGGCGCCGGACTCGACCACGACCTGGAAGCCCAACTTGATGAGCTTCTCCACAGCCTCCGGCACCGTCGCGACCCGCTTCTCGCCTGCGCGCGTCTCCGCAGGAATGCCTATACGCATGAATCTCTCCTTGACTTTCTTGTTGCCCCTGCAGCCGGCTTGCATACGGGGGCGCTTGGAATTAAACCGAGAATTATACCGATAATCGCACGACATAAAACCACTATAATCCCATCCTGATTTCCCGCTACGCTTCGCCCTATGTCTTCCTCCATCCGCCTGCTGCCCGACCTGCTGATCAACCAGATTGCCGCCGGCGAAGTGATCGAGCGTCCCGCCTCCGCACTGAAAGAACTGATGGAAAACAGCCTCGACGCGGGCGCGACCGACATCGCGGTGCAGCTCGAAGGCGGCGGCGTGAAACTGCTGAGAGTGCGCGACAACGGCAAGGGCATCGCAAAAGAAGAACTGCCGCTGGCGCTGATGCGCCATGCCACCAGCAAGATCGCCAGCCTCGACGACCTGCAGCGTGTCGACAGCATGGGTTTCCGCGGCGAGGCGCTGGCCAGCATGGCCGCGGTAGCGCAACTGGCACTCTCCAGCCGCACGGCACAGGACACACACGGCTGGAAGGTCGAGGCGATAGACGGACGCATCAGCGAGCCCGTTCCCTCCAGCCAGCCGCAGGGCACCACGGTGGAACTGCGCGAGTTATATTTCAATACTCCGGCGCGGCGCAAATTCCTGAAATCCGACTCCACCGAATTCGCCCACTGCGAAGAGACTTTCAAGCGCATCGCGCTGTCGCGCCCCGACGCTGCCTTCTCGCTGCAACACAACGGCAAGGCCGTCTGGCAGCTGCCAGCGCAGCCCATCGCAGCGCGCATCGCCGCCATACTCGGCGACGAGTTCGGCCATGCCGCCGTGACGGTGGAACGGCAGGTTGCGAACTTGTCGCTGCAGGGCTTGGCCGCCCTGCCCGCGTATTCGCGCGGCACGCGCGACGCGCAGTACTTCTTCGTCAACGGCCGCTTCGTGCGCGACAAGGTCGCCAGCCATGCGTTGCGCCAGGCCTACCAGGACATCCTGCACCACCAGCGCCACCCCGCCTTCGTGCTGTTCCTCGACATGCCGCCGGAGCAGGTGGACGTGAACGTGCACCCGGCCAAGAGCGAGGTGCGCTTCCGCGAAAGCCAGGGCATCCACCAGTTCATTTTCCACACCTTGCATGAGGCGCTGTCGATTCCAGCATCCGTCGGCGAACCGGATGCGGCCGATGCACAGAGTTCCATAGGGGCGGGTTTCCAACCCGCCCCTATGCCGTCTCCTTACCGGCCGCAACAGCAGAACATCGGGTTCGGCGCAGCCCAGCAGCAAGCGACCTACCGGCTGTGGGAAGCACAAACGGAGAAAGACAACGTAGGATGGGTGGAGCATAGCGATACCCATCACCCATTGGCTCAAACAAACGATGGGTATCGCTCCGCTCCACCCATCCTACAAGAAACGGAACACCCGCTAGGCTACGCAATCGGCCAGCTCTCCGGCATCTACATCCTCGCGCAGAACACACAGGGGCTGATCGTGGTGGACATGCACGCCGCGCACGAACGCATCGTCTACGAGAAGCTGAAGGCCGCGCTGGATGCCGAACGCATCGCCACGCAGCCGCTGCTGGTCCCGGTCACCTTCTATGCCGAGCCGCTGGATATCGCCACCGTCGAGGCGAACCAGGACGCACTGCATCAACTTGGCTTCGAGCTCGCGCCGCTGTCGCCCACCCAGCTCGCGCTGCGCGCCATGCCGGTGATGCTGAAGCAGTCCGAAGCCGAGGCAGTGGCATTCGAGGTGCTGCGCGAACTGCGCGAATACGGCGCCTCGCGCGCGCTCACCGAGCGGCGCAACGAATTGCTCGCCACCCTCGCCTGCCATGCGGCGGTACGAGCCAACCATAGCCTGAGCATCACCGAGATGAACGCGCTGCTGCGCGAGATGGAACAGACTGAGCGCGCCGGCCAGTGCAATCACGGCCGCCCGACCTGGTTCCAGATGACCATGAGCGATCTGGACAAGATGTTCATGCGCGGAAAGTAGCCGCATGATCTCGACCACGCGCATCGCCTTCGCCAGCTTCATCGGCACCGCCATCGAGTTCTACGATTTCTACATCTACGGCCTCGCGGTGGCGTTGGTGATCGGCCCGGTGTTCTTCCCCAACAGCGATCCGGCGGTGCAGGCGCTGAACGCCTTCCTCACCTTCGGCATCGCCTTCATCGCCCGTCCGTTCGGCGCGCTGCTGTTCGGGCATTTCGGCGACCGGGTCGGGCGCAAGACGACGCTGGTTGCCTCGCTGCTGGTGATGGGCATCTCCACCATGCTGATCGGCGTGCTGCCGAGCTACGAGATGGTCGGCTGGGTCGCACCCGCGCTGCTGTGCCTGCTGCGCTTCGGGCAGGGCATCGGGCTGGGTGGTGAGTGGGGCGGCGCAGCCTTGCTGGCGGCGGAATACGCACCTGAAGGCCGACGCGGCTGGTTCGGCATGTTTCCGCAACTGGGGCCGCCCGTCGGCTTTCTGTTCGCGGTCGGCAGCTTCCTCCTGCTCGCGAATACGCTCGACGATGTGCAGTTTCGCGAATGGGGCTGGCGCATCCCCTTCCTCGCCAGCGCGGTGCTGGTGGTCATCGGCCTCTATGTGCGCCTCAAGCTCGCGGAGACGCCCGTGTTCACCAAGGCACGGCAGTCGCATCAGCCGGTGAAACTGCCGCTGGCGCAACTGTTCGCGCACCACGCAAAGCCGCTGATCCTGGGCGCATTGCTGATGGTGGTGTGCTACGCCTTGTTCTACATCACCACGGTGTTCTCGCTGAGCTACGGCGTCGCCACGCTCGGCATCCCGCGTCCGCAGTTCCTCGGCATGCTGTGTGTGGCCGTCCTCTTCATGGCCGCAGCCACGCCGCTTGCAGCATTGGGGGGCGACCGCTATGGCCGCCGTCCGGTGCTGCTCATAGCGGGCAGCGCGGCACTACTGTCCGGATTCCTGATGGAACCGATGCTGGGTAGCGGCTCGCCGATATTGATCACCGCGTTCCTCTCCATCGAGCTGTTCCTGATGGGCGCGACCTTCGTGCCGATGGGCGCCTTGCTGCCGGAACTGTTCCCCACGGCCGTGCGCTACACCGGCGCGGGCGCGGCCTACAACCTGGGCGGCATCCTCGGCGCATCGCTCGCGCCCTATATAGCGCAGCAACTGGTGCAGCATGGTGGACTGGCCTGGGTGGGCGGCTATATCTCCGCCGCCGCAGCGATCAGCCTGGTTGCCGCGCTGCTCATCCATGAGACACGAGATAGCGATTTGGCATGAATCTGAACCATCCGACAACCCAATCCACAGCAGGAGCGAACCCAGCTCGCGACTGGGAAGATCAATCGCACGCAGGGGGTACTCCTACATGAAGACTCAGCCCCCAGCCATTTTCCTCATGGGCCCCACCGCCAGCGGCAAGACCGGCGTGGCGGTTGAACTCGCGCAACGCCTGCCGGTGGAACTCATCAGCGTGGATTCCGCGCTGGTGTATCGCGACATGGACATCGGCACAGCAAAGCCGGATGCCGCCACCCTCGCCCGTGCGCCGCACCACCTGATCGACATCATCAATCCCACCGAGGCCTATTCCGCCGCCGCCTTCCGCCACGATGCGTTACGGCTGATAGCGGACATCACCGCGCGCGGCAAGATACCGCTGCTGGTAGGCGGCACCATGCTGTACTTCAAAGCGCTACGCGAGGGCCTGAGCCCGCTGCCGCAGGCCGATGCCGCCGTGCGCGCCGAACTCGACGCCGAGATCGCGCAGCACGGCATCGTGCACCTGCACCGCCGGCTCGCCGAAGTGGATGCAGAAACAGCCGCGCGCCTCGCTCCCACCGACACACAGCGCATCCAGCGCGCGATGGAGATCTACCGCCTCAGCGGTCAGCCGATGTCGGAACTGCTGAAACAGCAGACGCAGCACGAGCTTCCTTACGACATCCTGTCCATCGCGCTGGTACCAAGCGAGCGCAGCACGCTGCACCAACGCATCGCCGTGCGCTTCCAGCAGATGCTCAAGGATGGCCTGATCGAAGAAGTGCGAGCGCTGCGCGGCAAATACCCCTTGCACCACGACCTGCCCTCGATGCGCTGCGTCGGCTACCGCCAGGCCTGGCAGTACATCGACGGCGAGATCGACGAAGGCCAGCTGCAGGAGACCGGCATCGCCGCCACGCGTCAGTTGGCGAAACGTCAACTCACCTGGCTGCGCTCGATGCCGGACAACGTCGAACTGGATTGCCTGCAACCGGATCTCTTTCAACGTGTCGTACATACCATTGAACAGGCGAGAATCGCCCACTTCTAACGAAAGGAGGACACCATGACCGCCATCAATTTCAAACGCGAGATCGCGGATACCGTCGACCATGCCGTCGAGCGCACCACCAGGGCGCTGGGCGCCGAAGGTTTCGGCATCCTGACGCGCATCGACATGCACAGCAAGATCAAGGAGAAGACCGGCAAGGACATCGTCCCGACGGTGATCCTCGGCGCGTGCAATCCCATGCTGGCCTACGAGGCCTACACCGCGAATAGTGACGTCGCGAGCCTGTTGCCATGCAACGCGGTGATCCGCGAGATCGCGCCTGGCAGGATCTCGGTGGAGCTCGCCGCCCCGTCGGGCATGATGCACATCCTCGGCGACGCAAAGCTCACAGAACTGGCCCGCGAGGCCGATATGAAGATCCAGCGGGCGCTGGCCAGCGTGTAGGCGGCTGACGCCCTTGCTCATTCTGCGGCATAATGCGCGCCATAATTTTTATAGCGCGCTAACGTTCAATCCATGAAGATCGCCATTGCCGGTACCGGTTACGTAGGCCTTTCCAACGCCATTCTGCTTGCCCAGCATAACGAAGTCGTTGCTCTCGATATCGTCCCTGAAAAGGTCGAGATGCTCAATCGCAAGCAATCCCCCATCGAAGATGTAGAGATCGAGGATTACCTGCAGCACAAGACGCTCAACTTCAAGGCCACGCTGGACAAGCGCGAAGCCTACGCCGGGGCAGACTATGTCATCATCGCCACGCCGACGGACTACGACCCCGACACCAACTACTTCAACACCCGTTCGATCGAGGCGGTCATTCAGGATGTCCTGAGCATCAACCCGCAGGCAGTGATGGTAATCAAGTCCACCATTCCGGTCGGATACACGGTCAATGCCCGTGCCAGATTCAAGTGCGACAATCTGATCTTCTCGCCGGAGTTCCTGCGCGAAGGCCGGGCGCTGTATGACAACCTGCATCCCTCTCGCATCGTTGTCGGCGAACGCTCCAAGCGCGCGGAGATCTTCGCGAATCTGCTGAAGCAAGGCGCAGTCAAGCGTGACATCCCGACCCTGTTTACCGACTCGACCGAGGCCGAAGCGATCAAGCTCTTCGCCAACACCTACCTCGCCATGCGCGTGGCCTACTTCAACGAACTCGACACTTATGCCGCGACCCACGGGCTGGATACGCGGCAGATCATTCAGGGGGTAAGCCTCGATCCGCGAATCGGCGATCACTACAACAACCCGTCGTTCGGCTACGGCGGCTACTGCCTGCCCAAGGACACGAAACAACTTCTGGCCAATTACCGGGACGTCCCGCAAAACCTGATCCACGCCATCGTCGAGTCCAACACGACGCGCAAGGATTTCATTGCGGAAAGCATCATCAAGCGCAACCCGAAGGTGGTCGGCATTCACCGCCTAGTCATGAAGAGCGGGTCAGACAACTTCCGCTCTTCCAGCATCCAGGGCATCATGAAACGCATCAAGGCAAAGGGCATCGAGGTCATCGTCTATGAACCCGCGCTCAAGGAGCCGGACTTTTTCCACTCCAGAGTGGTGAACGACCTGGCGCAGTTCAAGAAAGAGGCCGACATCATCGTTGCCAACCGCATCACCGACGATATCCGGGACGTGGCTGGCAAGGTTTTTAGTCGTGATTTGTTCGGCAAGGACTAAGTCGGCTCTGGCGAAACATGCGACGGTTGCCGCCTAACCGGCAACCTGATCCGGCTGATCGGACGCTTTCCGGCTCGGGCACTGCTCGCACCGCGCTTCCGTTAGTTCACGTTTGATGCAGCAGTAGTCGCGGTACTTCATATCCTCGTTTAACAGGTGGTCGACCAGCGCCTGTTTTACTTTCAGTCCGGCGGAAACCCACTCGTACTCCGAACCGTCGTGGTTGAATTGACTCATGATGTCGTGCAACGCCTGGGTCACGGCGGCATGTTTCATCGCATGCTCTTCGGCATTGGGGTAGTGCCACTTCCTGAACAACGCCTCTTCATGGGCAAAATGTTCAACAGCGTCATCCAGAATACGCTGCATCCTTTTCTGTATCTCGGCCCGCCCCAGTCGATCCACGATAGCCTCGTTCAGGTCATTGACCAGGCGAATGAAGCGTCTGTGTTCGCTATCGATCTCGGGAATGCACATACTCAGACTCTCGTCCCAGTCCAGCCGCCATACAGGCGTAGTTCCCATATTTCCCTCCACGAATCAACGCTCAACCCGGCAGCCCCCCCCAACGGGTAAAACGAAAAAATTCAGTGCGGATTGCTGAGGTCGCAGGCGATGCCCGCCTCAGCCTCCAGCATCACCATCACTTGGGCAGCGGGAATACGCAACAGTTCACCGATATCCTTGTAGTCGTCCGGCAGGGCGGCGTCATCCCAGCCGTTGGCCGAGTGGCGCGCCAGATTGACCGCCAGCACCACGTTGCGCACGCGCGGCTGGTTGGCGCTGGAGTCGTTCATCAGGATCAGCAGCAGTTCAGGCAAGCCCCATTGCAGGGCCAGTTCTTTTTGCAGATCGGCCAGCGCGAAGCCCAGCACTTGCTGCTGGACATCGCGGCTGCGCAGCGCCTTGTCTTTCTGCTGCATGTCGCGAATCTTCAGCATCTGGTCCGGCGCGAAGCACCACATCAATATTTCGCTGATGTCATGCAGCAGTGCGGCGATGCGTACCTCTTCGTAATGCAGGTCGCGCAGGCGCACCGCCCAGTCCTTGGCATATTCGGAGGCTCGATGGGAACGGTGGATGACACGTAGCATCGGCGGCAGCGCCACGATGTGCGACCTGAGCATCTCTTCCGCCACGGGCTGAGGCGAGACGTTATTAAAGAAAGGTTCGACCCCCAGCATCAGCAGGGCCTGCTCGACCTGGACGACTTCGGCGGTTTGCACCCGGTGCTTGTGCTGCTGGAGATAGCGCAGCAGCTTGACGGTCATCATGGGATCGCGGGCGATGACATTGGCGATGGAACCCGCCGTGAGCCTGTCCTCGTCCTCGCGCAACTCGGCAAGGTCGCGCGCGGTCTGTTTCAGCACCGGCAAGTCCGCACGGGAAAGCACCGAGACCCAACGTTCCAGTTCCTTGTTATCAGACATATCGCACCCCGCCTGTAGTTGGGTGCCAATATACCTGCGAATGCGGTGATGCGCTATATGTCTAGAGCGAGACCGCCAGTGTTCCGCTGCGTCCCTCTATCTCGCGCAGGGCGACTTCACGGCGCGGCAACGCACCTGCATCCAGCCCCTGCAGATACTGGCGCATCGACACCAGCTCGTAGCCCTGCGCCTGCCAGCCTTGCAGCAGTTGCTCGAATGCCGGCATCCACTTGCCGCCTTCCAGTTCGGCATGCAGGGTGTATACATGGCCTGTCGCGGAGGGGTTGCCCGTCAGCGCCAGCACATGCTGTGCCACGTTTTCCGGCGTAATGCCGTCACACCCGACGAGTTCGTCCAGCGTCGGCAAGGTGGTAGGCAGTTGGGGGCAGGCGATGATCTCGGCATTCCAGGTCGGAATGAAAGGTTGTGTGCCGCGAGTGTCCGAACTGTAATCGAAGCCGAGGCGCTGCATCATGCGCAGCGCGTGGCGATTCATCTGCCAGCCGGCTGCTGCATGGGCATGCGGCGCCTCGCCGAAGATCTCGACATAGCGTTCCACCGCAAGCCGTAGTTCACGCTCGGTCCACACGGCATCCTTGCCAGCCACGTTATCCTGCCAGCGGATATGGTCGTAGCAATGTATGCCGGTCTCAAAGCCTTCGTCGCGCACCGATCGCATGATGTCGGCACATTTCCTGCCGATATCCGGCCCCAGCAACAAGGTGCCATACAACAGCGTCTTGATACCGTAATGCTCGACCACCGAGGTACGCGACACCTTACCAAGGAAGCCGGGACGAAACACGCGCTTGATTGCGCGTCCGGTATGGTCCGGCCCGAGGGAAAAGAAGAAGGTTGCTTGCGCGTTATGGCGCTTCAGCACTTCCACCAGGCGCGGCACCCCTTCCCGGGTACCGCGATAGGTATCGACGTCGACTTTGAGGGCGAGTTGTTTCATATACGGTAGGGGCGTGATTCATCACGCCCTATAGTGACCGGGCCGCGATAAATCGCGCCCCTACAAATTAATCCACCAGGCCGCGCGCCTCGGCGATCTGGTTGCGGTAGGCGTCGAAAATCTTGCGCAGTGTGTCGGCCATGGTGGTGGTCGGTTTCCAGCCCAGTTCTTCGCAGGTGTTGGTGATCTTCGGCACGCGGTTCTGCACGTCCTGATAGCCCTTGCCGTAGTAAGCGGCGGAAGTCGTTTCGACGATCTTCACCTTCTTGGCGGAATCCTTGTACTCGGCGTACTCGTTCGCCAGCTTCAGCATCATGTCGGCCAGGTCGCGGATGGCGTAGTTGTTGGTCGGATTGCCGATGTTGTAGATCTTGCCGGTGGCCACGCCGTTCTTGTTCTCGATGATCTTCATCAGCGCGTCGATGCCGTCGTCGATGTAGGTGAAGGCGCGTTTCTGGTGGCCGCCGTCGACCAGGCTGATGTTCTCGCCTCGGATGATGTGGCCGAGGAACTGGGTCACCACGCGCGAGCTGCCTTCCTTCGGCGTATTGATGGAATCCAGGCCGGCACCGATCCAGTTGAATGGACGGAACAGGGTGAAGTTCAGGTTATCCTGCATGCCGTAGCCCCAGATCACGCGGTCCATCAGCTGCTTGGAGTTGGAGTAGATCCAGCGCGGCTTGTTGATCGGGCCGCAGATCAGTTCGGAATTGTCCGGGTCGAATTCTTCATCGTGGCACATGCCGTAGACTTCGGAAGTCGACGGGAACACCAGATGTTTGTTGTACTTCACGGCAGCACGCACGATGGGCAGGTTGGCTTCGAAGTCCAGCTCGAACACGCGCAGCGGTTGCTTCACGTAAGTGGACGGCGTGGCGATCGCCACCAGCGGCAGGATCACGTCACACTTCTTGACGTGGTATTCGACCCACTCTTTATTGATGGTGATATCGCCCTCGAAGAAATGGAAACGCGGCTTGCCGATCAGGTCGGAGATGCGGTCGGTGCTCATGTCCATGCCATAGACTTCCCAGTCGGTGGTGGCCAAGATGCGGTTGGACAGATGGTGACCGATGAAGCCGTTCACGCCGAGGATCAATACCTTTTTCATTACCGTTTCCTTAACAATTAAATTCAAATCTTGCGTTGCCATGCTCTGCGGCGAACTCCACCGCGCTCATCTCGACACCATCCAGCTCGAAGCGCACCACGCGCAACACACCGCTACCGCAGATCGCGTACGCCTTGCCTTCCTTCACATAAAAGGCGGGCTGTTCCTCGCCCGCTGCCGTGCATTTCGTCACCAGCGTCTGCAGAATGCGCATGGGTTTGCCCAACAGTTTAGTCGTCGCTCCCGGATAGGGGGGCGCCACCGCGCGCACCAGGTTGTGTATCTGCTGCGCGGACTGCGACCAGTCGATGACGCCATCCTCCGGCCTACGGCCACCGAAGTAGGCGCCCTTGCTCAAATCCTGTTTCACTGCTTGAGCCTTGCCCGTCAGCAATGCGGGCAGCACATCGTTCAACGCGATCTCTGCCGCCACCGTCACCTTCTGGAACACCTCATGCGCAGTATCGTCGGGAAGGATGGGCACGGCCTGTTGCGCCACGATGTCGCCGTTGTCCGGCTTCTCGGTCATGTAATGCAGCGTTGCGCCCGTTTCCGTCTCGCCGCGGATTATCGCCCAATTCACCGGTACACGCCCGCGATATTTCGGCAGCAGCGAACCGTGCATGTTCAGCGCGCCCTGCTTGGGAATCGCCAGCAGCGGCGCTTTCAGCATCTCGCGGTAGTAGAAGGAGAAGAAGAAATCAGGTTGCAGTGCAGCAATCTGCCCCACCACTTCCGGCACGTTCGGATTGTCCGGCGTGATCACCGGAATGCCGTGCAACTCGGCCAGTTTCTGCACGCTATCGAACCAGATGTTCTCATTAGGATTGTCGCGGTGCGTCACCACCAGCGCCACGTCCACGCCGTGCGCCAGCAGCACATTCAAGCAACGGTATCCTACGTTATGGTAGGCGAATACAACCGCTCGGCTCATTCCTGCGCGTCCGAGAACAAAGATGGATGCGCTGTTTCGTCGGCGGCCTTGGCTTTTCTCTTTTTCGGTTCGGCAACGGCGAAGGGATTGACCTCTCCCGCAACTACGTCAGCCTGCGAACTCTTCACTCGCCTGCCCTTGCCCTTCTCCTGCTCCTCCAGAACTGCCTCAATCAGGTAGCGCGGCCGGTGGCGCACCTGCTGGTAAATTCGTCCGATGTATTCACCCAGCAAACCGATGCCGAACAGAGCGATGCCGATCAGGAAGAACATCAATGCGAACAGGGTGAACAGGCCTTCCGCTTCAGGGCCGATCACCAAGCGGCGTATCGCCAGGAACACGAAGAACAGGCCGGAGAATACCGAGATCAGCATCCCCATCATGGAGAACATCTGCAACGGCACCAGCGAGAAACTGGTCATCAGGTCGAAGTTGAGACGGATCAGGCTGTAGAGCGAATACTTGGATTCGCCTGCCGCGCGCTCCTCGTGCCCCACCACCACCTCGGCGGGATTGCGCGCGAAGGTATAAGCCAGTGCTGGGATGAAAGTGCTCACTTCCTTGCAACTATTGACCGCATCGACGATATGGCGGTCG